>NZ_CP110678.1:307500-608437 GCF_026167545.1 Sphingomonas sp. S1-29 | reverse complement strand
CGTGGCTGATCACCGGTCCCGAGGGCACCGGCAAGGCGGGGTTCGCGCATGATATGGCGCGGCGGATGCTCGCTCATGCCGCCGATCCTTCGCTCGACCCTACGGCGGCAGTGCCTGCGGGGCATCGGATCGGCGCGTTGCTCGATGCCGGGTCACATCCCGATTTTAGGCTGCTGGCGCGGCTGCCCAAGGATGCCGAGAAGCCCGACCAGGATGTCGCACGCAGCATCACGATCGCGCAGGTGCGCACGTTGCAGCCGATGTTCGCGACCAAGCCGTCGATGTCGTCGCGCCGCGTGGTGCTGATCGATTCGATTGACGATCTCGAGCGCGGCGGCGCCAATGCTTTGCTCAAGAACCTCGAAGAGCCGCCGGCAGGGACGATCTTCCTGCTGGTGAGCCATGCGCCGGGGCGGCTGTTGCCGACGATCCGCTCGCGCTGCCGCCTGCTGCGCTTTGCCGCGCTCGAGGATGCCGAGGTGGCGGCGGTGCTGCGGCACGAACTGCCCGAGGCGGGCGACGACGAGATCGCGGTGCTGGTGCGTGCAGGCGCTGGGTCGCCGGGGCGCGCGCTGCGCTTTGCCGGGCTCGACATGGCATCGATCGAGCGCGACCTGACGCTCCTCGCCGATCGCGGCGATGCCGACAATGCGATCCGTTCACGGCTCGCCAAGGCGCTGGGGGTGAAGGCTGCGCACCCCCGCTATGTCGCATTTCTCGAACGCGTACCCGCCTTCCTCGCCGAGCGTGCGCGGCTGTTGCAGGGCAGTGCGCTTCGCGACGCGCTCGACGCACACGCCGCCGCCAAGGAGGTGGCGGGTGCGGCGATCGGCCTGTCGCAGGACGCGGGCGCGGCGGTGTTCGAAATCGGCGGCATCGTCGCACGCCTGGCGCGCTGACGGCTTGGCAACGGGGCTTGTGCCACGCCCCTCCCACCCCCTAAACGCCGCGCATGGCCGAACCTTATTACATCACCACCGCGATCCATTATCCCAACGGCAAGCCGCATATCGGCCACGCCTATGAAATGATCGCCGCCGACGCGATCGCGCGGTTCCAGCGCCAGGCGGGGCGCGACGTGCGCTTCCAGACCGGCACCGACGAACATGGCCTCAAGATGGTCCAGACCGCGCGCGACCGCGGCGTACCGGTGCGCGCGCTTGCCGACGAGATGTCGGGATATTTCAGCGACATGGCACAGCGTCTGAATATTTCGTGTGATCGGTTCATCCGCACCGTCGAGCCTGAGCATTATCGCGCCAGCCAGGCGATCTGGCAGGCGATGCAGGACGCGGGCGACCTGTATCTCGATCGCTACGAGGGCTGGTATTCGGTTCGCGACGAAGCCTTCTACGAGGAAAAGGAACTGACCGAGGGGGCAGGGGGCGTCAAGCTTTCGCCGCAGGGCACTCCGGTCGAATGGACCGCCGAGGAGACCTGGTTCTTTCGCCTGTCGAAATATCAGCAGCCCTTGCTCGATTTCTACGCCGCCAATCCCGGCTTCATCCGCCCCGAAAGCCGCCGCAACGAGGTGCTTCGCTTCGTCGAGGGTGGGCTGATCGACTTGTCGGTATCGCGCACCAGCTTCGATTGGGGCGTGCCGGTGCCGGGCAGCGATGGGCATGTGATGTATGTCTGGGTCGATGCGCTCACCAACTATCTCACCGGCACCGGTTATCCCGATGGCGGCGAGCTTTCGCGCTATTGGCCGGCGGCGTCGCACATCATCGGCAAGGACATCGTTCGCTTCCACGCGGTCTATTGGCCGGCGTTCCTGATGTCGGCGGGGCTTGCGCTGCCAAAGGAGGTATTCGGCCACGGCTTCGTGCTCAACCGCGGCGAGAAGATGTCGAAGTCGCTCGGCAACGTCGCCGATCCGATGGCGCTCGCCGATGCATTCGGGGTCGATGCGCTGCGCTATTTCCTGCTGCGCGACATCGGTTGGGGACAGGATGGCAGCTATTCGCCGCGCGCGATCGCGATGCGCGCCAATGCCGATCTGTCGAACAGCTTCGGCAATCTGGCGCAGCGGACGCTGGCGTTCATCGCCAAGAATCTCGACGGCGCGATGCCGGGGGCGGGGCGGGGCGATCCTGCCGACGCGGCGTTGCTGGCGACCGTGGGCGAGGCGAACGCCGAGTTCGTCCGGCTCTTCGGCGATCATGGGCTCACCCAGGCGCTCGAGGCCTGGATGCGCGGGGTTTTCGCCTGCAACCAATATATCGATGCGCAGGCGCCCTGGGCGCTGCGCAAGACCGATCCCGAGCGGATGGAGGCGGTGCTCGGCACGCTGATCCGCGCGATCCGGCTGTGCGCGATCACGATCCTGCCGGTGGTGCCAGCTGCCGCCGGCTCGATGCTCGACCAATTGGGGGTCGAGGATCGCAGCCACGCGGCGCTTGCCGACGAAACTTGGTACGCCGCGCACGCAGCGACGGGGTTTCGGATCGCGCCGCCGACCCCCATCTTCCCTCGACTGGACATCCCCGAGGAGGAACCGGCGGCATGATGCTGGCCGACAGTCACTGCCACCTGAATTACAGAGGCTTGGTCGACGAACAGCAGGCGGTGCTGGCGCGGGCGCGAGCGCGTGGGGTGGGGGCAATGCTCAACATCTCGACGCGCGAGAGCGAGTGGGGCGACGTTGTCGCGACCGCCGAGCGCGAGCCCGATGTTTGGGCGACGATCGGCGTCCACCCGCACGACGCCGATGCGCATCCGCATATCGATGCCGATGCGCTGACCGCAGCGGCCGACCATCCGCGCGTCGTCGGCCTGGGCGAATGCGGCCTCGACTATCACTACGATCATAGCGACCGCGCGGCGCAGGCGGTGAGCTTCCGCGCGCATTGCGTCGCCGCACGCACAACCGGGCTGCCGATCGTCGTGCACAGCCGCGACGCCGAGGACGATACCGTGTCGATCCTGCGCGACGAGCTGGGGAAGGGGGCCTTTGGCGGGGTGATCCACTGCTTCACCGGCACCAGCGGCTTTGCGGATCAAGCGCTTGCGCTGGGTTTCTACATCTCGATTTCGGGCATCGTGACGTTCAAGAGCGCGCGCGACCTGCAGGCGATTGCCGCACGGCTGCCGCTCGATCGACTGCTGATCGAGACTGACGCGCCCTTTCTAGCCCCGGTGCCGCATCGCGGACGGCCAGGCGAGCCCGCGTTCGTCGCCTACACCGCCGCGTTCCTCGCCGAGCTGCGCGGCGAACCGGTCGAGGTGCTGGCGAAGGCGACCGCCGAGAATTTCCACACCCTGTTCGCCAAGACCCGCGCGTGAAAATCCGCTTGCTGGGATCGGGCACGTCGAGCGGCGTGCCGCGGATCGGCAACGACTGGGGCGCGTGCGATCCTACCGAGCCGCGCAACCGCCGCACGCGGTGCGCGGCGCTGGTGTCCACGGCGACGACGCGTATCCTGATCGACACCGGTCCCGACATGCGCGAACAGTTGCTACTGGCCGATATCGGCGACGTCGATGCGGTGATCTGGACGCATGATCATGCCGATCACACCCATGGTATCGACGATCTGCGCCAGATCGCGCACAATCGCGGTCGGCAGGTCGCGGGCTATGCGCGGCCGCACACTTTCGCGGGACTGGAAAGGCGGTTTGCCTATGTCTTCCACGGTCGCGGGCCGTATCCGCCGACGGTCGAGCTGCAACCGCTGGATGATAGCGTGACGATTGGCGATGTCGTGGTGCGTGTGGTCGACCAGCCGCACGGCGACATTACGAGCGCCGGCCTTCGCTTCGACCATGGCGATTCATCGATCGTATATTCGACCGATTTCCATGAGCTTACCGCTGATATGCAGGATCTGTATCAAGGTTGCGACGTCTGGGTAGTCGATGCGCTTCGCCACCAGCCGCATCCTTCGCACCCGCATCTCGAGGCTACGCTCGAATATATCGCGCGTATCCGGCCGGGTTTTGCCGCGTTGATCCACATGGACCAGTCGATGGACTACGCGGCGCTGCGCGCATCGCTGCCGGCGGGGGTCGAACCCGGCTATGACGGGATGGAAATCATCGCATGACCGAGGACGACACGCTCAACCTGGTGCTCGGCATCGGGGTGCTGGTGTTGGTGCTGAGCTCGCTGAGCCTGCGCCGGATGTCGTTCGGGCTGTTCCTGCGGTCGCTGATCAGCTGGGTGCTGATCATCGGGCTGATCTCTGTCGCGGTGCTCAACCGCGACAGCATCGAGATGGCGCTGGGCGGTGTCGGCGAGCGGCTGGGGATTTCAGGGCAAGCGGTCGAGGGCGATACCGTGCGGATCCGCCAATCGCCCGACGGCCATTTCTATGCCCGCGTGTCGATCAACGGGCAGCCGACGCGGATGCTGATCGATAGCGGCGCAACGATCACCGCGCTGTCGGTGGAAACCGCCGAGCGCGCCGGCATCGACGTATCGCGCGCCGGCTTGCCGGTGTTGCTCAACACGGCGAACGGCACCGTATCGGCGCGGCGCGGCGTAGCGCAGACCGTGTCGATTGACGGGCAGCTCGAAACCCGCGACCTTTCGGTGGTGGTGGCGCCGAGCTTCGGCGACGTGAACGTGATTGGGATGAACTTCCTGTCGCGATTGGGGTCGTGGCGCGTCGAGCAACGGACGCTGATCCTCGAGCCCGACCGCCAACCATAATCTAGTATTTAACATAATACATATTATCGGTTCGATGGATAACATCACCCGGAGGTCAGATGATTGAGCGATTGACGGCGATCATGGCACGGCTCCGCGATCCCCAGCATGGTTGCGAATGGGATCTTGCGCAGAGCTTTGCCTCGATCGCGCCCTATACGATCGAGGAAGCCTATGAAGTCGCCGATGCGATCGATCGCGGCGATATGGCCGATCTCAAAGACGAGCTCGGCGACCTGTTGCTCCAGGTGGTGTTCCACAGCCGGATGGCCGAGGAAGCCGGCGCTTTCGCGCTGCCCGACGTGGTCGCTGCGGTCAGCGACAAGATGGAGCGCCGCCACCCGCATATCTTCGGCGACGCGGTGCATTTCCCCGGCTGGGAACAAATGAAGGCCGCCGAACGCCATGCGCGTGCCGATTCGGGTGCGCTCGATGGCGTCGCGCTCGGGATGCCAGCCTTGCTGCGCGCCGAAAAGCTGCAGAAGCGCGCCGCCCGCGTCGGCTTCGACTGGCCCGACGCCAGCGGCGCGCGCGCGAAGATCGACGAAGAGCTCGCCGAGGTCGAGGCCGCATCGCCGAGCGAGATCGAGGGCGAGATCGGCGACCTGCTCTTCTCGGTCGTCAATTGGGCGCGGCACCAGGGCGTCGATCCCGAAGCCGCGCTGCGCGCCGCCAATGCCAAGTTCGAACGCCGTTTCCGCGCGATGGAGCAGCAAGCCGGCAGCGACTTCCCCGGCCTGAGCCTCGACGAAAAGGAAGCGCTGTGGCTTGGCGCAAAGGCGAGCGAAGCCCGGCGCTGACGCTTCAGCGCTGGGCGAACCGCTCGCGATCGGCGGGCGCCATCCGCACTTCGTAGATCGCATCGCCCTCCTCGATCCAGTGATCGAGCACTTCGCCATGCTGATGGAGCCAGGCGGCCCCCGCCCCGTCGCCGGCTTCGAGCGTCAGATGATAGCGCCGATGCCCCTGGGTCAGCCGCGCGGCGGCGACCTCGATCATCGCGTCGACGCCCTCCCCCGTCAGCGCCGACAGGATCGCGACATCGTCGCGCGCCGCTGCCTTGTTGGTAAGGTATTCGCGCGCTTCTTCGTCGAGCAGGTCGAGCTTGTTCCACGCCTCGAGCCGCGGTGTCGTCTCGGCGACACCGATTTCGCTGAGCACCTTTTCGACATCGGCGCGCTGCGCGTCGCTGTCGGGGTGCGCGACGTCGCGGACATGGATCAGCAGGTCGGCCGAGATGACTTCCTCGAGCGTCGCCTTGAACGATGCCACCAGCTGGGTCGGCAGGTCCGAGACGAAGCCGACGGTGTCCGACAGGATCGCCTTGTCGACGCCGGGAAACTGGACCTGGCGCAAGGTCGGGTCGAGCGTCGCGAACAACAGGTCTTCGGCCATCACCGCGGCACCGGTCAGCCGGTTGAACAGCGTCGATTTGCCGGCGTTGGTGTAGCCCACCAGTGCAACCACCGGCCAAGGCGCGCGCTGGCGCCGATCGCGATGGAGCGAGCGCGTGCGGCTGACTTGGTCGAGCTCGCGCCGCAACCGTGCCATGCGATCGCGGATCAGGCGGCGATCGGCCTCGATCTGCGTTTCGCCCGGACCACCGAGAAAACCGAAACCGCCGCGCTGGCGTTCGAGATGGGTCCAGCTGCGCACCAGCCGCGACGATTGATAGTCGAGATGCGCCAGCTCGACCTGAAGCCGCCCTTCGGCGGTGCGCGCGCGCTCGCCGAAGATTTCGAGGATCAGCCCGGTGCGGTCGATGACCTTGCAGCCGAGCCCGGTTTCGAGGTTGCGCTGCTGTACCGGGGTCAGCGCCGAATCGAACACCGCGAGCGTAATCGCGTCGTCGCGAACCTTCTCGGCCAACTGTTCGACCTGCCCGGCACCCAGCAATGTCGCGGGCTTGGGCGCGCGGATACGGAAGGCGATCCGCTCGCGCACCTCGACGCCGATCGCGGCGGCTAGCCCGGCAGTCTCTTCGAGCCGCGCATCGGTGTCGCGCGACGATCCGCCCTGATCGGGCAGCACCACGATCGCCCGCGCGCCGCGCGCGAAATCCTCCCCGTCGCGTTCGAAGCCGGTACTCAAGGCGCGTCCGGCTGGGTTTGCTCATCGGCCAGGTTCAGCGGGTTGGCGGGCTGCACCGTCGATACCGCATGCTTGTAGACGAGCTGCGACATGCCGTCGCGCTGGAGCAGCATGCAGAACAGGTCGAACGCCGCGATCTGGCCCTGCAGCATTACGCCATTGACCAGGAACATCGTCACCGGCTCGGCCTGCTTGCGCACCGCGGTGAGGAAAATCTCCTGCAATACCGGCTGCTTGGCCTGCGAAGCTGCCACGCTTTCGATGATCGGCGCCAGGTCCATCTGGCCGGTCGGCATGATCGTCGAGATCGCATGCTTGTAGATCAGCTGCGATTGGCCGTCGCGGCGCAGCAGCACCGAAAAATTGTCGAACCAGGTGACGATGCCCTGCAGCTTGACGCCCTTGACCAGGAACATGGTGACCGGGGTCTTGGTCCGGCGGAGCGCGTTCAGGAACTGATCCTGCAGCGAGGTTTGCTTTTCGGCCATGATGGCTGCCTTTGTTTTTGGCGGGACATGTCCCGCGAATGCGCCGTTCCCCGACGTCGGTCGCGCGCGCATCGCTTCGCCCGCGCCGTTAATCTAGGAAGCCGGCCCGTGAACGTCCAGCCACAGCCTCACTCGTCGCGCGTTTCGGTGATCCCGAGCAGCTTGAGCTTGCGGTGCAGCGCCGAGCGCTCCATCCCGATGAAGCTGGCGGTGCGCGAGATGTTGCCCGAGAAGCGGCGGATCTGGACGCGCAGATATTCGCGCTCGAAGGTCTCGCGGGCCTCGCGCAGCGGCGTCCCCATGATCGCCCCTGCACCCATCCCCTGCCCGCCATCGCTGCCGGTGCCGAGCACTTCGGGGGGCAGCAAATCGAGATCGATCCGGCCTATCCGGTTGCCCGGCGTCAGGATGACGGTGCGTTCGACGACGTTGCGCAGCTGGCGGACATTGCCCGGCCATTCATAGGATTGCAGCGCGACCATCGCGTCGCCCGCAATGTCGGGGGTCGGCACGCGGCGTTCGGCGGCATAATGCGCAACGAAATGCTCTACCAGCGGGGGAATATCCTCGCGCCGTTCGGTGAGCGACGGGATCGCGACCGGCACCACGTTGAGCCGGTAATACAGGTCCTCGCGGAACCGCCCCTCGGCGATCTCGTCGATCAGATTGCGCGCGGTCGCCGATACGACGCGGACATCGACCTTGACGACGCGCGTGCCCCCTACCCGGCTGAAGCTCTGGTCGGTCAGCACGCGTAGGATCCGCGCCTGCGTCGCGATCGGCATGTCGGCGATCTCGTCGAGGAACAAGGTGCCGCCATGCGCCTGTTCGAGCAGACCGGGGCGCACGAGGTCGTTGGCGTCCTCGATCCCGAACAATTCCTCATCGACTCGCTCGGGGGTCATCCGCGCCGCGCTGACGATGACGAAGGGCGCGGCGGCGCGCAGGCTCCAGCCGTGCAACAGCCGCGCGGCGACCTCCTTGCCGACCCCTGCCCCGCCCGAGATCAGCACCCGGCTGCCGGTCCCCGCGACGCGTTTCAGCGTCGCGCGAACGGTGTTGATCGCCGCCGAATTGCCCGTCAGATCGGTCTCGCGACCCGCCGAGGCGCGCAGCGACGCGATCTCGCGCTTTAGCCGTTCGGTCTCGGTCGCGCGTTCGACCATCAGCACCAGCCGCTCGGCTTCGAACGGCTTTTCGATGAAGTCCGATGCGCCGCGCCGGATCGCCGCGACCGCGGTGTCCAGATTGCCGTGGCCCGAAATCACCAGCACCGGCACCGTCGGGTCGCGCCGCTTGATCTCTTCGAGCAGTTCGAGCCCGTCGAGCTTCGATCCGTGCAGCCACACATCAAGCAGCACCAGCGAGGGCCGCCGCGCGGCGATCGCCTCGAGCGCCGCATCGCTGTCGGCGGCGGTGCGCGTGGCATAGCCTTCGTCTTCCAAAACGCCGGCCACCAGTTCGCGGATGTCGCGTTCGTCGTCGACGACGAGGATGTCTAAACTCATGATTCAAGTCCGATTTCGGGTAAGCATGATCGGCAGGTCGTCGTCTTCGTCGTCGCTCGCGCCGTCGCTGGTGAGCTTGGCGAGCAGCTGGGCATCGAAGCTCATCGTCACGCGGGTGCCGCCCGCGGCGCGATCGGAAAATTCCATCGTCCCGAAATGCTCCTCGACGATCTTCTTGACGATGGCGAGGCCAAGCCCGGTACCGCGGTTGCGCGTCGACATATAGGGCTCGACGATCCGGTCGCGCTCGACCGGTAGCCCGACGCCATTGTCGGTCAGCTCGATCACCGCGCGGCCATCGGCCTCGACGCGCAGCGACAGCGCGATCTCGCCCGCGGGCAGGTCGTCGCCGGTGCGCGCCTCGATCGCCTCGACCGCGTTCTTGATGACGTTGGTCAGCGCTTGGCCTAGCTGGCGGCGATCGCACACCAGCGCCTCGGGCGCGTCGTCCTGGTCGAGCTCGAAGCCGATCTCGGGATGCGCGACTTCGTGGAGGAACAGCGCCTGGCGCGCGATGTCGACCAAAGATTCTCGCTCGAACACCGGTTTGGGCATCCGCGCGAACGACGAGAATTCGTCGACCATCCGGCGCAGATCGCCGACCTGGCGGACGATCGTCTCGGTCAGCCGCGCGAAGGTGCCGTCCTCGGGATCGATCTGCTTGCCATAGCGGCGCTGGAGCCGCTCGGCGGCGAGCTGGATCGGGGTGAGCGGGTTCTTGATCTCGTGCGCGATCCGGCGCGCGACGTCGGACCATGCCGCGCGGCGCTGATCGAGCAATTGCTGGGTGATGTCGTCGAAGGTGAGGATCAGGCCCATATCGTCGTCGCGCGCGATCTTGACCGCAAGCGTCTTGGCCTCTCCGCCGGCGTTGAGCTGGACCACCGCCTCGCGCTGGTCGCTGTCGAGCAAGGCCGCGAGTTCGGGCGCGACGTCGCCGAGCGGGCGGCCCACCGGGCTGTCGCTCGCCTTCAACAGCGCGATCGCCGAGCTGTTGATCAGCCGAACGGTGCGATCGGCGCCGATCGACATGACCCCGGCGCTCACCCCCGACATCACCGCTTCGATCAGCGCGCGCCGGCTTTCGATCTGCGCGTTGGCGTTGACCAGCGCATTGGTCTGTTGCTGCAGCCGCTCGGTCATCTGGTTGAAAGCGCTGGCGAGCGTGCCGACCTCATCCTGGGATTTGGGCTGCGCCACCCGCGCATCGAGATCGCCGCTCGCGACCCTCCGCGCGGCACCCACCAGTTCGCCGACCGGGCGCACCAATCGATCGGCGACCGCAAGCGCGACGAACACCGCGGCCGCGACGATCACCAACGAGATGCCGAGCAGCGCCAGGTTGAACAACAGCTGCAATTCGCGCGACCGGGCCTGCAGCGCGCGATAGTCGGCCACCACCGATTCGGCGCGCTGCTTGCGCAGCATCAGTTCGCGTGCGCCGACCACGCGGCTCGAAGCGATCAGATATTCGGTATTGGGCACACGAGCGAGCGACTGGATCCGCTCGCCATTGACGCTGACGACGCTCGGCCTGCCTGCGTCGACCGCGCGGACATCGGCGATCTTGATTTGCCGAGCCAGACCGTTTTCATACGGGTCGATCAGCGCGAAGGTAAGGATCTCGTCCTTGGGGGAAACCTTGAAAACGATCGATTCGGCCAGACTGCGCTGCAGCACGCTCTGGCTGTAGATCTCGACGAACTCGGGGGTGTCGAAGCCATAGCCCTGCGACAGCAGGTTATAGACGTCGGTCCCGACCGCGATATTCTCCTTGTCGACCCACTGGGTCATCTCGGTATAGGATTCGTTGGCGAGCGTCGCCGCGCGCTCGATCATGTCGCGCGCACGGTCCGAATAGAAGAATTCGACGCCATATTGGAACAGCAGCGACGCGACGATCGTCACCAGGATCAGCGGCACGCTCGCCAGGACCGAGAAGAGCGCGACCAATCGGACGTGCAGCTGTCCCCCGCCGCCGATCGGCGAGCGCGCGGCGCGCGCCTTGGCGATGCGGCGGCCGAGCAGCACCAGCAGCCCTACCCCCGGCAGCATGTTGGCGATCAGCAGCAGCGCCACCACCGGCGGCGACAAGGGCCGGGCGCTCGCAGTACTGCCGGTGATGATGAAATAGGTCGCGATTCCGATCGCGATCGCGCCCGCTAGCACCGCCCATTCGATGACCGGCGTTACCGCGCGGCGCTGGTCGCTCGGCGCGGCATGATATCCGGGGTCGATCATTGCCTCCATCGTTGCAACGGTACAACGAGAGCGTTGCCTAGAAAACACA
This sequence comes from Sphingomonas sp. S1-29, assembly GCF_026167545.1. Lineage (NCBI taxonomy): Bacteria > Pseudomonadati > Pseudomonadota > Alphaproteobacteria > Sphingomonadales > Sphingomonadaceae > Sphingomonas > Sphingomonas sp. S1-29. The sequence continues at coordinate 597,406 of NZ_CP110678.1, read as the reverse complement.
TATTCTGCCGCTCGACCGATCGGGTGGCCGCTACTCGGTCACCGTCCGCCGCGCGGTATCGATCTCGAGCGTGTCGAGCCGCTTGCGCAGCGTGTTGCGATTGATCCCCAGCACGCGTGCAGCACGCAGCTGGTTGTTCCCGCACCGCGCCAGCACCGCCTCGATCAGCGGACGTTCGACCTCGGCGACGATCCGGTCGTACAGCGTGCCGTCCTCGAACGCGCGCGGCTCGTCGCGCGCCATCCGTTCGAGCCGCGCGTGGATCGCGGCGGCAAGGTCGGGATCGGGTTCGGCGGTGGCCGGCGGTTCCTTGCCGAGGTTCGAGCGGATCTCGTCGGCGCCGATCGTCTCGTCGCGGCCCAATGCCGCCACCCGGCGCATGAGGTTATCGAGCTCGCGGACATTGCCCGGCCAGTCATAGGCTTCGAGCGCCATCAGCGCGCTGCGATCGATCCCCTTGCGCGGCAGGCCATTCTCGGCGGCGCGATCGAGGAAATGGCGCGCGAGCAGCCCGATATCCTGCCGGCGTTCGCGCAGCGACGGCAGCGCGACGGGCACCACGTTGAGCCGGTAGAACAGGTCTTCGCGAAACTGCCCCTGCCCTACCTGTAGCTGCAAATCCTTGTTCGTGGCAGCAACGATGCGAACGTCGGCGCGGATCGTCCGCGCGCCGCCGACGGTGGTAAACTCGCCCGACTGCAGCACGCGCAGCAGCCGCGTCTGCGCCTCCATCGGCATGTCGCCGATCTCGTCAAGGAACAGCGTCCCCCCCGCCGCCTGTTCGAACTTGCCCGCAACGCGCGCCGCTGCCCCGGTGAAGGCGCCGCGTTCATGCCCGAACAACTCGGCCTCGATCAGCTCGCGCGGGATCGCCGCCATGTTGAGCGCGATGAACGGCGCATGCCGGCGCGGCCCCAGATCGTGGATCGCGCGCGCCACCAGCTCCTTGCCGGTACCCGATTCGCCCGAAATCAGCACCGTAAGGTCGTTCGCCACCACGCGCGCGATGACGCGATACACTTCCTGCATCGGCGGCGAACGCCCGATCAGCGGCACCCCGGGGTCTTCGCCATCGATCGCGTCGATCGGTCGCCCGACGCGCCGCGCCAACGCGCTGCGGACGGTATCGGCAAGCACGTCGAGGTCGAAGGGCTTGGGCAGGTAATCGAACGCTCCTGCCTCGGTCGCGCGCACCGCGGTGGTCAGCGTGTTCTGCGCCGACAGCACGATCACCGGCAGCCGCGGATGCTCGGCGGTGAGCGTCGCGGCGAAATCGAGCCCGTTACCGTCGGGCAGAATGACGTCGGTGACGACCACATCGGGAAGCCCGCTCGCGAGTTCACTGCGCAACAGCGCCAGCGTCCCGACGGTGACGACGCGATGGCCTGCCCGCCGCAGCGCCTGCGCGATCACCGTGCGGATCGCGGCGTCGTCGTCGCATACCAGGATGCTGCCGACCGGGTTCATTCGGGCGCCCGTGGCAACAGCAAGCGCAACACCGTCCATTCGGGCTCCCCTTCGCGCGCATAGCCGACGATCCCGCCCATATCGCGCACCAGCTTCTCGACGAGCGGCAGCCCGAGCCCCTGCCCCTCGGGCTTGCCCGAAACGAAGGGTTCGAACAGGTGCGCGGCGATGTCGGCGGGGGCGCCTGGGCCATCGTCCAGCACGCAGATTTCGATCGGCAGCGGCTGGCGCGGGCGACCGGGGCCTGCGCTCGCCGACATGCCGTGGCGATAGGCGGTGGCGATCACGATCCGCGCATCGTCCTGCCCCGCCACCGCCTCGGCAGCGTTCTTGAGCAGGTTGAGCATCACCTGGAGGAAGCGATCGCCGTCGAGCATCACCGGCGGCAGCGAGGGATCGAAGCGCTCCTCGATCACCAGGTCGCGCGCAAAGCCTGCGCTCGCGACGCGGCGGGCATGCGCCAGCAGCGGATAGATGTTCGCCGACTCGAGCGCTGGGGTGCGGGTGTCGGTGAAATCCTGCATCCGATCGATCAGCGCGGCGATCCGATCGACCTCGGTGGTGATGAGCTCGGTCAGTTCGCCGTCGCCGCCGCCCGATCCGAGCAGCTGGGCCGCGCCGCGTATTCCCGACAGCGGGTTCTTGATCTCGTGCGCGAGCATCGCCGCGGCGCCGACTGCCGCCCGCGCGCCCGCCCCGCGATCCCCCGCGCTGTGCCGCCGCGCCACCGCCAGATCGTGCAGCGTCACGATCCGCCAGCCCGGATGATCGCCCAGCATCGCCTCGATCAGGTCGACGCGGATACGATGCCCGCGCTGCGTCGTGAGGTCGGTGTCGAACAGCGCGAGCCCGCGGTCGCGCCGCGCGGCATATTCTTCGGGCAGGTCGAGAATCTGGTGAAACCCCAGCCCGCGCATCGATCGCTCGGACTGGTTGAGCAGTTGCTCGCACGCGCCATTGGCGAACACCACGCCGTCGCCGGCATCGAGCACCAGCACCGCTACCGGCAGTGCGGCGAACAGATCGGCAAATGCAGGCGAACCCGCCCCCGCCATCACGCCGCGGCGCGCGATCGCCAGGGGGCGTAGAATTCGGCGAGCATCGCCTGCACCGTACGCGGATCGGCGATCTGGTTGACGCGATTGCGGAACTCGGCCGAGCCATGCAGCCCGCGCGTGTACCAACCGATATGCTTGCGCGCCATGTTCACGCCGGTTTCGATCCCGTAATGGCTCAGCATCGCGTCATAATGCTCGGCGATCATGTCATATTGGTCGCTGATCGACGGATCGGGCACTTCACGGCCGGTGGCGAACCACTGCATCACCTGCCCCAGCAGCCACGGCCGGCCATAAGCACCGCGGCCGATCATCAGCCCGTCGGCGCCCGATTGTTCGAGCGCGGCTTCGGCATCGGCGATCGAGCAGATGTCGCCATTGGCGATCACCGGCAGCGATACCGCGTCCTTCACCCGGCGGATGAAGCCCCAATCGGCCGAGCCCTTGTACATCTGGTTGCGCGTTCGGCCGTGGACGGTGATCAGCTTCACGCCCAAATCCTCGGCGATCCGCGCCAGTTCAGGGGCGTTCAGGCTGTCGTGGCACCAACCCATCCGCATCTTGAGCGTCACAGGCACCTTCACCGCCTTCACCGTGGCGTCGATGATCGCGGCGGCGTTAGGCAGGTCGCGCATCAGCGCCGAGCCCGCGTCGCCATTGACGATCTTCTTGACCGGGCAGCCCATGTTGATGTCGATGATCGCCGCGCCGCGATCCTCGTTGAGCTTCGCCGCCTCGGCCATTTCATGCGGGGTGCAACCCGCGAGCTGCATCGAGATCGGCTCTTCGACCGCATCCCAGTCGGCCTTTTGCAGCGACTGGCGCGTTTCGCGGATCATCGCCTGGCTGGCGATCATCTCGGTGACGTTGAGCCCCGATCCGAAACGGCGGACCAGCGTGCGGAAGGGCCGATCGGTGACGCCGGTCATCGGCGCGAGCAGCACCGGGCTGTCGATCCGCACCGGTCCGATCTCGATCGGGCGGAAATTATGGAGATTGGGTGTCTGCATGATGTGCCTAAAAATCGGGCAAGCCGTACAGCGCAGGCCCGCAGATGGCAAGACTGGCGGCGGTCTCCGGCTTGCGCTAGGCGGCAGCGATGGCCAACCACCGCACCGCCGCGCTGATCGTCGCCGCCGGCCAGGGCATTCGCGCGGGCAGCGAACGCCCCAAGCAGTTCGCCACGCTCGCGGGCAAGCCGATGCTGGTACATTCCTATACGGCGCTGCGTGATCATCCCGCGATCGAAACCGTTCTGATAGCGATCGGCGATGGCCAGCAAGCGGATCTACACGCGGCGGTGGGCGATGTTCGCTTCGTCCTTGGCGGTGCCACTCGGCGCGATTCGGTGCGCAACGGCATCGATGCGCTGATCGCCCAAGGCTTCGACCAAGTGCTGGTGCACGACGCTGCGCGCCCGTTCCTGCCGGGCCGCGTGATCGACGCATTGCTCGCGGCGCTCGGCGACCATCCAGGCGCGGTGCCTGCGCTACCGATCGCCGACACGCTCGCGCGCGCCGGCGACCTGCTCGGCGACACCGTATCGCGCGACGGTCTGTGGCGCATCCAAACCCCGCAGGCATTTCGCCTGCCCGAACTGCTGGCCGCGCACCGCGCCTGGCCTGCCGATGCCGAAGCGACCGACGACGCGCAGATGCTGCGCGCGATCGGTCATGGCGTCTGCATCGTCGAAGGAGATCGCATGCTCGAAAAAATTACCCACCCCGCCGATTTCGCCGCCGCCGAGGCAGCGCATGGCACGGCGCTGATCAGCCGATCGGCCAGCGGCTACGACGTCCACCGGCTCGAAGTCGGCGAGGAATTGTGGCTCGGCGGTGTGCTGATCCCGCACGACAAGGGATTGTCGGGGCATAGCGATGCCGATGTCGGGCTCCACGCGATCACCGACGCGCTGCTGGGGACCATCGCGGCGGGCGATATCGGGATGCATTTTCCCCCGAGCGATCCGCAGTGGAAGGGCGCCGATTCGGCACAGTTCCTCCAGCACGCTGCTGGCCTCGTTACGGCGCAGGGGGGGATCATCGACTTCGTCGACCTGACCTTGATCTGCGAGGCACCCAAGATCGGCCCGCATCGCGATGCGATCCGCGCGCGGATCGGCGAGCTCTTGCGCCTGCCCGTCACGTGCGTCAGCGTGAAGGCAACCACCACCGAGCGCCTGGGCTTCACCGGGCGGGGTGAAGGCATCGCCGCGATGGCGACCGCAACCGTCCGCATACCCGGAGTAATCTGATGCGTATCATGCCCTTTTTCGCGGCGGTTGCAACGATCGCGCTCCCAGGTGCGGCGGTTGCGCAGACCGCGCGGCAATGTGTGCCCCAGCGCGAGGCCGAAGCATTGTTTCTCTACATGGCGCCCGAGGTGATCCGCCAGACCGGACAGACCTGCGCGGCCAATCTGCCCGCCAACGCACTGCTGCGCCGTCAGTCAGGGCCATTCCTCGCCAAGTTCCAGACCGAGTCGGCGGGTGCCTGGCCGTTGGCGCGGAGCGCGATCGCGCGGATCGCCGGCGCCGATGTCCGCCAGATTCTCGATTCGCAGTTCGCGCAACCGGTGGTCGCCGCGATGGTGGCACCGCTGCTGATCCAGCAAATCCGCGCGCAGGACTGCGCCAGCATCGAGCGCGTCGTCGCGCTGGTCGAACCCCTACCCGCGCGCAACGCGGCATCGCTGGTCACTACCATCCTGCAGCTCGCGGGCGACAATGACGCCGAGGCGCGCCGCCGTCTGCCGATCACCATCTGCCCCGCCGGAGCGACCCGATGACCCATCGCGACACGTTGCTGCCCCAGGAACTGATCGACAGCGCGACCCGGGTGATCGAGGCCAATCGCGCGATCGGCCGACGCGTCGCGCTCGCCGAAAGCTGCACCGGCGGGCTGGTCGCTGCCGCGCTGACCGAGGTGCCGGGATCGTCCGACGTGTTCGATGCGAGCTTCGTCACCTATTCGAACGAAGCCAAGAAGATGATGCTGGGGGTGAGCGGCGACGTGCTCGACACCTTCGGCGCGGTATCGGTCGCGGTGGCGTGGCAGATGGCGCAAGCGGCGATCCAGCGATCGAGCGCCGACATCGCCGTCGCGATCACTGGAGTCGCCGGTCCTGGGGGGGGTACCGAGAAGAAGCCCGTCGGCCGGGTCGTGTTCGCGGTCGCCGAGCGCAGCGACGAACCGCGCGAGGTCATGGCCGATTCGCGTGACTTCCCCGATACCGGGCGCGGCGGCGTGCGGCTTCAGGCGGCGCTTTGTGCGCTCGAACTGCTGATGCCTGCGCCGGTCGAGCCGTAAAGCACCGCGGCGCGATCCTCGAACGCGCCGATCATCTTGCGCAACGCACGATCGAACACCTGCCCCGCGAGCATTTCGAACATCCGGTTCTTGAACTGGAAATCGACGCAGAAATCGACCAGGCAACCACCCTTGCCGTCGTCGCGGAACTTCCAGTCGTTGTTCAGATATTTCATCGGCCCGTCGAGATAGGCGACATGGATATGGTCGGGCCGTTCGAGCTGGACCTTCGAGGTGAAGGTTTCGCGCAGCCCCTTGAAGCCCACGATCATGTCGGCGACGAGTTCGCTGGCGTTGCTCGATCGCACGCGGATCGCGCTGACCCAAGGCAGGAATTCGGGATAGCGGCCGACATCGGCCACCATGTCGAACATCTGCTCGGGGGTGTAGGGCAGATGGCGGGTTTCGGTATGCTTGGGCATCAGGCGCGCACGCGCCCCAGTTTTGCCTCGCGCGCCGCACGCAGCCGGGCGAAATCCTCGCCGGCATGGTAGCTGGAGCGGGTAAGCGGTGACGAGGCGACCAGCAGGAACCCCTTGGCGCGCGCGATCGCGGCATAGGCATCGAACGCCTGCGGGGTCACGAAATCCTCGACCTTGGCGTGGCGCGGGGTCGGCTGGAGATATTGGCCCATCGTCAGGAAATCGACATCGGCCGAACGCATGTCGTCCATCACCTGATGCACTTCGAGGCGCTGCTCGCCCAGCCCCATCATCACGCCCGATTTGGTGAAGATCGTCGGGTCGTGGCGCTTGACGCTTTCGAGCAACCGCAGCGAGGCATAGTAGCGCGCGCCCGGCCGGATCGTCGGGTACAGCCGTGGGACCGTTTCCAGATTGTGGTTATAGACGTCGGGCCGCGCGGTGACGATCGCCTCGACCGCCGCCTGCGCCTTGTTGCGGAAATCGGGAGTCAGGATTTCGATCGTCGTATCCGGGGTGGTCCGTCGCAGCGCCTCGATCACCTTTACGAACTGCGACGCGCCGCCATCGGGCAGATCGTCGCGATCGACCGAGGTGATGACGATATGCTGCAGCCCCAGTTCGGCGGCGGCGTCGGCGGTGTGCTGCGGCTCGAGCGGATCGACCATCCGCGGCATCCCGGTCTTGACGTTGCAGAAGGCGCAGGCGCGGGTGCACACGTCGCCCAGGATCATCACCGTCGCGTGCTTCTTGGTCCAGCACTCGCCGATATTGGGGCAAGCCGCTTCCTCGCACACCGTCGCCAAGTTCAGGCGGCGCATCAGCGCTTTGGTTTCGGCAAAGCCGGTCGAGGTCGGCGCTTTCACCCGGATCCAGTCGGGCTTGCGCGCACGGGGCGGGCTAATTGCGGGGTTTGCGAGCGCGATACCGTCGTTCATGATGGCCAGATAGCCACCAACGGGCTGCAAAACAATGCCGGGAACCGCCGCGTATCCCGTCCATTTGTTAGGTAGGGCTAACTTCGAGTAAGTCCCGCTCAACCCATCTCGAGAGGAGAACGATGACCTATTTCACGAACCTGGTAGAAGGCTATCACCGCTTCCGCACGTCCGACCTTCGCCGTCAGCGCGACCGCTGGCTCGAATTGCGCGAAGGGCAGAGCCCCAAGGTGATGGTGATCGCCTGCTCGGACAGCCGCGTCGAACCCGCGCAGATCTTCGATACGCTTCCCGGCGAGATCTTCGTGGTCCGCAACGTCGCCGCGCTCGTGCCGCCGTTCGAAACCCGCGCGGGCTTTCATGGCGTGTCGGCAGCGCTTGAATTTGCGGTGACCAAGCTGAAGGTCGAAGAGATCGTCGTGATGGGCCACGGCGCCTGCGGCGGTTGCAATGCCGCGCTGAGCGGCGCGTTCCGCGACGCCGAACCCGGCGAAGGCGGCTTCATTGCCAGCTGGGTCACCATCCTCGACGACGCGCGCGAAGCGGTGAAATCGCGCTGTGGCGACGGCGACGATGCCGTTCGCGAAATGGAATATGAGGCGGTCCGCACCTCGCTTACCAACCTCCAGACCTTCCCCTTCGTGCAAAAGGCGATAGCCGCGGGATCGCTCGCGCTCCACGGCGCCTATTTTGCGATCGAGGACGGCCAGCTACGCGTGATGGGCGAAGATGGCCGTTTCGCGTTCGCCCAGCCCGAGACGGTAGATATCGAGACCATGACCGTCACCGAGGGTTAAGTCCGCGGCTGACCGAGCGCCGCCCGCGCCATCGCCTCGAAATCGGGGTCGAGCGTGGGCGGCGTCATCGGCACCCTTGCTTCGAGCGCGTCGGCGATCGCGGTAAGTGCGGCGATTCTCGCTGCCTTGCGGTTGTTGCCGTCGATGATCTGCCACGGTGCCAGTTCGGTCGAGGTGCGCGCGAGCATCTCGTCGATCGCCACCAGATAATCGCCGCGCCGGGCGCGGTTGCGATAATCCTCGGCGCCGGTCTTCCACTGCTTCCACGGATCGTCGAGCCGCTCGGCGAATTCGCGGTCCTGCGTCTCTTGCGTGATATGGACGAACAGCTTGACGATCGTGGTGCCGATCGCCGCCTGCTGGGCCTCGAACGCGTTGATCTCGGCATAGCCGCGTTGCCATTCGGCTTCGCTGGCATAGCCCTCGACGCGCTCGACCAGCACGCGGCCATACCAGCTGCGATCGGCGATATAGATATGGCCATGCGCGGGCAGATGCTGCCAGAAGCGCCAGAGGAAATGCCGGGCCTTTTCGGCAGCGGAGGGCGCGGCGATCGGCACCACTTCGAAGAAGCGCGGATCCCAGTTCGACGTTAGCCGCTTGATGATCCCGCCCTTGCCCGCGGCATCCCAGCCTTCGAGGACGATGATCGCCGCGCGCTTGTGGACGATATGCGCGACCTGAAGCTGCCACAGCCGCTCCTGCACCGCGTTCAGCGCATCGGTATAGTCGCCCTTGAACTTCTTGCCGCGTTCATGGTCGGCAAGGTTCAGGTCGCCCTTGCGCTTGGGCGGGGATTCCTCGGGCGTAGTTTTCGATTGTTTGGCCATGCGCTGGACCATGCCCACCCCCGCCCCCTCCCGCAAGCGGGAGGGGGGAATGGGATCACGGCTTGGGCGCTGGCTCGACCACGCGGATGTTGAGTTCGCGAAGCTGCTTGGGCGACACCGCCGACGGCGCGCTCATCATCAGATCTTCGGCGCGCTGGTTCATCGGGAACAGCACGACTTCGCGGATATTGGGCTCGCCCGCCAGCAGCATCACCATCCGGTCGATCCCCGGCGCCGAGCCGCCATGCGGCGGTGCGCCGCACTTGAAGGCGTTGATCATCCCTGCGAAATCGCGATCGACATCTTCCTGCGAATAGCCGGCGATCTCGAACGCCTTGTACATGATCTCGGGCTTGTGGTTCCGGATCGCGCCCGACGACAGCTCAACGCCATTGCAGACGATGTCATACTGGTACGCCAGAATATCGAGCGGGTCCTTGCCCTCGAGCGCGGCCATCTCGCCCTGCGGCATGCTGAAGGGGTTGTGGCTGAAATCGACCTTCTTGGCGTCCTCGTCATATTCGAACATCGGAAAGTCGACGATCCAGCAGAATTCGAAGCGGTTCTGGTCGATCAGCTCGAGCTGCTCGCCGATCCGGGTACGCGCTGCGCCCGCGAGCTTGGCCGCCTGCAATTCCTTGCCCGCAGCGAAGACGATGCCGTCATCGGGGCCGAGGCCTAGCGCCTCGACGAGCTTGCGCGTCGCTTCCTCGCCGTGATTCTTGGCGATCGGCCCGCCGAACTCGCCGCCCTTCTGGGTGATGTAGCCAAGCCCCGCATGGCCTTCGCTGCGCGCCCAATCGTTGAGGTCGTCGAAGAATTTGCGGCTCTTGCCCGCGGTGTTCGGCGCGGGGATCGCACGCACGACGCCGCCGCCTTCGACGATCCGGTCGAACAGCCCGAAGCCGCTCCCGCGGAAATGGTCGGTCACGTCGGTGATGACGATCGGGTTGCGAAGGTCGGGCTTGTCGCTGCCATATTTCAGCATCGATTCACGATAGGGAATGCGCGCGAACGGCAGCGGCGATACCTGGCGGCCCCGGCCCTGCCAGTCGGCGAATTCCTCGAACACGCCGTGCAGCACCGGCTCGATCGCCTGGAACACGTCTTCCTGCGTGACGAAGCTCATCTCGAAGTCGAGCTGGTAGAATTCGCCTGGGCTGCGGTCGGCGCGCGCGTCCTCGTCGCGAAAGCAGGGCGCGATCTGGAAATAGCGGTCGAAACCCGCAACCATGAGCAGCTGCTTGAACATCTGCGGCGCCTGCGGCAGCGCGTAGAATTTGCCCGGATGGACACGGCTGGGAACCAGATAGTCGCGCGCGCCCTCAGGGGAAGACGCGGTCAGGATCGGCGTCTGGAACTCGGTGAAGCCCTGGCCGATCATCCGGTTGCGCAGCGAAGCGATCACGTTCGAGCGCAGCATGATGTTAGCGTGGATTCGCTCCCGGCGCAGATCCAAGAAGCGATAGCGAAGGCGGATATCCTCGGGATAATCGGCCTCGGCAGATACCGGCAGCGGCAGGTCGTGCGCCATGCTCTGGACCGTGGCATCGACCGCGCGAACCTCGATCGCGCCGGTCGGCAGATTGGGGTTCACCGCCTCGGGCGAGCGCGCGACCACCTTGCCGGTGATCGTCACCACCGATTCACTACGCAGCGATTCGATTACCGCGAAGGCTGGGCCGTCGACTTCGGTGACGATCTGGGTGATGCCATAATGATCGCGCAGATCGACGAACACCAGGTCGCCATGGTCGCGCTTCTTGTGGACCCAACCCGATACGCGGACTTCCTGTCCGACATCTTCGGCGCGAAGGGCACCGCAATGGTGCGTGCGATAGGCGTGCATGGCTGTTCTTCCGTTTTTCGTCACCCCGGCAAAGCCTGGGGTCTCGCGCCGCGAGCACGACGCCGGTGGCACGAGACCCCAGCTTTCGCCCGGGTGACGGATAATTCCGTGGTGGCCGCGCTTTCCCTTCCACCCCCACTTTGTCAACCCGGCAGACCTCGCTATGGGGGCCCGATGCACATTCATGGTCTTATCGACGACAACGCCGCCATCGCCAATCTCTGCCACCGCCTGGCGCAGTCGCCCTATGTGGTGGTCGATACCGAGTTCATGCGCGAAAACAGCTATTGGCCCGAGCTCTGCCTGATCCAGATCGCCGACGCGAACGAAGCCGCGGCGATCGATCCGATGCAGCCCGGGATCGACATGAAGCCGCTGCTCGACCTGCTGACCGAGAATCAGGACGTGCTGAAGGTCTTCCACGCCGGCGGGCAGGATATCGAGATCGTCTACAACCTCACCGGCAAGACCCCGCACCCGCTGTTCGACACCCAGGTCGCGGCGATGGCGCTGGGGCAAGGCGAGCAGATCGGCTATTCGAACCTGGTCGACAGCTATCTCGGCATCACCGTCGACAAAGGCGCGCGCTTCACCGACTGGTCGCGCCGCCCGCTCGATGCGCGGCAGATCGACTATGCGATCGCCGACGTGACCCACCTTGCCGAAATCTTCCCCAAGATGCTCGAAAAGCTCCGCAAGACCGGCCGCGGACTGTGGCTCGACGAGGAGATGGAGCGCCTGGCCGATCCGTCGAACTACTTCAACGATCCTAATGACGTTTGGCGGCGGGTGCGGATTGCCAGTCGCAAGCCCGAAGTGCTCGGCCGGCTCAAGGCGCTAGCGAAGTGGCGCGAGATCGAGGCGCAGGCAAAGGATCTGCCGCGCGGACGGATCGTCAAGGACGAGACGATCGCCGATCTGGCAGGCAATCCGCCGCGCAAGCAAAGCGACCTTTCGCGCGTCCGCGGGCTTTCGGCGACCTGGGGCGGCAACGACATCGGCGCGCGGCTGATGGCGGCGATCGAATCGGCGGTGCCGATGCCCGCCGACGAAATGCCCGGGCGCGACGATCGCAAGAATGGCATGGGCAAGGATGGCGCGCTGGTCGCCGACCTGCTGAAGCTGCTGCTCAAGATCCGATCGCGCGACATCAACGTCGCCTCGAAGTTGCTCGCGCGCAGCGACGATCTCGAGGCCTTGGCCGGCGGCCAACGCGAAGGGCTCTCGATCCTCGAAGGCTGGCGGTTCGAACAATTCGGCCGCGACGCGCTCGCGCTGGTCGAGGGGCATCTTGCCTTTGCGGTGAAGGGCGGCAAGTTGAAGATGACTCGCGCGGAGGATGCCGAATGACCCGTCTGTTTCCCTTGCTGCTGCTCGGCTGCGTCGGTTGCGCGCCGACCCAGCCACCCGTGACAGCGCCGGCGGCCCCTGGTACCGAGTGCGACGTGAGCAAGATGATCGGCTTGGTCGGTGAGCGCGCTACCCCTGCCCTGGTCGAACGCGCGCGGCAGCAATCGGGTGCACGCACCGTGCGCCGCTACCAAACCGGGTCGGCGCTGACGATGGACTTTCGCAGCGACCGGCTGAACGTCGAGGTCGGCGAACTCGACCGGATCGTGAAGCTCAGCTGCGGCTGACCGACCCGCCGCTGACGCACGCCGCGGTCAGGTCGAATACCGATGCGAGCGCCTTATGGCGGCGCTCGACCGCTTCGCCGTAAAGGTCGCCTGCGCCGTCTTCGAGCCGTAGTTCGAGCGCGGTCGCGGTCTGCACCAGCGCGCTCGAATGCAGCGGCGATGCGACGCCGCCGCTCAGCCGCTGGCCCAACCGCATCGCCAGCCCCCAGCGCATCGCGGTCTCTAGCGCGTCGGGATCGGCCAGGCGCACCAATGGATCGGGCGATTCGGTGCCGCCGCCGAAACAGGTGAACAGCGCCTGCGCCAGCAAGGCGCGACCATGCGCATCGATCGCCACCCAATTGCCGTGCAGCGCGACCTCGAGCCCGCGCTCGGCGCGGAAGTCGGGGTTTGCGAGCCAGGCGACATCGGCGAGCAGGCACGCAGCGTGGCGCAACCGCGCGAGCGCTTCGTCCTCGTCACCGAACAAAGGCGCGATCCAGCGATCGAGCAGGTCGCCATGCTCGGGAAAACGGCCCAGCCGTTGCCCCTCTGCGCGCGCGGCGGCGATCAGCGGGTCTTGCGCCTGGGTTTCGGCATCGAGGCCTTGGAACAACAGCCCCTCGCGCAGCCCATAGGCCGAGGCGACCGCCTCGGTGGTCCCCAGATGCCGCATCAGCGAGCTCAGTACCGAAGCCGCATCGCGCATCGTCGGGATCCGTCCGCTCGACAAATTGGGGATCGCGCGCAATTTCCCCTTGGAAAGATGGCCGAGCGTCCGGATGATCCGCGCGATCGTGTCGGCGCTCATCGTATAGCCGTGGATCACCGGCAGCGGATAGCCGGTGCGATACATGTCGAGCCGCGCCAGCGCACGCCACGATCCGCCGACCAGATAGAGCGGTAGATCGACGCCCTTCCCGGTCCAACCCGATTCACGAAGGTGCTGCGCGATGTTGCGGTCGAGCACGCCCTTGCCCTGGTCGCGCAGCGCGCCGATGCGCAGCACCCCGAGCGGGAACGACACGCGTTCGTGGATCGTGCCGCCGCGGACGCGCACCAGCTCGAGGCTGCCGCCACCCAAGTCGCCGACGATGCCGTCGGCATCGGGGATCGCCGACAGGACCCCATGTCCCGCCGCCATCGCTTCTTCTTCGCCCGACAGGATCTCGACGCTCAGCCCCGACCGCTTGGCCATCGCGATCAACTCGCCGCCGTTGCTCGCGTCACGCACCGCTGCGGTGGCGACGGTGCGGACTTCGGTCACGTCCATCTCGCGCGCCAGCATCGCGAAGCGCGCGAGCGCTGGGCGGGCGACCGCCAGCCCCTCGTCCGAAATCCGCCCGGTCTCGGCAAGCCCGCGCCCGAGTCCCGCCATTACCTTTTCGTTGAACAAGGTCGCGGGCAGCCGCGGCGGGCCTTCATAGACGACCAGGCGGATCGAGTTCGAGCCGATGTCGATGATCGCGGTGCGCTTGCGCTCGGTGCGCGCCTCGGCGTGCGGTTTGCGGAAGAAGAGGCTCACGCCGCGCCGCCGTCGCCGGCGGGGGTCCGCCGGCGCCGCAGCGACAATTTGGGCACCGCCTCGCGCGCCGACAACGCGGCACCGCGGCCCGACAGTGATGGGTTGGTCATGAAGTAGCGATGCAGGTTGAACGGCCGCGTGCCGGGTTCGTCGCGCTCATATTGGCCATCGGGCTGCAGCTCCCAGCTTTGTTCGGTGTCGAGCAGATTGGCGACCATCACCTGGTCGAGAATCTGGTCGTGGACGGTCGGATTGAGGATCGGCAGCATATATTCGACTCGCCGATCGAGGTTGCGCGGCATCCAGTCGGCCGAAGAAATATACAGCCGCGCGCCGTCATTGGGCAGCGCCTTGCCGTTGCCGAACGCCCAGATGCGGCTGTGTTCGAGGAAGCGCCCGACCACCGACTTCACCCGAATATGGTCGGACATGCCAACGACGCCGGGGCGCAGGCAGCAGATGCCGCGGATGATCAGGTCGATCTCGACCCCTGCCCCGCTTGCTTCGTACAATTTCTCGATCACCGCGGGGTCGACGAGCGAGTTCATCTTCGCCCAGATCGCGCCGGGCTTGCCCGACCGCGCATTGGAGATCTCGCGATCGATAAGCTCGATCAGCGAATTGCGCAGGTCGCGCGGGCTGATGCTCAATTGTTCGAGCCCGACAGGTTCGACATAGCCGGTGATGTAGTTGAAGATCTTCGCGGCATCGCGCCCCAGCCGCGGATCGGCGGTGAAGAAGCTCAGGTCGGTATAGATTTTGGCGGTGACGGGGTGATAATTGCCCGTGCCGAAATGGCAGTAGGTGCGGAATTCATTGCCCTCGCGCCGGACCACCATCGACACCTTGGCGTGGGTCTTCCAGTCGATGAAGCCATAGACCACCTGGACGCCCGCGCGTTCGAGCGCCGAGGCCCAGAGCAAGTTCTGCTCCTCGTCGAAGCGCGCCTTCAGTTCGACGACGGCCGTCACCGACTTGCCTGCTTCGGCCGCGGCGATCAGCGCATTGACCACCGCCGATTGCTTGCCCGCGCGGTACAGCGTCTGCTTGATCGCAACGACGTCGGGATCGCCTGCCGCCTGCTTAAGGAACGCGAGCACCACGTCGAAGGATTCGTACGGGTGGTGAACGACGATGTCCTTGGCCTTGATCGCAGCGAAGCAATCGCCGCCATATTCGCGGATGCGTTCGGGGAAGCGCGGCGAGAAGGGCGGGAATTTGAGATCGGGGCGATCTTCCTCGACCAGCGCTGCGAGATCGCCGATCCCGAGGAAGCCGCCGGTTTCGGTAAGCAAGGCGTCGCTGCCGCCCAATTCTTCCTTCAATACCGCTTCGAGCTCGGGGCTGATGCCGGTTTCCATCTCGAGCCGGATCACCCGCCCGCGCCGCCGCCGCTTGATCGCGGTGCGGAAGTACAGGACCAGATCCTCGGCTTCTTCCTCCAGCTCGATATCGCTGTCGCGCAGCACACGGAACGACGCCGCCGCCTTGATCTCGTAGCCGGGAAACAGCAGCGGCGCGAACCGCTTAAGCATCGCATCGACGGTGACGTAGCGCGCGGGCTCGGTCGGCAGGCGGATGAAGCGCGGCAGTGTCGATGCCAGCAGCACCAGTTCGCGGATCGCCTGCCCGTCGGACTTGCGCACCAGGTCGAAGATGACGCTCGACCCCTTGTTGGGGATGAACGGGAAGGGATGCGCGGGATCGAGCGCCTGCGGGGTGAGGATCGGGAAGATCTGTTCGCGGAAATGCCGTTCGAGCCATTCGCCCGATGGCCCGGCGATCGTGCCAGGCTCGAGCACGTCGATACCCGCCTGCGTCAGGTCACCGCGGATATCGTCCCACACCGACTGCTGCGCGTCCGCCAGGTTGCTCGCATCGGCGACGATCGCGCTCAATTGCTGGCTGGGGGTCAGCCCGTCGACCGAGCGGAGCTCGACCTCCTGCAATTGCTGGCCCTTAAGCCCGGCGACGCGGACCATGAAGAATTCGTCGAGGTTCGATCCCGAGATCGACAGGAAGCGCAGCCGTTCGAGCAGCGGGTGGGCGCGGTTGCGCGCTTCCTCCATCACCCGGCGGTTGAACGCCAGCCACGACAATTCGCGGTTGAAATAGCGGCTGCCGGTGCGCGCGACGAAGGGATCATCGTCGGTGATGTCGACTCCGGGCGTTTCGAAATTGGGGCGTACCGGCCGGGTCATGCTTCCTCGCGCGGTGTTGCGACCGGGCGATCGCCCAGGTCCAGTTCGCCGCGCATGTGGACCAGCAGCCCCGCTGCTTGCAAGGCCGATCGGGCCAAGGGCAGCGATATCCGCCGCGTGTCGCGCGCCATCGCTTCGTTATCGAGCGCATCGACGATCCGCGTCAGCGCCAGATAGGTGCGCTCGACGCGCTTGAGCATCCACGCAATCGCTTCTTCCCGAACGTCGAGTTCGTGTCGGTCGAACTGCTGTCGCAGGATCGCCGCGAACAGCCCGTCATCGGGTTCGTCGATCCGCAATACCGGGGTGGCGGCAAGGCGCGAGCGCAGGTCGGGAAGCCGCACGCTCCATTCGGGGGGCGCGAAATCGGCGACGAGCAGCAGCGGCTTGTGATCGGCCTGCGCCAGGTTCCAGGCGTGGAAGATCGCGGTTTCAGACGCGCGCTCGGCGTCGTCGATTATCTGCCCGCCCGCGCGCTTCGTGAACAGCCGCGCCAACAGGCTGCGGCCCGATTTGCGCGGACCGACCAGCAACGCCGCCATGACCGGCCAGGTGCCCCAATGTTCGAGATGGTGGACGACGCGGGCATTGGCGTCGCCGACGATGAACTCGTCCTTGCGCGCTCCCTCGGGTCGTTGGAGCGGCAGGCGAAGCTGGGTCATTCGTCCTCCGCCGCCTCCGCCGGGGCCGGAGGTGCCACGGGCGTTGGCGCCGCTGCCGGCGCGCGCCGAATCCGCAAGGTGGTGCCGCTTTGGTCGACGTCCCACCCGCGCGCGGCGAGCGCCGCCGCCAGCCCCTCGGCGCTGCCGTCATAATTGACCCGCATCACCGATACCCCGCCCAGCGCCAGGCTGCCGGTGATCGCCGACTGCACGCCGGGAATGCCGCGCAGCGCCGCCTCGGAGGACGCGACCGCCGCCGCCGAGGGGGTATCGAACTGGATGCTGAACGTCGTCGCGGTAGCGGTGGGCGTTTCGAACAGCCCCTCGAGATCGACCGGCGCGATCGTTTCGGTCGGCGCGACGACCGCGTTGGGGTCGGGCGGACTGATTCGCAGCAAGGCGTCGGGCTGCAGCATGCCGCTGCGGAGCCCGGCCTGATAGGCCTCGTCCATCCGCTTCACGCCGGCGTCGAGCAAGGCAGGCAAGCCGTCGCCATTCTCGACGCGCAGGGTGAAGCGGGTGAGTTCGCGATTATCGGGGCCATAGCCCGCGCGGAACGCGCCGATCACCGGCCCGCCGGGCCATTGGCGATACAGCCGCACCTCGGGGAACAGCACATCGTCGGCGCCATATTGATCGAGGATCGTCCGCCACCAGCCGCGACCCGGCCGTTCCTGCTGGCCCGCATTGAGCAGCAGCGAATCGGGACCGCTCCCCGCGGGGCGGATATAATCGACCGAGCTGTTGCCCGTCCGGAAGCGGGCCCACGCGGCCTGCCACGGCGTCGCGGCATCGAAGGTCGTGCCGACCCCGCCCGACCATACGATCGGCATCACCAGCATCGGCGGCGAGCGCACCAGGCTGTTCGACACGCCCAGGATCTGCGCTGCGCGCGCGCGGTTGAACAGGATGCCGAGCTTGGCGATGTAGCGCTTGGGGCCGATCTGCTCGTTTTCGACGATGATTCCGGTCACCAGCGAATCGAGCGCCGAATCGGATAGCGATCCGTTGCGCCCGGTCAGCCGTTGCGACAGCTGCGCCCAGCCCTTGCGCTGCGCCAGCCGCCAGCCGCCCAGCCGCGCCGCCTCGGCATTGCCGGCGACGACGTCGACCGCGACCCCCGACACTTCGAAGCTTCCCGAACTGTCGATCGGCGCCGCGCCGCGGCTGCCCTCGATCTGCGCGAGCGCGAACCCGCCCGCCCAGATCAGGGCAAGGCCCGCACCGAGGCGGAGAGCGAGGGAAATCGATGGCTTGCGCATATCGGCGCCCTTTTGGCGAAGCGGACGTGGAAATCCAAGGGCGATATGGCTAGGCGCTGTTCGATGAGCGATTCCGATCGGAGCGGCGGCTCCTATACCTACGCACAAGCAGGCGTGTCGATCGCCGCGGGCAACGCCTTGGTGCGCGCGATTGCGCCGTTGGCCAAGGCAACGCGGCGGCCGGGTGCCGATGCGTCGCTGGGCGGCTTCGGCGGCGTGTTCGACCTCAAGGCGGCGGGGTTCACCGATCCGCTGCTGGTGGCGGCGAACGACGGCGTCGGCACCAAGCTGAAGCTCGCGATCGAGCATGACCGCCACGATGGGGTCGGGATAGACCTGGTGGCGATGTGCGCGAACGACCTGATCGTCCAGGGTGCCGAGCCGCTCTTCTTCCTCGATTACTATGCGAGCGGAAAGCTCGACAACGCGGTTGCCGAGCGCGTGATCGCGGGGATCGCCGAAGGATGCCGCCAGGCCGGATGCGCGCTGATCGGCGGCGAAACCGCCGAAATGCCCGGCATGTATGCCGATGGCGACTACGACCTGGCGGGCTTCTGCGTCGGTGCGGTCGAACGCGAGGCACTGCTCGACGGGAGCGCGGTGGCGCCCGGCGACGTCATCCTCGGGCTCGGCTCGGCGGGGGTGCATTCGAACGGTTATTCGCTGGTGCGCCGGCTCGCCGCCGATCGCGGGTGGAAGATGGATCGTCCGTCGCTGTTCGATCAGGACGTGCTGCTGATCGACGCGCTGATGGCCCCCACCCGGATTTATGTCGCCAGCCTGTTGCCGCTGCTGCGCGCGCGCCGGATCCATGGCCTGGCGCATATCACCGGCGGTGGCTTGCTCGAGAACGTCCCGCGGGTGCTGCCCGAAGGCTGCCATGCGATGATCGACGCCGATAGCTGGCCGCTGCCGCGGCTGATGGCGTTCCTGCAGGCACAAGGGCGAATCGAGCCCGAAGAACTCGCGCGCACCTTCAACTGCGGGATCGGGATGGTGGCGATCGTCGCCGCGGATGAGGCCGACGCGGTTCGCGCCGAGCTGGAAGCCGCTGGCGAAACGGTCCACCGGATCGGTCGTATCGAAGCGGGCGACAAGGGCTGCACCGTCGCCGGATCGGTCGAAACCTGGAGCGCGCGCGCCGCGTGGACTGCGACTCATGCGGGATAAGGCCCGCGTCGCGATCCTGATTTCGGGCAGCGGCACCAATATGGCGGCGTTGCTCTATGCGTCGCGCGCACCCGCCTGCCCCTATGAGGTGGTTCTGGTCGCATCGAACAATCCCGACGCGGCGGGGCTGAAGCTGGCCTCTGCGGAGGGTGTTGCCACCTTTGCGCTTTCGCACAAGGGAATGGACCGCGACGGCCACGACGCCGCGATGGACGCGGCGATCCGCGCGAGCGGGGCCGATCATGTCGCGCTTGCGGGTTATATGCGCATCCTCACGCCCGGCTTCGTTCGCAAGTGGGAGGGGCGGATGCTCAACATCCATCCCTCGCTGCTGCCCAAGTACAAGGGATTGCATACGCACCAGCGCGCGCTCGACGCGGGCGATGCGCTGGCGGGATGCAGCGTGCATCTGGTGACCGCCGAGCTCGACGACGGGCCGGTGCTGGGGCAGTGCGCGGTCGCGATCCAGCCCGGCGACACCACCGATACGCTGGCCGCGCGCGTGCTGATCGCCGAGCATCAGCTATATGCGCGGACCCTCAGCGACTATGTGTCGCGAGAGGCCGACCCTGACTGGATCGTCGCCAAGGTTGGCGAACTCGCGCTCGCGCTGCCCGAAACCGACGCGCGGCCCTCACATGGCGCCCCCGGCTGGCGGGTAGGCGGCGAGAAGACGGGCAAATATTTCGCCTATGTCTCCATCCATCGTCATGGCGAGGACGCGATCGCGTTGCTGGTCAAGACCAGCGGCGCCGACGAGCAGGCGGCGCTCGTCGACCAGGACCCCGAGCTATATTATCTGCCCAAATTCTACGCGCCCTCGGGCTGGATCGCGATCCGCCTCGATACCGGTCGCACCGATTGGGACCATATCGCCGACTGGCTCGGCCGCAGCTGGCGCAGCGTCGCGCCCAAGCGGCTGACCAAGCTGATGGACGTAGCAGCGGAGTTCTGACTCATATGAACGAAGAACAATTCGGTCGAACGATTCAGCTGTTTCTAGTGGGCGGCACTGCCAATGGGCTCCGTAAAGCTACGATCCATGGTTGGACAGGTCTCACCTTCGTCGCAACAGGCGCGACATTCAGTGCCCTGACCAGCAGAGCAGAGCTAGATCGGACGGGCATTTATATCTTGGCAGGGCCAGACACCGACGCGGTCGGCGGACTCCGGGTATATATTGGCTCGGCCAATAGTGTCCGCGAACGCATTAAACAAAGCGCTCAGCAGCGAGACTTTTGGGAAACGGCAATCGCCGTTACAACCAGCGATGATGACCTGTCGAAGGGGCATGTGGAGTATCTGGAAGCCCGACTTATCGAAATGGCGCTCGTTGCCAACCGGGTGACTTTGGACAACGGCACCAGCCCGGCAGGGCAACGGCGCCGTCTGCCCGAAGCAGATCAGGCAAACATGGAGCAGTTTTTAGCGAACCTGAAGATCATCCTGCCAGTTATCGGGCTGGATCTGCTCAAGCCTCAACCACGCGCGGTGGCGTACGTAAATACGCCGCCAGAACAGCGAACAGCTTTCGATACCAAATTCGAAATCCGCCACAAGTCAGGTGTTTCGGCGGAGGCTGTCGAAGAAGACGGTGAGTTCGTTGTATTGGAAGGATCTCAGGCGCTCGGTAACACCGGCTATGTCCAACAGAGTTACGCAGGCTTAAAAGAGAATCTTATCAACCTAGGCGTTCTGGTGATGCAGCCCGATGGAAAGTATAGTTTCGTGAGACCCTATAGTTTCAAAAGCCCGTCGGCAGCAGCAGCGGTAGTACTAGATCGCAACAGCAATGGGCGATCGGAATGGAAGGTTAAAGGCGAACGCCGTACTTACCACGAGTGGCAGCAGGCGCTAGCGCCTACTGCCACTTCGGCAATCGCCTTGGATTAGCCGACGATCTCTTCGGGCTTGAAGAAGAACGCGATTTCGGTCGCGGCATTTTCTTCGCTGTCCGAGCCGTGGACGCTGTTGGCTTCGATCGATTCGGCGAGTTCCTTGCGGATCGTGCCGGCATCGGCATTCGCGGGGTTGGTCGCGCCCATGATGTCGCGGTTGGCCTGGACCGCGTTCTCGCCTTCGAGAACCTGGACGACCACGGGACCCGAGATCATGAACTCGACCAGGTCGTTGAAGAACGGGCGTTCGCGATGGACGCCGTAAAAGCCCTCGGCCTGTTCGCGGGTCATCTGGATGCGCTTCGAAGCGACGACGCGCAGGCCGGCTTCCTCGAGCATCTTGGTGACCGCACCCGTCAGGTTGCGGCGGGTGGCATCGGGCTTGATGATCGAAAATGTGCGGGTCGCGGCCATGGCCGTTCGGCTCCTGCTATAAGGCGTGAATGGAATGGCCGCGCCTTAGTCGGGCACAGGTAGCGATGCAAGCGCACTCAGGCGGCCTGTTCCCAGCCGCTTTCGGTCTGCTTCCAATATCGCCGATCGACACCCTCGCGCTCGGCCAATCCCTTCCACGCGGCGCGGGCGGGATGGATCGCGTCGTCGTCGAAGAAATGGAACGCGCGCTCGAACGCCAGCGCCTCGTCGCGCCAGGTGCCGTCGATCAGCGCGATCATCCGCGCGGCGTTGGCAGGTGCCGGCGCGGACGCGATCAGAATCGGCTGCACCGTGTCATCGCCCGATCCCGCGCAGGCGTGCGGCAGGAAGCTGTCGGCGGCATAAGTCCACAGCAGCCGGTCGATCGCGCCGCGCTGTTCTTCGCTGTCCGACACGATCAGCAGCCGCTGCCCGCTGCCGAGCACCTTCTGCGCGATCTGCGGCAGCGCGCGCGCGAGCGGCGTAAGCGTCAGATGATAGAAATCGACCTGCACCCTTACGCCCCTTCGCCCCGATGCCGCCCGTTAGCCGGGCGGCAGCATTCATCCCTCGAAATTGTCGCGCACCAACCGGTCGAGCACGCGCACGCCGAAGCCGGTCGCGCCCTTGTCGTAGGTGTTGCCCGGCTTGTCCGACCACACCATCCCCGCAATGTCGAGATGCGCCCAGCGCACGCCCGGATCGACGAAGCGCTGGATGAACTGTGCCGCGGTGATCGATCCCGCGCCGCGCGGCCCGACATTCTTCATGTCGGCGATCGGCGAATCGATCAGCTTGTCGTAGGCGGGCGACATCGGGAAGCGCCACAAGGCATCGCCCGACGCCCGGCTTGCCGCAAGGATCTGCTCGGCGAGCGAATCGTCGTTAGCGAACAATCCGCCATGCTCGCTGCCCAGGCTGATGATCATCGCGCCGGTCAGCGTCGCCAGGTCGACGATCGTCTTGGGGCGATGCGCGTGCTGGACCCAGGTGATGACATCGGCGAGCACCAGCCGCCCTTCGGCATCGGTGTTGAGAATCTCGATCGTCTGCCCCGACATCGACGTCACGACGTCGCCCGGCCGCTGGGCGTTGCCGTCGGGCATGTTCTCGACCAGCCCGACGACGCCGATCACGTTCGCCTTGGCCTTGCGCGTGGCGAGTGCCTTCATCGCTCCCGCGACCGCGCCCGCGCCGCCCATGTCCCACTTCATGTCTTCCATGCCCGGCCCGGGCTTGAGCGAGATGCCGCCGGTGTCGAAGGTCACGCCCTTGCCGACCAGCGCGATATCGGGATCGCCGGTGCTGTCGGTGCCGTTCCAATGCATCGCCAGGATCCGCGCTTCGCGCACCGACCCCTGACTGACGCCGAGCAGCGCACCCATGCCGTGCTCGGCCATCGCGGCCTCGTCGAGGATCGTCAGCGTGACGCCGAGTTCCTCGAGGTGGCGGCAGCGGTCGACGAAGCTTTCAGGGTACAGGATGTTGGGCGGCTCCGAGACGAGCGTCCGCGTCAGTTCGAGCCCTTCGTTCAGCGCTTTGGCCTTGGCCCATGCCGCATCGGTGCCGTCGGGGGCGCCGGCGATGGTGATCGCGGTGAGCGTCGGCTTCTGTCGCTCGGGTTGCTTCGTACGATAGACGTCGAACCGCCAGGCGCGTGCCGCCGCCGCGCCCGCGAAGCGCGCGACCGCCGCGGGGCTCGGGCTGGTGCCCGCGAAATCGACGACGATGCCGGCAATACCCGCGGTGAGGAATCGTCCGGCGAGCGCGCCGCCCGCCTTTTCATGTTCGACCTCGTCGCCCGAGCCGATCCCCACCAACAAAACCCGCCCGGTCCCCTGCCCGTTGGGCACAAAGATTTCGGCGATCGTCCCGGCTTCGCCGTCGAAACGCGCGGCGGCGAGCGCGCCGGTTATCAGCGACCGCGTCGCGTCGTCGAAGCGATCGAGCGCGGGCTTGCCGTCGCGCTCGACGATCAGGGCGATCGTTTCGGCGGTTTCGGGGGCGGTGGCGGTAAAGTCGATCTGCATGCGCGAATGCTCTCTCCATCGGGCGCGGGGGTGCGCTGGGTTGCCACCATCTAGGGACTGGCGGCGCGACACGCAAAAGGCGCCGATTGCGGAAGCCAGCGTGCGGTGCGATAGGGCGCTGCTGGCCGCTTGTATCTCGCGGCAAAAGGGGACCCTGACCATCGTGAAGCGCCTGGCCCTGTTGCGTACCGCCGCGCTGCCGCTCTCGCTCGGCCTTGCGGTCGCGGCGCAGGCGCAGGCGCAGGCGCAGGATCTGCAGGATCGCGCCACCCCGCCGCCCGCCCCCGAGCAGACCGGCGCCGACCCGCGCAACGAAGACGAAATCGATTTCAGCGCCGATCTGCTCGAATATAATACCGATGGCGACGTCGTCGATGCCAGCGGCGACGTCCGGCTGTCGCGCCAGGGCGAACGGTTGCGCGCCGACAAGGTCACCTGGAACCGCACCACCGGCCAGGTCGTCGCCGAAGGCAATATCGCGGTCACCAACCCGCAGGGCGACATCGCCTATGGCGACCGGATCGAGCTGACCGACAGCCTGCGCGACGGCGTGGTGCAGAACATGCTGGTGGTTCTCGAACAGGGCGGGAGGCTTGCCGCTGAACGCGGTGTGCGCGAGCAAGGCGGCATCATCCGCGTGACACGCGCGGCCTATACCCCCTGCACCGTCACCACCGCCGCGAACTGCCCCAAGGAACCGAGCTGGAAGATCAATGCGCGCGAGGTGACCTACGACCCTGCCCGCAGCCGGGTGCGCTACAAGGGCGCGCGGATCACCCTGCTCGGCCTCACTCTGCCGCTGCCCAGCTTCTCGCACACGATCGGCGGCAAGAGCGCGGCAGGCGTGCTCGCCCCCGAAATCCGCTATGGCCGAGTCAACGGGCTCGAATTCGCGCTGCCCTATCATTTCGAAATGGGCCCCAATCGCGACCTGACGATCACCCCGCGGGTGTTCACCGGATCGCTGCCGATGCTCCAAGCCGATTATCGCGAACTCAACAGCCTCGGCGCGTTCCGCATCAATGCCTATGGCACCTATAGCCGGCGCAGCGACGACTTGATCGTCACCGACGTGCCGGCCACCAGCGAGAACGCGTTTCGCGGCTATGTCGATGCTTCGGGCCGCGCGCAATTCACCCCCGAATGGAGCGCCTATGCCTCGATCCGGGTAGCCACCGATCGCACTTTCCTGCGGCGCTACGACATTTCGCGCGACGACCGGCTGCGCAGCAATGTCGGGGTGATGCGGATCACCCCCGACAGCTATTTCGCCATCAATGGCTGGGCGGTGCAGTCGCTCCGGCTCGACGGTACCGGCACCGCGCAGCCGCTGGCGCTGCCCGAGATCGATTATCGCAAGCGGATAGAGGACGGCGTGCTCGGCGGCCGCTTCACCTTCCAGCTCAACAGCCTCGCGATCGGTCGCAAATCGGGCCAGGACACCCAGCGCGCCTTTGCCTCGGCGCTGTGGGAATTGCGCCGGGTGACGACACTCGGCCAGGAAGTCACCTTCAGCGCGCTTGCCCGTGCCGATGTGTACAACACCCAGGATACGCTGCTGACCAGCGTCGTGTCGTATCGCGGCGACGAAGGCTTTTCGGCGCGCGCGATCGGCGCCGCCGCGGTCGACGTCAAATGGCCGTTCATCGGCGAGGCGCTGGGGGGCACGCAGCGCTTTACGCCGCGCGTACAGATGGTGGTGGCGCCGCATGTCGAAAATCTGTCGATCCCCAACGAAGATGCACGCGCGGTCGACCTCGAGGATTCGAACCTCTTCGCGCTCAATCGCTTCCCCGGCTATGATCGGTTCGAGGATTCGACGCGGTTTACCTACGGGCTCGACTATGCGCTCGACCTGCCGGGGATCGCGATCAATGCCAATGTCGGGCAAAGCTATCGCCTGACCGACCGGTCCGTCTTGTTTCCCGACGGGACCGGGCTCAACGATCGCTGGTCCGATTTCGTCGGCCGCACCGAAATCCGCTTTCGCCAGTTCGTCAGCCTCACCCACCGCTATCGCATCGACAAGGACGGGCTCGCGCTCCGCCGCAACGAGATCGACGCGACGATCGGTTCGCGCCAGACCTATGCCCAGATCGGCTATCTCCGCCTGAACCGCGATATCGGGATCGAGCTGGAGGATCTGCGCGATCGCGAGGAAGCGCGCGTCGCGGGGCGGGTGGCGTTCGCGCGGCTGTGGTCGGTCTTCGGTTCGGCAACGGTCGACCTCACCGATCGTAGCGAGGACCCGCTGTCGTTGTCGGACGGGTTCGATCCCGTTCGCCATCGGATCGGGGTCGAATATGAGGACGATTGCCTGCGGCTCGGCGTCGCGTGGCGCCGCGACTATACCGATATCGGCGACGCACGGCGTGGGAACAGCTTCCTGCTGACGCTGGCATTGACGAACCTGGGGCGCTAAGGCGAGGTTCAGGCACGTAATGACATGGCAACGCGGCCGGCGGGCATTCGCCCCGGCGCGTGATGGGGTAACCGGATTTGGGTACGAAGATGAAGCGCCTCGGCGCATTTGCCGCCGCCACGATGCTCGCGGGGATCGCCGCTGCGCAGACGGTGAGCGATCCACAGGCGGGAGCCGGGCAGGACACGCCGGCAACCAACCTGAACCTGCCGAGCAATCTGCAGGTGTTCGGCAAGGTCGATCCCAACATCCGCAAGGCGACCGCGATCGTCAACGAAACCGTGATCACCGGCACCGACGTCGATCAGCGCCTCGCGATGATCACCGGGCTTCGCGGCGTACAGGTAAGCGATGCCGAGCGCGATCAGTTGCGGCTGCAGGTGCTGCGCGCGATTATCGACGAGACGCTGCAAATCCAGGCCGCGGCCAACGAAGACATCAAGGTCGCGCCCGCCGAGATCGAACAGAGCTTCACGCGGGTGTCGCGCAATTTCCAGCGCACGCCCGAACAGATGAAGGCGTTTCTCGAACAGATCGGTTCGTCCGAGCGGTCGCTGCGGCGGCAGATCGAGGGCGAGCTCGCCTGGACGCGGCTGCTGCGCCGCCAGGTCGAGCCCTTTATCAGTGTCGGCGAGGAAGAGGTGAAGGCGATCATCGCGCGCCTCGAGGCCGCCAAGGGGACCGAGGAAGCGCATCTGAAGGAAATCTACCTCAGCGCCACCCCCGATCGCGCGGCTGAAGTGCTCGAAAACGGTCGCAAGATGATCGAACAGATGCGCGGTGGCGCGCCGTTCGAGTATTTTGCGCGCAATTTCTCCGAGGCGACGACCAAGGCGGTCGAGGGTGATCTGGGCTGGATCAATCCCGCCGTGCTCCCCGATCAGCTGGCGGCGGCCGCCAAGACGATGCAGGTCGGCCAGATCGCTGGCCCGATCGCGATCCCCGGGGGCTATTCGATCCTGTACATGGTCGACAAGCGTCAGGTGCTGACCGCCGACCCGCGCGACGCGCGGCTCAGCCTGCGGCAGATGTCGGTGAAGTTCTCCACCGCGCTCACCCAGGAGCAGATCCAGGCGCGGGCCGCCGAGTTCGCGCAGGTGACGCAGAAGATCCAAGGCTGCGGCAACGTCAACGCGGTAGCGCAGCAGATCGGCGCCGAAGTGGTCGACAACGACGCGATCCGCATTCGCGAGCTGCCCGCGCAGCTGCAGGACCTGATGATCAACCTGCAGGTAGGCCAGGCAACGCCGCCGTTCGGTTCGCCGACCGAAGGCGTACGCGTGCTGGTGCTGTGCGGTCGTGACGATCCCGCCACCGCCAATGCGCCCAACCCCGAGCAGATCCAGGCAGGGCTCGAGCAGGAGCGCGTGAACCTGCGCGCCCAGCGGATGCTGCGCGATCTTCGCCGCGATGCGATCGTCGAATATCAATAACCCCGCGAGCCCCGGCGCGATGATCCGCCCGCTCGTCGTGCCGCTGGGCGATCCCGCCGGGATTGGGCCTGAAATCGTCGCCAAGGCGTGGGCGCATCGGCAGCTGCACGGCCTCGCACCGTTCTTTGCGGTGGGCGATCCGCGATCGATCGAGCAGGTCTGGGACGGCCCGGTGGCGCGAATCGCTTATCCCGACGAGGTGGCGGGCGTATTCGACACCGCGCTGCCGGTGCTGGCGGTGCACGATGCCGGGATGGTGACCCCCGGCACGCCCGATGGCGAGGGCGCACGCAGCGCGCTCGAATCGCTCGAGCTCGCGGTCGGGCTGGCACGATCGGGGGCGGCGGGGGCGCTGGTGACGGCGCCGGTATCGAAGACGCAGCTGTATCGCATCGGCTTCCAGCATCCGGGGCAGACCGAATTCATCGCCGAGCGGTGCGGCGTGGCGCCCGAGAATACGGTGATGATGCTCGCCGGGCCGACGCTGCGCGTGGTGCCGGTGACGACGCATGTCTCGCTGTCGGCGGTGCGTGGGTTGCTGTCGATCGAGCTGATCGTCGCCAAGGCGCGGGTGACGGCGCGCGGGCTGACCAAGAATTTCGGGATCGAGCGGCCGCGGCTCGCCTTTGCCGGGCTCAACCCGCATGCCGGCGAGGACGGCGCGCTGGGCACCGAGGAGATCGAGATCATCACCCCGGCGATCGAGCTGCTACGCGCCGAAGGGATCGACGCGGTCGGACCGCTTGCCGCCGACACGATGTTCCATGCCCGGGCGCGCGCTGGGTATGATGCGGCGATCTGTTGCTATCACGACCAGGCGCTGATCCCGCTGAAGACGCTGCATTTCGACGAGGGGGTGAACATCACGCTGGGGCTGCCGATCGTGCGGACTTCGCCCGACCATGGCACCGCGTTCGGGATTGCTGGGAAGGACTGTGCCGAGCCCGGCGCGATGATCGCGGCGATCCGGATGGCGGCGAGTGCTGCCGAACGTCGTCTGACCCGCAGCGCATGACGGTGGCCTTGCCGCCGCTGCGCGAGGTGATCCGGGCGCATGGGCTGACCGCGAGCAAGGCGCTGGGGCAGAATTTCCTGTTCGACCAGCAGTTGCTCGACCGGATCGCTCGGGTGCCGGGCGACCTGGCCGGGGCCGAGGTGCTCGAAGTGGGACCTGGCCCTGGCGGGCTTACGCGGTCGCTGCTCGCCGCCGGGGCGCGGGTGACGGCGATCGAGCGCGATCGGCGGTGTATTCCGGCGCTGGCCGAACTGGGCGAAGCATATCCGGGGCAACTGACCGTCATCGAAGGCGATGCGCTGGCGATCGATCATGCGGGGCTGTTCGAGGGCAAACCGCACGTGGTGGCCAACCTGCCCTACAATGTCGGCACCGCGTTGTTCGTCGGGTGGCTGTCCGCCCCCTGGACCCCTTGGTGGGAGAGCCTGACGCTGATGTTCCAGCGCGAGGTGGCCGACCGGATCGTCGCACAGGCCAATGACGACGCCTATGGGCGGCTGGCGGTGCTGGCGCAGTGGCGCAGCATCCCCAGAATCGCGATGCCGGTGCATCGATCGGCCTTCACCCCGCCGCCCAAGGTGATGTCGGCGGTGGTGCATGTCATGCCCGGCGAGCAGCCCGAGGGGGTGCGGCTGCGGACGCTCGAGACGCTGACCGCGGCGGCGTTCGGCCAGCGGCGCAAGATGCTGCGCGCCAGCCTGAAGGGGATGCCGGGGGCGCTGGCGGCGGTCGAGGGGTTGGGGATCGATCCTACGCGGCGGGCGGAGACGGTGAGCGTTGGCGAGTTTTGTGCGATTGCGCGGGTAATCGATGCGGGGAAATAGGGGTTAGCCCCCTGCCCCGTTCGCCCTGAGCTTGTCGAAGGGCTGTTCTTTCTCTCCGGCGTTGCGGAAGAAGGACGGTGCTTCGACAGGCTCAGCACGAACGGGGGGAGGTTAGTTCTTTCCCGCCGCCGCCGCAGCCGGCGCTGTCGTAGTCGCTGCCGCCGTTGCCGTTACCGGTGGCCCTTTCGCGATCACCGCGGCCAGCCTCGTCGCATCGCCGCATTCCGCCTTGCAGAGCGTGCGGATCTTGGCGAGGTTTTCCTTTGCCTTCACCACCGCGCCCTTCTGCACCAGCGCCTCGCCCTGGCCGCGCAAGGCCGCCACGTCGTTGGGCTCTAGCGACAGCGTCTCGCGGTACAGGCGGATCGCCTTGCCGGGCAGGTTCTGCGCGCGCGCGACCTCGGCCAGCACGACAAAGGCCTCGCGGTTGCGCGGATCGACCACCAGCGCGGTTTCGAGCAGGTCGTTCGCGCCGGTCAGATTGCCCGCGGCGCGTGCCGCCTTGGCGCGTTCGACCAAGGCCACCGATCGCGCGTCGATCTGGTCGTCGGGGCGCTGGCCGTGGAGCGAGGTCGAGATGCTGACCGCGGCGAGCGACAGGGCGATGGTGACGGTGGTGAACCGCATGATCTTCTCCGAAACAGACACAGCTAGCTGGCTATCATGTGGTGCGCAGCATCGCGACAAAAAAGCCGTCGGTCGAATCCGATGCCGGCGTCAGCCGCATCCCCGCGCCGTGGCGGGTGCCCGCGGGCAGATCGATCGCCGTGGCCTGCCAGCCGGGATGGCGTTCGAGGAAGGCGGCGGCCTGGTCGGCGCCCTCGGCATCGAGCAACGAGCACACGACATACACCACCGCGCCGCCGGGCCGCACCAAGGTCGCCGCGAGATCGAGCAGGCGCGCTTGCGTCGCCTCGAGCTTGGTCAGCCGATCGGCGGTGAGCCGCCAGCGCGCCTCGGGATTGCGGCGCCAGGTGCCGGTGCCCGAACAGGGCGCGTCGATCAGCACGACATCGGCGCGCGCGGTCTCGTCGGCGAGCATCTCGGCCTCATGCCCCGGATTGAGCAGCAAGGTGCGCGCGATCGTCACCCCGGCGCGCTCGGCGCGCGGCGGCAGGCGCTGCAGCCGCCCGCGATCGGTATCGGTGGCGAGCAGATCGCCCTGGTTCGCCATGGCGGCGGCGAGCGCGAGCGTCTTGCCCCCTGCCCCCGCGCACAGATCGATCACGCGCATGCCGGGCGCGACGCCGCAGGCAAGCGTCACCAGCTGGCTGCCGGCATCCTGCACCTCGATCAGCCCCGAATCATAGGCGGGATGCTTGTCGACCGAGGTGTCGGGGGGCAGCCGCAGCGCATCGGGGGCGAAGGCGAGCGGCTGCGCGCCCTCGATCACGATATCGTCGCGCGCGGCGAGCAGCCGGTTGACGCGGATGTCGAGCGGGGCGCGTTCGAGCAACGCTTCCTGCTCGGCCTCGCCCAGCCCCGAAGCGGCGAGCGCGGTGACCAGCCAGGCGGGGGCGACGCCGGGAACCGCCGCCTTTTCATTGGGGTTGATCGCGGGCGGGCCATAGGTGGAGCCGTCGAACGCCGCGGCGACGCCGGGGAGGCGCTGCGCCAGCGCGAGCATCGCCGCGCGCCCGTCGCGCGGCAGCTCGCCGCACAGCCGGATCGCGTCATAGACCAGGTTGCGCACCGCGCGCCGATCCTTCGACCCGGCATAGCGCCGTGCGGCGAATCCGCGCGCGATGATCGTATCGGCCGCCGCCCCGCCCTCGCGCGCCGCGGCGATGATGAGGTCGAGCAGGTCGATCGCGGCCTGGACGCGTGCCGGCGGCGTCATGCCGAAATGCTCGGAAGGCTACAAAAGCTACAGTACGTACCCCCCGGATTCGCCCCTTCCGGGTGGTGGCGGGGGGTGCGGATGGCGGCGCGGCTTCGCGCGCGCGGGATGCGGCGGGGCGGGTTCGACGGGGTGGTCGTGGTGCGGGTGTTGTGGGGGTACATGGGTTCTGGCGTAGCCGAATGGGGGCTTGTAGGACAGGGGGTTGGGCGTTGGCCCATTCTCATCCGACCACGACCGAGCTGGGGGCTATAAGGATATTGACAGTTACGGGCCCGGTGACCGATATCGAAAGGGCTTACGCGAACAAGACCGTTCAACGGTTGGTCTGGCGCTTCGCCGGATCGTATATTATTGGTAAGAAATATGTGCCCCAAACGGACGAAGGCTTCGTCCGCCCAAGGGCCGCTCCGCTCGGACGAATCCTTCGTCCGTTTGGGGCTTAGGTAAGCGATCCGGATGCTGACTACGTTTTGCAACAACGTGAACGTAGGAAGCGTCCGGGTTTATCCCCCAAAGCGCTACATTTTACTATGCGGCGGCGAAGTGTCGCACATAAATGATGCGCGGCCTCTCTCTTTGCGTGACGCCTATCTTCGCGGCGGAGCGATCGATGCCTTAAAAAACTCTGAGCCACTGCAAATCGAAGAAATTGAAGATTTCTTCGATAAGGGTGCGCCCTATGTCGACCTAGTGAAGTTCGAATTAGATATCGCGCAGATTTGCGAGCTTGTCCTTCTGTTTTCCGAAAGTCCAGGCAGCTTTGCTGAGCTAGGTAGCTTTTCGATGCTTAGCGGCATATCGGAAAAGCTTTTACTGGTTGTTCAAAGCAAATACCTAAACAAATCTACCTTTATAACAAAAGGACCCGTGGCAAATCTTCGCAGAGATTATCCCAAGTCGGTATTCTCGTTTGCGGATAGCACGGTTGGAATGGCTTCCGGTCAGATTGATTCAGTTGATCCTAATTTGCTTGTAAGAACGCTCTCCTCGCCCGTTGAGCAGCGCTTGCAAGAAACGGAAAACAGAACAACTCTTGATGTCACCAAGTTCAACCATCTTTGCAAGGTATATGTTGGCCTGCTGAGGGAAGCATATTGCTTGAAGGACGACGAACTATTATTGCTCTTATCTGAGTTTGGATTTGAGGTCGATAATGAGTTGCTCGATCGGGTATCGTTTTGCTGTTCAGCAATTCGATGGGCAGCGAGCGCAACATCTGGTTTTGACCGGGTGCATTTCGCAAAACTAAATCTGAACGAAGCGGCCAAATTTGAATTTAAAGAACCCCTACTCGATAAAACGCGTCGCCGATCGGATTTCAGAGCATATTGGGAAGAAAACGATCCGGATCGAGTGGCTGCCGTCGATCAGGAGCGCCAACGGCCATGACATTGACGGAAACACTTCTACGAGAACTCCGGATCAGCGAGCGCGAGCTTGCTACGCTGGTGAGGACCGCACCCGAACGCTACAAAGTGTACACCATCCCGAAGCGCACCGGTGGTACGCGCGAAATTGCTCATCCTGCTTCGGAGCTAAAGACTGCACAGAGAGTTGTCGTCAAATCATATCTTGAAACGCTTCCGGTGCATCCTTGCGCAACCGCTTACCGACCCGGAGCCTCGATCCGACAAAACGCGGAGCGACATAGCCATAATCGCGCCATCCTAAAGTATGACTTTACTGAATTTTTTCCTTCTATAACTGAGCGAGCTTGGCTTTCTTATTGTGACGAAAACGAAACTTTCGGCCGCCAAGATGCTATAATGTCGGGAAGGTTGCTCTTTAGAAGACCGAAGGGCGGACGTATTCTCCGCTTATCAATTGGCGCACCTTCATCGCCGATATTGAGCAATGTGCTCATGAATGCCTTTGATCGTGCAATTTATGACCGGGTTACACCGCACAAAATAACTTATACTCGGTATGCAGACGATCTGACATTTTCCGCCGAACGAACTTGGAATCTTAAGGTTGTCGATGGCATTATTAGATCCGTCATAAATAGACTTTCATATCCTAAATTGACGATCAACAATAAAAAAACAATTTTGGTAACTCCGAAATACCACAGGCAGATTACGGGATTAGTGCTGACGTTGGACGGGCGCGTTTCGCTTGGCAGGGACCGCAAAAGAAATATCAGGTCAGCAATATTTCATTATTCTCAGGGCAAGCTCGACAGGAAGGCCGAAGTGAAGTTGGCCGGCACTCTGGCATTCGCTAAAGACGTAGAACCTGAGTTCTATACGAGAATGGAAAGAGTTTATGGAAAAGAACTGATAGACAATATTAAGTTTTCGGTGAACGGCTATCAGAGAGATCAATAGTCAAATACAACTTTTTAAAGATGGTTCTGCCCCTTCATTCGCAGTAGCGTAGCCGGCGCTATGTGAGAAGACCGGGGGTACGTCATAGTTGGCTAGGCCCCTCCCCCCTAGCCCTCCTCCGCCTTCCGCATTACCCCCTCCCCCATGACCACCGAAGCCGCCGACCCGCATCCGCTCCTCCATTGGTGGCGCAACCACGTCATCACCAGCGTCGATCACCGATCGGTGGTGGAGAAGGTGGAGGACGAGGAGGCGTTCGACGGGCGCTATGCCTTCATGATCCTGATGTCGGCGGGGATCGCGGTGCTGGGGCTGTTGCTGTCCTCGCCCGCGGTGATCATCGGCGCGATGCTGATCTCGCCGCTGATGGGGCCGATCATCGGGCTGGGCTTCGGCGTCGCGCTGTTCGACGCGGTCGAGATCCGGCGGGCGCTGGTCGCCATGGTGCTCGGCACGATCATGGCGATCCTGTTCTGCGCGGCGATCGTGTCGATGTCGCCGCTGCAGACGGTGACCAGCGAGCTGGCCGCGCGCACCCGGCCCAATTTGTTCGACCTGCTGGTGGCGCTGTTTTCGGGGCTGGCGGGGGCCTATGCGATGATCCGCGGGCGCGAGGGCGCGATCGTCGGGGTGGCGATCGCCACCGCGCTGATGCCGCCGCTGGCGACCGTCGGCTTTGGCTTGGCGACCGCGAACTGGACGGTGTTCTTCGGCGCGCTGCTGTTGTTCTTCACCAACTTCATGGTGATCGCGCTGTCGGCGGCGATCATGGCGCGGCTATACGGCTTCGGCCCCAGGCTGTCGCCGCGGCAGACCTTGTTCCAGACCGCGGCGATGCTGGCGGTGTTCGCGGCGCTGGCGGTGCCGCTGGGGCTGACGCTGCGCCAGATCGCGTGGGAGACCAACGCCTCGCGCCAGGCGCGCGACATCGTGTCGCAGCAATTCGGCGACAATGCGCGGGTGAGCCAGCTCGAGATCGACTATACCGCCGAGCCGGTGCGCGTCGATGCGACGGTGCTGACGCCGAGCTTCGTCGCGCAGGCCGAGCGGAGCGTGAAGGCGAAGCTCGAGGCGGCGCTGGGGCGGCCGGTGGGGCTGACGATCGAGCAGTTCCGCGTCGGGGTGGGCGATGCCGAGGCGACGCAGCTCGCGCGCGCGCAGGCGAGCGAGCGCGCCACCCGCGAGGCGCGCGCGGTGACCCAGATCGGCGAGCAATTGTCGCTGGTGGCAGGCGTGCCGACCGACCGGGTGCTGGTCGACCGCGACCATCGCCGCGCGGTGGTGACCGCGACGCCGCTGCCGGGGGCGGGGCTCGAAGTGTATCGCGCGCTCGAGGCGCGGGTGGCGGGCGCGGCGGAGGGCTGGACGGTCGAGCTGGTGCCGCCGCCCGCGGTGCCTGGCGGCGTGAGCTTCGGCGAGGATGCGCCCGATGCCGAGGGTAGCCGTGCGATCGCCACCGCGATCTGGGCGGCGCGGCGGCTGCAGCTGCCGATCGGGGTGTCGGGGGCGCAGGCCGATGTGGTGGTGGCGGCGCTGACCGAGGCGGGGGTGGCCGCCGAGCAGGTCGGGTCGGGCAATGGCGCGGTGGAGATGCGCTGGCTCGCGCCGCGGGTGGAGCCGGCGGGGTGAGGTGCAGGGACTAACCCTAGTCCGTTCGTGCTGAGCTTGTCGAAGCACTGTCCTTTCTTCTTCGACCCGCCGGCAAAAGAAGAACGGTGCTTCGACAAGCTCAGCACGAACGGTTGAGAGGTGGCCCGTTACCGCGTCGGGTAGTTCGGGGCCTCGCGCGTGATTGTCACGTCGTGGACATGGCTTTCGCGAAGGCCCGCCCCGGTGATCCGCACGAAGCGCGCCTTTTCGCGCAGCTCCTCGAGCGTCGCGGCGCCGGTATAGCCCATCGCCGCCTTCACCCCGCCGACCAGCTGGTGGATCACGTCGCGCGCGGGGCCCTTGTAGGGGACCTGGCCCTCGATCCCCTCGGGGACGAGTTTCAGCTGATCCTTGATGTCCTGCTGGAAATAGCGGTCGGCCGAGCCCCGCGCCATTGCGCCGACGCTGCCCATGCCGCGATAGGATTTATAGGCGCGGCCCTGGTAGAGGAAGGTTTCGCCGGGGGCTTCCTCGGTGCCCGCGAGCAGCGAGCCGACCATGACGGTCGAGGCGCCCGCGGCGAGCGCCTTGGCGATGTCGCCCGAGGTGCGGATGCCGCCATCGGCGATGACGGGGACGCCCGACTTGGCCGCCTCGCGCGCGCTTTCCATCACCGCGGTGAGCTGCGGCACGCCGACGCCGGCGACGACGCGGGTGGTGCAGATCGATCCGGGGCCGATGCCGACCTTGATCCCGTCGGCCCCTGCGTCGATCAGCGCGCGGGTGGCCTCGGCGGTGGCGACGTTGCCCGCGACGACCTGGACCGAGTTCGACAGCTTCTTGACGCGCTCGACCGCGCGCGCGACGTCGCGGTTGTGGCCGTGCGCGGTGTCGATGACGATCAGGTCGACCTCGGCATCGACCAGCTGTTCGGTGCGGTCGAAGCCCTTGTCGCCGACGGTGGTGGCGGCGGCGACGCAGAGGCGGCCGGTGCGGTCCTTGGTGGCGTCGGGGTAGAGCACCGCCTTTTCGATGTCCTTGACGGTGATGAGGCCGACGCAGCGATACGCATCATCGACGACCAGCAGCTTTTCGATGCGGCGGTGGTGGAGCAGCCGGCGCGCTTCCTCCTGCGACACCGCGGTCGAGACGGTGGCGAGATTGTCGCGCGTCATCAGCTCGGCGACAGGCTGCGCGGGGTTCTCGGCGAAGCGGACGTCGCGGTTGGTGAGGATGCCGACGAGCTTGCCCGATGCCTCGACCACCGGGATGCCGCTGATCTTGTGGCGCTGCATCAGCGCGCGTGCCTCGGCGAGCGGCGCCTGCGGGTGAATGGTGATCGGGTTGACGACCATGCCGCTTTCGAAGCGCTTGACCTGGCGCACCGCCGCGACCTGTTCGGCGACCGACAAATTGCGGTGGAGCACGCCGATGCCGCCGAGCTGCGCCATGACAATCGCCATGTCCGATTCGGTGACGGTATCCATCGCCGACGACAGGATCGGGATGTTGAGGCTCAATTCGCGCGAGACGCGGGTGCGCGCATCGGCCTGGCTCGGCACCACGTCCGACGCCCCCGGATACAGCAGGACGTCGTCGAAGGTGAGGCCGAGGGGAATGTCCATGAGGTGCCGAATCCTGCGCGGGGGAGAGGTTGGCGGCCCATGTAACCAAGGGGGGGCGCTGGCGCTAGGGGGCGCGTGGCGACGCCCGGTTGTGCTGGCCTCACGCGGCGATCCTGCTAGCATCGCCGCAACGGGCAAGCGGGGATGGCGGCATGGATGTGATTGCAGGGCTGTTGACGGTGATCGTCGCACTGGTGCTGGCGTATCTGTTTGCGAGCATCAAGATCGTGCGGCAGGGCTATAACTATACGATCGAGCATTTCGGGCGCTTCACCACCGTCGCGCGACCGGGGTTCAACCTGTATCCCGCCTTCTTCTATCGCGTCGGCCGCAAGGTGAACATGATGGAGCAGGTGATCGACATTCCGGGGCAGGAGATCATCACCCGCGACAATGCGATGATCTCGACCGACGGCGTGGTGTTCTTCCAGGTGCTCGACGCGCCCAAGGCGGCGTATGAGGTGTCGGACCTGTACATGGCGCTGATGCAGCTGACGACGACGAACCTGCGCACCGTGATGGGATCGATGGACCTCGACGAGACGCTGTCGAAGCGCGACGAGATCAACGCGCGGCTGCTGAGCGTGGTCGACCAGGCGACGACGCCGTGGGGGGTGAAGATCACCCGCGTCGAGATCAAGGACATCCGCCCGCCCGCCGACATCGTCAACGCGATGGGCCGCCAGATGAAGGCCGAACGCGAGAAGCGCGCCAACATCCTCGAGGCCGAAGGCACGCGCGCGAGCGAGATCCTGCGCGCCGAGGGGCAGAAGCAGGCACGCATCCTCGAGGCCGAGGGGCGCAAGGAATCGGCGTTCCGCGACGCCGAAGCGCGCGAGCGCGCCGCCGAGGCCGAGGCCAAGGCGACCGAATTGGTGTCGATCGCGATCGAACAGGGCAGCCCGCAATCGCTCAACTATTTCATCGCGCAGAAATATGTCGAGGCGATCGGCAAGTTCGCGACCAGCCCCAATGCCAAGACGATCCTGTTCCCGGTCGAGGCGACGCAATTGATGGGAACGCTGGGCGGGATCGGCGAGCTCGCCAAGGAGATCGTCGGCGGTGCGTCGTCGCCCCCTACCCCGCCCGAGCGCCCGCGGATCGAAGCGGCGGAAGACTGACACCGCATGGAATGGGACAATCCGGGGCTGTGGTGGATCGCCGCCGGTGCCGTGCTGGCGGGCGTCGAGCTGCTGGTGCCCGGGGTGTTCCTGGTCTTCGTCGCGATCGCCGCGGCGATCACCGGGGCCTTCGTGCTGCTATTTCCCGACCTGCCGCTGGCGGGCCAGCTCGCGAGCCTTGCCGCGTGGAGCGCGGTGACGATCGCGATCGGGCGGCGCTGGTATCGCGACTATTCGCCCGACAGCGCCGATCCTTTGCTCAACGATGTCGGCGCGCGGCTGCTCGGCGCGACGGTGACCGTCGTATCCTCGGGCGCCGATGGCAGCGGGCGGGTGCGCGTCGCCGATGGCGAATGGCCGTCGCGCGGTCCGGTTCTGCCGGTGGGCGCGATCGCACGCGTCGTCGGCGTCCAGAATACCACGCTCATCATCGAACCGATCGTCCTGGAGTAACTGCATGAATCTCGATCGCCGCCAATTATTGCTTGCGACCGGCGCGACCGCCGCGCTCACCGCTTTGCCGCTGCGCGCCGCGCAAGCCACTGCGGACGTCCGCGCGCAGGCGCTGATGGACGGAATCGCCGAGGAATATCTGCTGCGCTCGCCCGAGAGCGCGACGGGGCTCGGCATCGATACCGGCGCGCGCGCGGGGCTCAAGGCGCGGTCGTCGGATCGGTCGAGCGCGGGGCGGCTGCATAGCGCGGCGTGGACCAAGAGCGCGCTCGATCGGTTGCGCGCGGTCGATACCGCCGCGCTGTCGCCGGCGATCCGCACCGATGTCGAAGTCGCAATCACGGCTTATTCCACCGCGATCGATGGGTTCGCCTTTCCCTATGGCGCGGTGGCGGTCGGCGGGTGGCGCAACGGGCCGTATGTGGTGGCACAGAATATGGGCGCGTATCTCGACGTGCCCAAGTTCCTCGACGCGACGCACAAGGTCGAGACCAAGGCCGATGCCGACGCCTATCTGTCACGGCTGGCAGCGTTCGCCAAGAACCTGGACGGTGAGACCGAGCGGCTGCGCGACGCGCGTGGCCGCGGGGTGATCGCGTCGGACGTGCTGATGGACAAGACGCTGGCGTCGATCAAGATGACGCGCGAAGGGCCGGCGAAGGACTGGCTGATCGTCGAATCGCTCGCACGGCGGACCAAGGCGATCCCCGGCGACTGGGCGGCGCGCGCCGAGAAGATCGCGACCGCCGACGTCGCCCCCGCGCTCGATCGCCAGATCGCCGAGCTCGAGCTGCATCGCAAAGCAACCAACGCCGATGCCGGGGTTTGGAAGTTCAAGGACGGCCCCGATTATTACGCCTGGACGCTGCGCGCGGCGACAACGACGCGGATGACCCCCGACGAGGTCCACGCGATGGGCCAGGACGAGCTCAAGCGCCTGCAGGGCGAAATGGACGGAATCCTCAAGACTTTGGGCTATACCAAGGGCAGCGTCGGCGAACGGATGACGGGCCTGGGCAAGGACCCGCGCTTCCAGTTCGCCGCGGGGGACGCAGGACGCGCGGAAATCATGGCGATGATCCAGGCGACAATCGCCGATGTCCGCACCCGCCTGCCCCGCGCGTTCGGCGCGCCGGTGAAGGGCATCGTCGAGGTAAAAAGGATCGCGATCGCCGAGCAGGAAGGCGCGCCGCTCGCTTATGGCGGCGCGGGGACGATCGACGGATCGGTGCCGGGGCGTTTCTGGATCAACCTGAAGGACCCCGCGCTCCACACCAAATACAGCCTGCCGACGCTGACCTTCCACGAATCGATTCCCGGCCATGTCTGGCAGGGCGAATATGCCCAGAAGCTGCCGCTGCTGCGCTCGCTGATGGGGTTCAGCGCGATGGGCGAAGGCTGGGCGCTGTATGCCGAGCAGCTGGGCAACGAGCTGGGGGTGTATGACGACGATCCGGTAGGGCGGCTGGGCTATCTGCAATCGATCGCGTTCCGCGCGTGCCGGCTGGTGGTCGATACCGGGCTGCATACCAAGCGCTGGACCCGCGACTATGCGATCGACTGGTTCGCGCGGACCAACGGATCGTCGGTGGGCGAAGTGACCAGCGAGGTCGATCGCTATTGCGCGTGGCCGGGCCAGGCCTGCGGCTACAAGATCGGGCATAGCGAGATCAACCGGCTGCGGACCAAGGCGCAGACCGAGCTGGGGCCGCGCTATGACTTCAAGGCGTTCAACGATGCGGTGGTCGGCGGCGGTGGGGTGCCGCTGACGGTGCTGGCGGGGAATATCGACCGGTGGATGGCGACGCGGCGGGGGTGATTGGGGATCTAGGGGCGGTAGCCGCGACCTGCTCCCCTCCCTGATAAGGGAGGGGTTAGGGGTGGGTCGGCGCGTGGCGGGCGTTCCGGGTGCCTCGAACCTACCCACCCCCGCGCCCTCCCTTCCAGGGAGGGGAGGTATCGGGGCGGTCGGTCGTTGCCCCTCACCGCTCCGGACGGGGCGAAATCGGCTCGACCAGCGCGCGCGTTCTCGGCAGTGCTTCGGGCATCTCGTCGCGGATGAACGCCAGCAGCGCCTCGCGGATGTCGCAGCGCAGGTCGAAGGTGGTGCCGGCGTCCTTGGCAGTGGCGAGGATCCGGACCTCGATCGCGTCGGGCTTGCTGTCGGTGACCTGCAGCCCCTGCGCACGCCCGTCCCAGCGCGGGTTGGCGGCGATGACTTCTTCGGCCTTGGCGCGGAGGCGGGGGATGTCGGTGGCGGGGTCGAGCCAGAGAAACACCGACCCCAGCAGCTTCGAGGTGTTGCGCGTCCAGTTCTGGAACGATTCCTCGAGGAATTTCGACACGGGCACCACCAGCCGCCGCTCGTCCCAGATCGCGATGACGACATAGGTGAGGCGGATCTCCTCGACCCTGCCCCATTCGCCGTCGACGATGACGACGTCGTCGATCCGGATCGGCTCGGTGAACGCCATCTGGATGCCCGCGATCAGGTTCTTGAGCGCTGGCTGGGCGGCGGCGCCGACCGCGAGGCCGGCGATGCCCGCCGAGGCCATCAGCGTGACGCCGACGTTGCGGATGCTGGGGATGCTCAGCAGCATCAGGCAGATGGTGATGAAGCCGATGAGGAAGATGACGATCCGGCCGAGGATTGCGCTGCGGGTGCGGCGGCGGCGCGCGCGGAGATTGTCGGCGACGCTGATGTCGGCGCTGAGCTCGACGGTGCGGCCGACCGCGCGGACCATCGCGATCGCGAGCCAGCCGAGGATGCCGGGGACGATGAGGCCGGCGAGCTGGTTCCACAGCGCATCGCTGGTGTCCGACAGATCGAGGAAGCGGCGGACCAGCGCGAGCCCGATCGCCACTGCCAGCCAACGCGCGGGGCGGAACGCCTCCTCGACGAACACGTCGTCCGAGGTCGAGGCGGTGCGCGCGACGAAGCGGCGCTGGAGCTGGAAGCCGATCTTGTGGACGATCAGCGCGAGCAGCACCGCGAGCGCGGTGATCGCGAGGTTGATGACCGGGGTGGGAACGTCCCAGGCGGCGATGTCGAACGATGGCATGTGCTGGGGAACGGCGGGTGCGGGGCTGGGTTCCGGTTGGGGTGCGGTGGTGGTTGCCAGCTCAGGCTAGCGTCACCCCGGCCTGGTGCCGGGGTCCACGGCGCGGCGGGCGGTGCGCCCGGTCTTTGGACGCTGCGTTTGCCGCACGGTGGGCCCCGGCACCAGGCCGGGGTGACGGCGCGCGCTTAGTAGGCGGGCACCACGCTCCTTGGCGCGCTGGCGCGGACGCCTTCGTCGACATGGGCTTCGAACGGCGCGAAGTTTTCGACGAACAGGTCGACCAGCTTGGCGGCGGTTTCGTCATAGGCGGCCTTGTCGGCCCAGGTGTCGCGCGGGTTCAAGATCGCGGGGTCGACGCCGGGGACCGATACCGGCACCGCGAAGCCGAAATTGGGGTCGGTGCGGAAGTCGCCGTCGTTGAGGCTGCCGTCGAGCGCGGCATTGAGCAATGCGCGGGTCGCCTTGATCGGCATGCGGCTGCCGACGCCGTATTTGCCGCCGGTCCAGCCGGTGTTGACCAGCCAGCAATCGACCTGGCCGCGCGCGATCCGTTCCTTGAGCAGATTGCCATAGACCGAAGGATGGCGCGGCATGAAGGGCGCGCCGAAGCAGGTCGAGAAGGTCGCCTCGGGCTCGGTGACGCCCATTTCGGTGCCCGCGACCTTGGCGGTATAGCCCGACAGGAAGTGATACATCGCCTGGTCGGGGGTGAGCCTCGCAATCGGCGGCAGCACGCCGAAGGCATCGGCGGTGAGCATCACGATGTTGCGCGGCACCGGCCCCATATTGTCGGCGCTGGCATTGGGGATGAAGTCGATCGGATAGGCGGCGCGGCTGTTCTCGGCGAGCGTCGCATCGTCGAGGTCGAGGATTCGTGTGTCGGGGTCCATCACGACGTTTTCGAGCACGGTGCCGAAGCGCTGCGTCGTGGCGTAGATTTCGGGCTCGGCCTGCGCCGACAGGCGGATCGTCTTGGCGTAGCAGCCGCCTTCGAAATTGAAGACATGCGTGTCGGACCAGCCATGTTCGTCGTCGCCGATCAGCGTGCGGCTGGCATCGGCGCTCAAGGTCGTCTTGCCGGTGCCCGACAGCCCGAAGAACACCGCGGTATCGCCCTTGGGACCGATATTGGCCGAGCAGTGCATCGGCATCACGCCCTGTTCGGGGAGCAGATAGTTGAGCAGCCCGAATACCGACTTCTTCATCTCGCCGGCATAGCGCGTGCCGCCGATCAGGATCAGCCGGTCGGTGATGTTGACCGCGATCACCGTCTCGCTGCGGCAGCCGTGACGCGCGGGATCGGCGCGGAAATCGGGGAGGTCGATGATCGTATAGTCAGGCGCGAAGCCTGCCAGTTCGTGCGCTTCGGGACGTACCAGCATCGTGCGGATGAACAGGTTGTGCCAGGCGAGCGTGTTGATGACGCGGACGTTCACGCGATATTCGGGCTGCGATCCGCCGAACAGATCCTGGACGAACAATGTTTCCTGGCGAGCCAGATGGTCGAGGAAATCGGCCTTGAGCCGGGCGAAGGCATCGGACTCCATCGGCTTGTTGCTCGGGCCCCACCAGATGCTGTCGGTGGTGGCGGCATCGCGGACGGTGAACTTGTCCTGCGCCGAGCGCCCGGTGTGGCGACCGGTTTCGACGACCAGCGCGCCATGGTCAGACAAATGCCCCTCGCCGCGGCGCAATGCCTGCTCGACCAGGGCGGCGTTGCCGAGGTTCCAATGCTGCGTCGCGTCGGTAGCAATACCCTGCGCCGCCAGATCGTGGCGCGCGATCGGCTCATTTATCATATCATTCCTCTCCCACGACTATATTCGTCGCAGCTGTTATATTGTTAGCGCGCGCTTATGGGTTGCGCTGCTGTTCGTCAAATCGACGCGCTAGGCGGGGAATTGAGCCGCAACCGCGTTTGGGCTACGCCGTACCGATGGGCCGTACCACCGCGTGGAACCACGCATGACCACCGCATCGATCGCGCTCGTCGACGACGATCGCAACATCCTCACCTCGGTTTCGATCGCGCTGCAGGCCGAGGGGTTCGTCACCCGCGTCTATTCGGACGGCGAGGCGGCGCTGAAGGCGCTGGTCGACAATCCCCCCGATCTGGCGGTGCTCGACATCAAGATGCCGCAGATGGACGGGCTCGAGCTGCTGCGGCGGCTGCGCGAGAAATCGGCGGTGCCGGTGATCTTCCTGACGAGCAAGGACGACGAGCTCGACGAGGCGCTGGGCCTCGCGATGGGCGCCGACGATTATATCGCCAAGCCGTTCAGCCAGCGGCTGTTGATCGCGCGGATCCGTGCGATCCTGCGCCGCACCGAAGTAGTGGTGGCCGGCGAGCACGGCGAGGCCGCGCCGCCGCCGCAGCCGGTGATCGAGCGCGGCCGGCTGGCGATGGACCCGGCGCGCCACCGCGTGACCTGGGCGGGCGCCAACGTGACGCTGACCGTCACGGAGTTCCTGATCCTCGAGACGCTGGCGCAGCGGCCGGGAATCGTGAAGACGCGCAACCAGCTGATGGATGCCGCCTATCATGACGACATCTATGTCGACGACCGGACGATCGACAGCCACATCAAGCGCGTGCGGCGCAAATTCCGCCAGGTCGATCCCGAATTCGACGCGATCGAGACATTGTACGGAGCGGGCTATCGCTTTTCCGACGACTGA
Source organism: Sphingomonas sp. S1-29 (assembly GCF_026167545.1). Lineage (NCBI taxonomy): Bacteria > Pseudomonadati > Pseudomonadota > Alphaproteobacteria > Sphingomonadales > Sphingomonadaceae > Sphingomonas > Sphingomonas sp. S1-29. The sequence continues at coordinate 553,562 of NZ_CP110678.1, read as the reverse complement.
CGAGAGCGAGTTTCCGCTTCGCTGGTCGGGCCGGCTGTCGCTCACGCCGCGCATCCTGTTCGTCAACATCTTCGCGCTGGCGCTGCTGGCGGGGGGGTTCTTCTACCTCGATTCGTACCGGCTGCGGCTACTCGACAGCCGGATGGAGCAAGCGAGCCGCGAGGCACGGCTGGTCGCGCAGGCGCTGATGGCGACGCGGCTGTCGGATGAGGAGGCGCTGGTCACCCGGCTCGCGCGGCAGACGGGCACAAGGATCCGCACTTTTGCCGCCGACGGGGTCGAGCGGAGCGACAGCCGCGCGCTCGGGGTGCGCAACTTCCTGCTGCGCGATCCCGACAAGGATCGCTGGCAGACCGAGGCGGCACGGCTGCTCGACGCCGGGATCGACACCGTCGTCGGCGCGGCGCGCGCGCCGCTGTATCGCGAACGCCCGCGCAATCGCGGCTTCGACTGGCCCGACGTGCGCGCCGCCTACCAGCACCACACCGCGCCCTCGACCTTGTGGCGTGCGCCCGATCGCACCCCGGTGATCACCGCCGCCGCACCGCTGGGCGCGCGCGGCACGCTGCTGACGACGGTCAACGCGCGCGACATCACCAGCGTGGTGCGGGTCGAGCGCTTCCGGCTGGGGGTGGTGCTGGGAATCGTTTCGTTGGTGTCGGTGCTGCTGTCGCTGTTTCTGGCGCGAACGATCGTCCGCCCGCTCCGGCTGCTCGCGCGCGCCGCGGTGCGCGTCCGGTTGGGGCGCGCGCGCGAGGTGGTGGTCCCCCGCCTGCCCTCGCGTCGCGACGAGATCGGGATGCTCGCGCGTGCGCTGTCGGACATGAGCCTGGCGCTGCGCGCGCGGATCGACGCGACCGAGGCGTTCGCCGCCGATCTGGCGCACGAGCTGAAAAACCCGCTCGCCTCGCTGCGATCGGCGGTCGAGGGGCTGGGTAATGTCCGCGACCCTGAGCTGCAGCGCCGGCTGCTGGCGATCGTCCGCGATGACGTGTTGCGGCTCGACCGGCTGATCTCGGACATTTCCGAAGCCTCGCGGCTCGACGCGCAATTGAGCCGTGCCAAGTTCGAGCCGGTCGACCTGGGGGCGATGCTCGAGGCGATGGTCGCGGGATGGCATGCGCGCGGGATCGAGCGCGGGGTCGAGCTGCGCTTCGATCGCACCCCCGATGTGGCGCTGACGGTACAGGGCGAAGGCGTGCGGCTCGAGCGCGTGTTCGAGAACCTGATCGAGAACGCGATTTCGTTCTCGCCCGATCGCGGCATCGTGACCGTCGCCGCTACCATCAACGACAATGCCGTCATCGTCTGCGTAGAGGACCAGGGCCCCGGGGTTCCCGCCGAGGCGAGCGAGGCGGTGTTCCGCCGCTTCCATTCGGTGCGCCCCGAAGGGGAGGGCTTTGGCCGCCATTCGGGGCTCGGCCTTGCCATCGCGCGCACGATTGTCGAAGGACATCTGGGCACGATCCATGTCGAATCGCGCGAGGACCAGGCGAGCGGCGCGCGGTTCGTGGTACGGTTGCCGGGGCCGCCCGCCCCATGAGCGCGGAGCATGCGGTGAGCCAGTTGTCGTCCGAAACGCTGCATGCCTCCTGCGTCGCGATCGACGGCCATGCGGTGTTGATCGAGGGGCCATCGGGGGCGGGCAAATCCGACCTGACGCTGCGGCTGATCGACCGCGGCGCGGTGCTGGTGAGCGATGACTATACGTTGCTGCTGCGCCGCAACGGCGTGCTGTACGCCGCCGCCCCGCAGACGATCCGCGGGCAGATCGAGGTGCGCGGGATTGGCGTATGCGAACTGCCCTTCGTCGAAGAAGCACCGACCGCCGCGGTGATCGTGATCGATCCGCATCCCGAGCGGATGCCCGAGCGCGATAACCTCCGCCTGATCGCGGGGATCGCGGTGCCGCAATTCGCGCTGCCCGCGCTCGAGGCGTCGGCGCCGATCAAGATCGAGCTGGTGGTTCGCCGCTTGCTGGCGACCCGCGCATGAGCCCCGCGTCGCGGCCACGCCGGCTGCTGCTGGTGACCGGCATGTCGGGGGCGGGCAAGTCGACGACGCTGCGCACGCTCGAGGATCTGGGCTGGGAAGTCGTCGACAATCTGCCGCTGCTGCTGCTCGACCGGCTGCTGGCGACTGAAAGCCCGACGCATGGCGAGCAGGACGACCGCCCGCTGGCGCTGGGGATCGGCGCGCAGACCCGCGGCTTCGATGCCGAGCGGATCGTGCGGCGAATCCGCAAGCTGAGCGAGGACCATGGCTTTGCCATCGGCACCTTGTTCCTGGAATGCAGCGGGGCCGAGCTCGAGCGCCGCTATTCGGAAACGCGGCGTCGGCATCCGCTGGCGCAGGACCGCCCGGCGAGCGACGGGATCGCGCGCGAGCGCGAGTTGCTCGCACCGCTGCGCGACTGGGCGAACCGGCTGATCGATACCACCGAACTGACCGCCAACGCGCTGGCGCAGATGATCCGCGACGGTTTTTCGGGCGATGGGCTCGGTGAGCCGACGCTGTCGATCCTGTCGTTCGGCTATTCGCGCGGGCTGCCACGCAACGCCGACCTGGTGTTCGACATGCGCTTCCTGCGCAATCCGCATTGGGTTCCGACATTGCGCCCGGGCACCGGGCGTGATGCCGGTGTCGCCGATTATGTGATGGGCGACCCGGCCTATGCCCAGGCGTTCGAATCGATCGCCGCGCTACTCGAACTGCTGCTGCCTCGCTACCGCGCCGAGGGAAAAGCGTATGTTACCATCGCCTTTGGCTGTACCGGCGGGAGACATCGATCGGTGCATGTCGCCGAACGCATGGCGTCACGGTTGCGTAACGCTGGATTTTCGCCCACGGTGATGCATCGCGACCTCGGGTCGGCGCCGCAGGACTCGCTCGCCAGCGCCCCGGTTACGCCATGAAGGCTATGGAAGAACAACATTCGATGATCGGCTTGGTACTCGTGACCCACGGGCGGCTCGCGGTGGAATTTGTCGTCGCGATGGAGCATGTCGTCGGTGCGCAGGAGCGGATCGCCACGGTGTGCATCGGTCCCGACGACGACATGGAAGAGCGCCGCGCCGACATTGCGCGCGCGATCGACGAGGTCGACGACGGCAAGGGCGTGATCCTGCTGACCGACCTGTTCGGCGGCACCCCATCGAACCTGGCGATCTCGCTGCTCGACACCGGGCGGGTCGAGGTGATCGCGGGGATCAACCTGCCGATGCTGATCCGCCTTGGCGGCGCGCGCAAGGCGATGAAGGTCACCGAAGCGGTCGCGGCAGCGCGCGATGCGGGGCGCAAATATATCTCGGTCGCGTCCGAAGTGCTGGGCGAGGCGGCGGCTTGAGCAAGGTGTCGCGCAGCGTGCTGGTGCCGAACCGGCGCGGATTGCACGCACGCGCCAGCGCCAAGTTCGTGACGCTCGCCTCGGCACAGGCGACCGAAATCACCGTCGAGAAGGACGGATCGTTCGTCACCGGCACCTCGATCATGGGGCTCATGATGCTCGGCGCGGCGATGGGCGACACGATCACGATCAGCGCCGAGGGCGAGCAGGCCGAGGGCGCGGTGGCGGCGCTCTGCGAATTGGTCGAGGCGCGGTTCGGCGAGGATTGACGGTCGAGAGCTTTGCCTAGCCCTTCCCAGCCACCACCCGTTCGTTTCGAGCGACGTCGAGAAACCTGACCGCGTGCTGGACCCACGGCTTCTCGACTTCGCTCGAAGCGAACGGGTAAGGGAGTGCGTCCGCATCGACTTCTCGACTTTTTTCGGGGCGAGCGGCTAAGGGGGCATAGTCTTACGGTCGGCAGCGACCGCCATCCCCTCCCCTAGCCCCTCCCGCAAGCGGGAGGGGAATCAGAAGACAATATGCCCCGCCAGATCACCGCCTTTTCCAACCCGCTCGTCAAGCGTATCCGCGGGCTGCGCGACAAGCGGCATCGCCGCGAGGAAGGGCTGTTCCTTGCCGAGGGGCTGCGGATCCTCACCGAAGCGCGCGAGGCGGGGATCCTGCCGCAATTCGTCTTCTATGCCGCCGACAGCGCGCAGCATCCGCTGGTGATCGCGCTGATCGAGGCGACCGAGGCGAATGGCGGCGAGGCGATCGAAACCGATGCCGACATTCTGTCGAAGCTGTCGGGCAAGGACAATCCGGGTGCCGTCGTCGGGGTGTACGCCGAATTCCTCACTCCGCTCGCTAGCCTCGATCGGACGCGCGCGGATCTGTGGCTGGTCGCCGAGCGGCTGCGCGATCCGGGCAATCTGGGGACGATCCTGCGCACCGCCGACGCGGTGGGCGCGGGCGGGCTGATCCTGATCGACGATTGCGTCGATCCCTTTTCGGTCGAGGCGGTGCGCGCGAGCATGGGGGCGCTGTTCACCGTGCCGATCGCGCGCGCTGCGTGGGGGGAGTTCCTGCCGTGGCTGCGCAGCGGGCCGGGGCAATTGGTGGCGCTGAGCCTCGATACCGAGGTCGATTACCAGGCACCGCGCTACGCCGCGCCGACCTTCCTGCTGACGGGGAACGAAGCGCAGGGGTTGCCCGCTGCCTATGCCGCCGAATGCGACTTGCGGGTGAAGATGCCGATGCTGGGCAAGGCCGATAGTTTGAACGCCGCGGTGGCGACGGCGGTGATGGCGTATGAGGTGCTGAACCAGCGGCGGTGAGCGGCTTGTTCCTCCCCCGCCAGGGGGAGGTGGCGGCCCGCAGGGCCGACGGAGGGGGAGGACTCACAACACCCGGCTCGTGTCCGCCCCCTCCACCACCGCTTCGCGGCGGTCCCCCTCCCCCTGGCGGGGGAGGATTGCGCCCCCTACTCCGCCTCGGCGCCGATCAGCGCGGTCTTGAGCTTCGACAGCGGGCGCGGGCTGCTTTCCACCATCGGCAGCGAATCGATCGCTTTGTCGCCGGTATCGACGTTGAGCGTCTCGAAACGCTTGGCCGAGGTCATCACCTGGCTTTCGATCGAGCCGACGAAGGCGTTGTACGCGCTGTTCGCGCTTTCGAGGTTCTTGCCCATCCGCGCGATGTGGTTGCCCATCGTCACGATTCGCGCGTGTAGCTCGCGGCCCAGATTGGCGATCTCGCGCGCCTCGCCCGCCAGCTTTTCCTGCCGCCACACCGCCGACACCGTCCGCGCGATCGCGATGAGATTGGTCGGCGTCGCGATCAGCACGCGCTTTTCAAACGCGAAGTCCCATAGGCCCGGCTCGTGCTCGAGCGCGGCCGACACGAAATGCTCGCCGGGGACGAACATGATGACGAATTCGGGGGTGTTGGCGAACTGGCCCTGATAAGCCTTGCTGCCCAGCGCGTTCACATGCGCCTTCATCGAGGCGACATGCGCGGTGAGGTGGCGCGCGCGTTCGCTCTCGTCGATCGCGCCATAGGCATCCTGATAGGCGTTGAGCGACACCTTGGCATCGATCACCAGCAGCGAATCGCCGGGGACGCGAATCGTCGCATCGGGGCGCAGCCGTCCGCCCTCGGCATCGACCGAGACTTCCATGTGGAAATCGGTGTGTTCGGTGAGGCCGCAGGTCTCGAGCACATTCTTGAGCTGCTGTTCGCCCCAGCGCCCGCGCGCCTTGGGCGCGGCGCGCAGCGCGTTGACCAGCTTGGCGGCCTCGCTCTTCACCGATTCCTGGCCGATCCGCATCGCCTCCATCAGTCCGGTCAGGTTGCCATAGGCCTCCGAGCGTTCCTTCTCGACGCGCTCGACCCCCGATTCATAGCGTTTGAGCGTCTGTTCGACCGGGGCGAGCAGCGCCTTGATCTTCATCTCGTTGTTTTCGCCGGCCTGGTGGAAACGCTCGTCGGCGCGCGCGAGGAAGGCCTTTTGCGCGTCGCCGAGCAGGCGGTTGGCGACGTCGGCGAACTGGTTGGCCATCGCGTCTTTGGCGGCCTTGAACTCCTCGAGCCGCGCCTCGAACGCGCGGGCGTCGGCCTTGAGCGTCGCGAGGTCGAGCCGCGCACTGTCGCGCTCGATCCGCAGCGTTTCGTTTTCAACCACCAGCGCGCCGACGCGCTCGGCGCGGTCCGACGCCAGCGCGAGATCGGTGATCGCCTTCTTGAACTCGGCCTCACGCGCGTCGCGTTCGGCGCGCACGCTCTCACGCCCGCGATTACCGAGGAACCAGCCGAGCACCGAGCCGACGACGAGCGCCGCCACCACCAGCAAAATTGCGAAAACAGGATCCATAAGCGGCGGCACTCCGGGTGAACGAAGCGCGAACCTACCGCGTCATGGCGTCACGCTCAAGCCGCCGCCTTGCGCGCCTTGGCGAGTTTGCGGAGCACCATGTCGCGTTTGAGCCGCGACATGTGATCGATGAACAGCACGCCGTTGAGATGGTCCATCTCGTGCTGGAGGCAGGTGGCGAGCAGGCCATCCAGTTCCTCCTCGTGGCTCGCGCCCTCGGGGTCGAGCCAGCGGACGCGGCAGCGCGCGGGGCGCTCGACCTCGCCATATTGGTCGGGGATCGACAGACAGCCTTCGTTGTAGACGCGCAGCTCGTCGGAGACTTCGAGGATTTCGGGGTTGATGAACGCCAGCGGGTTGCGCACCGGCTTGCCCTCTTCGTCTTCCTCCTGAAGGTCGATCACCAGCACGCGGCTCGGCACCGCGACCTGGATCGCCGCGAGCCCGATTCCTGGGGCGTCGTACATCGTCTCGAACATGTCGGCGACCAGCTGGCGCACCCCGTCGTCGATGTCGGCGACGGGTTCGGATACCAGCTTCAAGCGCGGGTCGGGAATTTCGATGATCGGGAGTATGGCCATATTGCCAAATTAAGTCTGCGCGGGCGGGGGGTCAAGCGCCGGTGGCGGCGTCAGGCAACCGGGCGACGTGCGCGCAGCGCCTGGGCCAGCGTCCCCTCGTCGAGATAATCGAGCTCGCCGCCTACCGGCAAACCATGCGCGAGCTGGGTGATGCGCACCGGAAAGCGCTCGATCCGCTCGGCGAGATAATGCGCGGTGGTCTGCCCTTCGAGCGTGGCGTTCATCGCGAGCACGACCTCGTCGATCCCCCCAGCCTCGATCCGGCGGACCAGCGCATCGATCGCGAGGTCTTCGGGGCGGACGCCTTCGAGCGCCGAGAGTTTGCCGCCGAGAACATGGAAGCGGCCGGGAAACAGCCGTGAGCGGTCGAGCGCCCAGAGATCGGCGACCTCCTCGACCACGCACAGCGCGCGCCCGTCTCGGCGCGGATCGGAACAGACGCCGCAGGGGTCGTTGGTGTCGACATTGCCGCAGGTCGAGCAGGTGACGAGCCGCTCGTTCACCGCATCGAGCGCGGCGAGCAAAGGCGCGAGCGCGGTTTCGCGGCGCTTGAGCAGATGCAGCACCGCGCGCCGCGCCGAACGCGGGCCGAGCCCGGGAAGCCGCGCCAGCGCCTGGGTGAGCGCGTCGATTTCGGGAGATGCCATCGCAGCCACAGATAGGGGGTTGCATGCCCGCCTGCCAAGCGGTTCAGAAGGGCGATGCGTATCGTCTTCATGGGCACCCCCGAATTCGCCGTTCCGATCCTCGATGCGGTGGTCGCCGCGGGGCACGACGTGGTCGCCGCTTATACCCAGCCGCCGCGCCGCGCGGGGCGGGGCAAGGCGCTCACCCCCTCGCCGGTGCAGGCGCGTGCCGAAGCGCTGGGGATCGGGGTGCATCACCCGATGAGCTTGCGCGATCCGGCCGCGCAGGCGGGGTTCGCGGCGCATGATGCCGATGTCGCGGTGGTCGCGGCCTATGGCCTGATCCTGCCGCGCGCGGTGCTCGACGCGCCACGCCACGGGTGCCTCAACGTCCATGCTTCGCTGCTGCCGCGCTGGCGCGGGGCGGCACCGATCCAGCGGGCGATCCTGGCGGGGGATGCCGAGACCGGGGTCGGGATCATGCAAATGGAAGCCGGGCTCGATACCGGGCCGGTGCGGCTCGAGGGGCGGACGCCGGTCGAGGGCAAGACCGCGGGCGAGTTGACCGCCGAGCTTAGCGCGATGGGGGCGCGGCTGATGGTCGAGGTGCTGGGCGATCTGGCAGGGTATCCGCCGGTGGCGCAAGCCGACGGCGCGACGCATGCGCCCAAGATCGACAAGGCCGAGGCTCAGTTGGACTTTTCGCGGAGCGCGGTCGAGGTGGAGCGCCAGGTGCGGGCGTTCAATCCGGCGCCGGGGGCGTTCTTCGAGGTGGGAGGCGAGCGGGTTCGGGTGCTTTCTGCCTCCGTCATCCCCGCGCAGGCGGGGATCCAGGGGACCGAAGGCAGTGGTGGGGCGGAAGCCCTCGCGACTCTGGGTTCCCGCTTTCGCGGGAATGACGAAGTGGGGGCGGTCATCGATCATGCTGCGGGCTTCGCCGTCGCGTGCGCCGATGGCTATCTCCTCCCCACTCTCGTCCAGCGCGCGGGGCGCGGGGCGATGACGCCCGCCGAGCTGCTCCGCGGATTCCCCATCCCAGCGGGCACGATCCTCGCGTGACCCGGTTCGCGCTGACGATCGAATATGACGGCCGCCCGTTCATGGGGTGGCAGCATCAGGCGCACGGCCCCAGCGTCCAGCAGGCGATCGAAGACGCCGCGCGGCGGATCCTGGGCGAGGATGTGCTGGTCTATGCCGCGGGCCGCACCGATGCCGGGGTGCATGCGCTGGCGATGCGCGCGCATGTCGATGTCGAGCGACCGATCGCCGCGTTCCGGCTGATGGAGGGGCTGAACGCGGTACTTCGCCCGCAGCCGGTGGCGGTCCTCGATTGTGTCGAGGTCGCGGGCGACTGGCATGCGCGGTTCGCCTGCACCGCGCGGCATTATGAATACCGCATCCGCGCGCGCCGCGCGCCGCTGACGCTCGAGCTCGGCCGCGCGTGGCGGATCGCCAATCCCCTCGATGCCGAGGCGATGGCGGCGGGGGCGCTTCAGCTGACCGGACGGCATGACTTCACCACCTTTCGCTCGACGCATTGCCAGGCCGACAGCCCGCTGCGGACGCTCGACCGGCTCGAGGTGGTGCGCGAGGGCGAGCTGATCCGAATCTTCGCCTCGGCGCGCTCGTTCCTGCACCATCAGGTGCGGTCGATGGTGGGGTGCCTCGCGCTGGTGGGCCAGGGGAAATGGACGCCCGACGATATCGGCGAGGCGCTGGCGGCGCGCGATCGGGCGGCGCTGGGGATGAATGCGCCGGCGGAGGGGTTGTATTTTGTGGCGGCGGATTATCCGGGTTAATCAAATCCGTTCGCACTGAGCTTGTCGAAGTGCCGTTCTTTCTTCGCCAAAGGAGGAAAAGAAGAACGGTGCTTCGACAAGCTCAGCACGAACGGTGTGAGGGTGTGGCCCCGATGATGCTCAGCGCGTGAAGCATCCCACGAGCTCGACATGCGTCGACCAGCGGAACTGTCCGACCGGCTGCACCCATTCCAGGCTATACCCACCTTCGCACAGCTTCTTGGCATCACGCGCGAAGCTGCTGGGATTGCACGAAACATAGGCCACGCGCGGCACCTTGCACATGGCAAGGTTGAGCGTCTGCTCGTGCGCGCCGGCGCGCGGCGGATCGAGCATGATCGCGTCGAAGCGGTTGAGCTCCTCGGCGGTGAGCGGGCGGCGGAAGAGGTCGCGGTGGTCGGCGAACAGCTGGCGCTGGACGCGCCCTGCCCCCGCCTTGAGCGCGAGCAGCGCCTCGCGCGCGCCCTCGGCGGCATAGACCTTGGTGGCGGGGGTCATCGCCAGCGCGAAGGTGCCGAGCCCGGCGAACAGATCGGCGACGGTGCGCGGTTCGCCGATGATCGTTCGGACGGTGTCGACCAGCGTCGCCTCGCCCTCGCGCGTCGCCTGGAGGAAGCCGCCCGCGGGCATCGGCACTGCAACACCCCCCAGCGTGATCGTGACCGGATCGGGCTCCCACCGCGCTTCGGGACCGAAGCCATCGTCGATCGACAGCCGCGCGAGTTTGTGGCGGCGCGAAAAGGCGGTGATCGCCTCGGCGGCGGCGAGCCCGTCGCGGAGCTGGCCCTGGAGCACCACGTCGATGCCCTGGTCGACCTCGGCGAGATGAACGTCGATCCGTCGCGATTCGGTGAGCTGCGCGGCGAGCAGCCCGCGCAAAGGTGCGAGCACCGCGAACAACGCGGGCGTCAGCACCCAGCATTCGTCGAGATCGACGAGGTGATGGCTCGCCCCCTGGGTGAAGCCGAGATGCACCTGGCGCCCGCGGCGTTCGGCGTGGAGCGTCGCGCGGCGGCGAGTGCGTGGCGGCGACAGGATCGGCGTGCGGATCTCGGTCGCCAGCCCTTGCGCCTTGAGCCCGCCTTCGATCCGATCGACGAGGAAGCGCGCATAGGCGGTGTCGTCGAGATGCTGGAGCTGGCAGCCGCCGCATAGCGGGAAGTGGCGGCAGGGCGGCTGCTGGTGGTGCGCGCCGGCGCTGACCACGCCGTCGCTGCCGACGACGTCGCCCGGCGCGGCCATCGGCACGTGGCGGCCAGAGGCGGTGACGCCCTCGCCGCGCGCGGCGACGCGGACGATCGGATCGGGGTCTACAGACATTCGGCGATGGCTTGGGGAAGATGCATGGCGAGCTCATCGGCCACGAACGCCGGTCCTGCAAGGCTTGCCGCACGCGCATGGAGCCAAACCGCTTCGATCGCGGCGCGCATCGGGTCGCGCGAAGCCGCCATTCGCGCGGCGGCAAGCCCGGCCAGCACGTCGCCGGTGCCCGCGGTCGACAGCCAGGCGGGCGGGTGCGCGACGATGGTTTGGCCATCGGGCGCGGCGATGACGGTGTCGGCACCCTTGTGGACGACGATCGCGCCCGACCGCCGCGCGGCGTCGCGGGTCCGATCTAGCTTGTTGCCGCCGCCGGTGCCGAAGAGCCGGTCGAACTCGCCGCTGTGCGGGGTGAGGATCGTCGGGGCGGTGCGGCGGGCGAGTTGCTCGATCGATGCCAGCGCGAGCGCGTCGCCGTCAATGACCAGCGGGCAATCGCTTGCAGCAGCTTCCTCAAAGCACGTGCGAGCTTCGTCGTCGCGGCCGAGCCCCGGTCCGATCACCACTGCGCCGAGCTTTGGGTCGGCCAGCATTGTCGCGATCGTGTCGGGCTTGCGCGAGACCACCGCTTCGAAGGGAACGCGCGCATCGTCCGAGGCCAGCACGACATAGCCCGCGCCGCCGCGCGCCGCTGCGCCTGCCGCGAGCCGGGCGGCGCCCGGCATCGTCCCGCCGATCACGAGCACCAGCCCGCGGGTATATTTGTGATCGGCGCGCGACGGCAGCTGCAGCACGGGGCGGGCGATCATCCGCGTGTCGCCCGGCACCGCGATTGCGAGGTCGGCGAGGATCACATGGCCGCAGCGCGCGGTGTCGCCGACGACATGGCAGGGCTTGAGCGCGCCGAGCGCGACGGTGATGTCCGCCTGGACGCCATCGCTCGCATCCTGGTCGGCAAAGCTTCCCGAGGGGACGTCGATCGCGACCACCAGCTCGGCGGCGGCGGCGAGCACGGCCAGTCGATCGCGTACCGGCGCGGCGATCGGGCGCGTCAGGCCGATGCCGAAGAGTCCGTCGACCAGCACCGGGCGCGGGGTGGCGTCATCGAGATCGGTGGCCGGTCCGGTCCAGCGATCGCGCATGACTGCGGCGGCGCCGTTCCAGTCTTGGCCTCGCGTTGCGACGGTTACGTCATGGCCCCACTGGGTCAAAAACCAAGCAACGCCAAAGCCATCGCCGCCATTATTGCCGGGGCCTGCGAGCACCAGCACCGACCGCGACCGGGCGAACCGCGCAACCTGCTGCGCCACCGCGCGCGCGGCGCTTTCCATCAGCGCAACCTGCGACACTCCCGCAGCGAAGCAGTCGGCCTCGGCAGCGCGCATCTGCGCTGCGGTGACGATCGGCGCGCCAGCGAGCGCGGGGTTCACGTCGGCGCGCCTTCCTCGACGATCGCGGGGAGGCGGAATTTCGAATCGCCGATCGCGACCTCGATCAGTCCGTCGGCGACGATCGCCACGCTGGCGGGTTCGGCGCCGTCGGCGGCGACCACGCCGCTCCCGTCGCTCGCGACGCGCAGCCGGTGGAAGCCGCCATCGGGCAGGCGGAGCGTCAGCAGCGTCCCCTTGTCGTCGACGATCCGCTCGATCGTGCAGTTGGGCGCGAAGCCCTCGGCGCCCCGCGGCGCGCACAGGATCCGGCTGTCGGCAGCGCGCGCGACGCGGACCTGTTCGTCGATATTGGCGATGACGGGTTCGTTGGCGATCGGGGGTTCGGCTTCGGAGCAGGCGGCGAGCGCGAGCAAGAGCGCTACCCCCCGCCCCGTTCGTGCTGGGCCTGTCGAAGCACGGCTCCTTCTTGTCGTGCGCTGCGAAAAGAAGAACGGCACTTCGACAAGCTCAGTGCGAACGGTGGTTGCAGGGCATTGGCGCTCAGATATCCGCATAGACATGGGTTTCGCTCGCCGCCCCCGGATGGGTGACCGCGCCGCGACTGGCGGGGCCTACCGTCCTGGCATAGCGCCACAAGGCCCCCGCCTGATAGTCGTTGGTGCGCGGGCGCCACGCCGCGCGGCGCTCGGCGAGCACGGCTTCTGGAACATCGAGGTCGATCGTCCCGGCTTCGGCATCGATGCGGATGATGTCGCCATCCTCGATCAGCGCGATCGGCCCGCCTTCGGCGGCTTCGGGGCCGACATGGCCGATGCAGAAGCCGCGGGTGCCGCCCGAGAAGCGCCCGTCGGTGATCAGCGCCACCTTCTCGCCCAGCCCCAGCCCGTAAAGCGCGGCAGTGGTCGACAGCATCTCGCGCATGCCGGGGCCACCCTTGGGGCCTTCGTAGCGGATGATCACCACCGATCCCTCGGCAATGTCGCGCGCCTCGACCGCGGCGAAGGCGTCTTCCTCGCAATCGAAGCAGCGCGCGACGCCTTCGAACTGCAGCCGGTGCAGCCCAGCGACCTTGACGATCGCGCCATCGGGGGCGAGCGATCCGCGCAGGCCGACCACCCCACCGGTCGGGGTGATCGGCGTCTTGACGTCGTAGATGACCTTCTGGTCGGGGTTCCAGGTGACCTGGTCGATATTCTCGCCGAGCGTGCGGCCGGTGACGGTGAGGCAATCGCCGTCGAGCAGGCCGCCCGCGAGCATCGTCTTCATGAGCATGTAGACGCCGCCCGCAGCGTGCATGTCCTTGGCGACATATCTGCCGCCGGGTTTGAGATCGGCGAGGTAAGGCGTTGATTTGAAAGCCTCAGCGACATCGAACAGGTCGAACTCGATCCCCGCCTCGCTCGCCATCGCGGGCAAATGGAGCGCGGCGTTGGTCGAGCCGCCGGTCGCCGCGACGACGCGCGCGGCGTTGACGAAGGCGGCGCGGGTGGCGATGTCGCGCGGGCGAAGGTTGCGCTCGACGAGGTGCATGACCTGCTCGCCGGCGGCGATCGCGATCGCCTCGCGGCTGTCATAGGGCGCGGGCACCATGTTCGAATTGGGCAGCGACAGCCCGATCGCCTCGCCCACGCACGCCATCGTGTTGGCGGTGAACTGACCACCGCACGCGCCGTGGCCGGGGCAGGCGACCTTTTCGAGCGCGGTCAGCTGCGCGAGCGGGCAATTGCCCGCGGCATATTGGCCCACCGCCTCGAACACGTCGACGACGGTGACGTCGCGCTCCTGGAAGCGGCCGGGCAGGATCGAGCCGCCATAGACGAAGATGCCGGGAACGTTGAGCCGGAGCATCGCCATCATCATGCCCGGCAGCGACTTGTCGCAGCCGGCGAAGCCCAGAAACGCGTCGTAGCAATGGCCGCGCATGCTGAGTTCGATCGAATCGGCGATGACTTCGCGGCTGACGAGCGAGGACTTCATCCCCTGGTGCCCCATCGCGATCCCGTCGGTGACGGTGATCGTGTTGAAGCGGCGCGGCATCCCGCCGCCGGCGATCACGCCGGCGCGCGCGGCATCGGCCTGGTCGTTGAGCGTGGTGTTGCACGGCGCGCTGTCGTTGCCCGCGCTGGCGATGCCGACAAAGGGTTGGGCGATGTCCTGCTCGTGCAGCCCCATCGCGTAATAATAGCTGCGATGCGGCGCGCGCTCGGGCCCGAGCGAAACGTGGCGGCTGGGGAGCTTCGTCTTGTCGAAGCGCGGTTTGGCTTGGTCGGTCATGCGCAAGCCTATTGCGTAGGGGCGACCCCGAACGCAAGACTGTTACGCGCCTTTTCGATCATCGGCGCCAGCAGCTCGGCCCAGCGCTCGACGCCTGCGGCATCGGCGATCAGGTCGTTGCGGACCTCGATCGAGACGCACGCGACCCCCCTGCCCTCGCCGTGGCGGTTGAGCGTCGTGTTGACCAGGCGCCCCGAATAGGGCGCGTTGTCGCCGGTTTCGATCCCCGCGGCGCGAAGCTCGGTGAGCAGCACGCGGGCGGCGCGATCGTCGCGATTGTAGAGGATGCCGGCATGCATCGCGCGCGCTTCGCCGCCGGCTTCGAGCCGGGGGGTGAAGCTGTGGATCGCCACCAGCAGCCGCGGGCGGCGTGCGGCGATCTCGCGGGCGAGCGCGGCGTGATAGGGCGCGTGGAAGCGCGCGATCCGGTCGAAACGGTCGATGCCGACATTGCCCGGCACCGCGTGGCCGTCGCTCGCGGCAGGAACGAGCGCGGGATGGTCGGTCTCGCGGTGGAGGTCGATCACCAGCCGCGACACCGTCCCCGACAGCGCGGGCGCGCCGAGCCGCGCGGCGAGCGCTGCGGTCAGCGGCGCGGCACCGATATCGACCGCGATATGCTTGGCGAGCAGCGCCGGATCGATGCCGAGGTCGATCCCCTCGGGCACCACGTCGGAGGCGTGATCGCACAGCAGCAGGATGTCGCTCGCGCCTTCGAGGATCGCGACCGGGGGATGGTTCATGGGAAATCGGGCTTTCGTTTACCTGCGAAGGCCGTAAGCCCCTCGGTGAAGGCGGCGGTGCCGAAGCGCGCCTCGAACGCGGCGTCGTGCCCTGCCTCGTCGGGGTGGCGGAGCACGCGCTTGAGCAGCCGGACCGCGGCGGGGGCGTTGTCGGCGATCGTCGCGGCGATCGCGTGCGCGGCGGCGATCGGATCGTCGGCGAGCTGCTCGACCAAGCCGATCCGCAGCGCTTCGTCGGCGGGGATCGGTTGCGCCGAGAATAGCAGCCGCGCGGCATGGCCTTGGCCGATCCGCGACGCCAGCCGCGCGACGTCGGTCGCGGGATAGCCGATCCCGAGCCGTGCGGGGGTGGTGGCGAAGGTGGCATCGGGGGCGGCGATGCGGATATCGGCGGCGATCGCCAGCGCGACCCCGGCGCCGTAGCATCCGCCCGCAATGCCCGCGATCACCGGCACCGGGCAAGCCGCCAGCGCCTCGATCGCGGTCGCCATCGCGATCCGGAAACGCGGGCGCATCGCGCTGTCGTCGCGCAGCGTCTCGAGTTCGCGCAGGTCGGCGCCAGCGCAGAAGCTGGCCCCGCCATGGAGCACCAGCGCGCGGACGGTGAGCGGCAGGTCGCGGATCGCGGCGGCGAGCGCGTCCCAATCGGCGATCCGCAGCGCGTTGCGCGCCGCAGAGCGATCGAGCGTCAGCGTCGCGATATGGTCGGTGGTCGAGATCGCGATCATGCGGGCACGTTAGGGCGGCACGCTTGCACGCACCGCCCTTCCGCTTTCCCACGACGTGGCCGTGAGGCGCAGGCCGTCAGCGAACGATCCGCTCCCGGCGTAGGATTCGCTTGTCCGGCTCCCAGCAAGATACGCGCCAAAGCGTTAACCGAACGATACCGGCGGGTCATGCGGCGGCCTGGTCCCGGCTTGGTACGCCAGGCTGTCCCGCGAGCACCGTTTCGAGACACCACCAGGGGCACGCGGCGCGCATCCGCGCGGCGGCGGCGGCGCGCTGATCGGCGGTATCGAACAGCGCGAAGCACGTCGCCCCCGACCCCGACATCCGCGCCAGCCGGACCCCCGGCTGCGCGGCAAGCAACGCCAGTATCTCGGCAATCACCGGCGCGAGCGCGAGCGCGGGCGGCTCGAGATCGTTGCGCCCGGCAAGCGCCGCGGCGAGCGGATCGCCCTGCCCGATCGGCCCGCGATCGATCCCGTCCCAGCGCGCGAACACCGCCGCGGTCGACACCGCGACGCCGGGATTGATCAGCAACGCGGGCAGCGCCGCCAGCCCATCGAGCGGCAGCAGCACCTCGCCGCGCCCGCGCCCGAGCGCGGTTCTGCCGAGCAAACAGGCGGGCACGTCGGACCCCAGCGCCTCGGCGCAGTCGAACAGCCGCGGATCGTCGATGGCTACCCCCTCAAGCCGCGCCAGCGCGCGCAGGGTGGCGGCGGCATCGGCCGAGCCGCCGCCGATCCCCGACGCCACGGGCAACCGCTTGTCGAGCAGTATCGCCATCGGTGGGCGATCGACGACACGCGCGCGGAACAGCCGTTCGGCGCGCAGCACCAGATTGTCGCCCTCGCCCGACAGGCCCGCGGCGAAGGGGCCGGTCAGCGTCAGCCCCGGCGCGCCGCCGGGGTCGATCGTCACGACATCGCCATCGGCGACGAAAGCGAACAATGTCTCGAGCTCGTGATAGCCGTCGGGCCGCCGTGCGCGGACGTGGAGCGCGAGATTGAGCTTGGCGGGGGCGGCTTCGACAATCATCGGGTCAGCGCGCCGCGGTCACCGGGGCAAGCCCGTCGGCGAGCTTGCCCGCGAGCCGCTTGGCATCGTCGCCCTCGGCATGGACCGCGGCGGCGCGCCAGGCATAGCGCGCCTCGTAGCGCCGGCCGGTGCGCCAATAGGCATCGCCCAGATGCTCGTTGATCGTGACATCGCCGGGCTCGGCGGCGGCGGCCTGTTCGAGCAGCGGCAATCCCTTGTCCCATTGGCCGCGCTGGACATAGGCCCAGCCGAGCGAATCGGTGATCGACGGGTCATCGGGGCGCAGCGCCCGCGCCTGTTCGAGCAGCTTCTGCCCCTCGGCCAGATTCTCGCCGCGTTCGACCTGCGCATAGCCGAGATAATTAAGCGCCACCGGCTCCTGCGGCGCGAGCTCGACCGCGCGGCGAAGAAAGGGCAGCGCCTCGTCCCAGCGCCCCGCCTGTTCGAGCGCGCCGCCGCGCTGGAGGTTGAGCACCCAATCGGCCCCCTCGCCCGCGCGCGCCATTGCCGTCGCATAAGCCGCGGCGGCATCGTCGAAGCGGTTCTGGTCGACCAGCAGATCGCCATAGGATTGCGCCTCGGTCACCGTTGCGCCGGGTGCGTCGGCGAGCGCCTTGGCTGCGGCGAGCGCCCCCGCCTCGTCCTCCATCCGCGTCAGCACCGTCACGCGCGCCGCCTGCGCGACGCTGGCGAACGCGCTTTTGGCGCCGATCGAATCGAGCAGCGCGAGCGCTCGGGTCCCCGCCCCCTGCTGCGACAGCGTGTCGGCGAGCAGCAACCGCGCGCGATCGTCGGTCGGATCGAGCAGCAGCGCGGTGCGGCCGAGCAGGATCGACAGCGGCGAGGCTTCGTCGCGCCCCAGGTCGGCGGCAAGCCGGGTAAACAGCCGCGAGGCACCGAACGCCGCCCCCGCCTTGGCGCCGCGCCCGAGCGACGATCGCTGCGCCACCAGCACCGGATCATTGCCGCCCAGCAGTTCGCGCGCGAGCTTGCCCTGGCGCTTGCCCTGGAACAGCTGCGCGGCGTTCAGCCGCAGGTCGAGGCTGGCCTGGTCGTTGCCGAGCAATGCGCTGAGCGCGTCGGCGGCCTGTGCATAGTCACCTTGCGCGATCAGCAGCAGCGCGCGGTTTTCGGCGGCGTAGCGGCGCGAAATGACATTGGCTTCGGCGGCGGCGAGCTCGGCAGCGGGGTCGGCGGCGCCTTCCTCGAACGCCACCCAGGCGAGCAGCACCGGGCCGACGAAATCGAGCGGGCCTTGCGCCACTTGCGCGGCGGCGGCGCGCGCGCCCGGCCAGTCGCGCGCGCGCACCCGATCGGCATAGCGCAGCATCACCGTATCGGCGGGCGCGACGTTCGAGCGTTCGAGCACCGCGAGCGCGCGGCGCGCGAGATCGAGATCGCCCACCGCAATCCCTTCGCGAAACGCGCGGATCGCGATGACTTCGTTGCCCGGATCGTCGGCGAGCGCGATCGCATAGCCGCGCGCGGCGATGTCGGCGGCGCCATCGGCGGCGGCGGCGCGCGCGCGGACATAGGCGGCGAGGCTGGCGCCGGTCGGCGGGTCGTTGGCGGCGAGCGCGGGCGACACCACCAACATCGCGGCGATCGCTGCGCCGGCGATTCCCACCCTACATGTTCGGATAATTGGGCCCTCCGCCGCCTTCGGGCACCACCCAGTTGATGTTCTGCGTGGGGTCCTTGATGTCGCACGTCTTGCAGTGGACGCAGTTCTGCGCGTTGATGACGAACTTCGGATCGCCGGTTTCCTCGCCCACCACTTCATACACACCCGCGGGACAATAACGCTGCGCCGGCTCGTCGTACAAGGGCAGGTTGTGCGCGATCGGCACGGCGGGGTCCTTGAGCGTCAGATGGACCGGCTGGTCCTCCTCGTGATTGGTGTTCGACAGAAACACCGACGAGAGGCGATCGAAGGTCAGCACGCCATCGGGCTTGGGATAGGCGATCTTGGGGACGTCCTCGGCGCGCCACAGGCTTTCGTGATCGGGATGGTGGCGCATCGTGCCGGGCATCTTCACCCCCAGATGCTCGGCCCACATATGCACCCCCGACAGCCCCGACCCGATCAGGTCGCCATGCTTTTTGACCAGCGGCACGACGTTGCGGACGCGGCGCAATTCCTCGCGGACCCAGCTGCTCTCATAGGCGCTGGCATAGGCGGCGAGCTCGTCGCCGCGGCGATCGGCGGCGACCGCTTCGAACGCCGCCTCGGCGGCCATCATCCCGGTCTTCATCGCGGTGTGGGTGCCCTTGATCCGCGGCACGTTCACGAAGCCCGCCGAACAGCCGATCAACGCGCCGCCGGGGAAGATGAGCTTGGGCACCGACTGGAAGCCGCCGTCGTTGATCGCGCGCGCGCCGTACGACACGCGCTTGCCGCCTTCGAGGATCGCGGCGATCTCGGGGTGGGTCTTCCAGCGCTGCATTTCGTGGAAGGGCGAGAGGTGAGGGTTCGAATAGTTGAGCCAGGTGACGAAGCCCAGCGCCACCTGGCCATTGGCCTGGTGATACAGGAAACCGCCGCCGTTCGATCCTTGCGTCTCGCTGAGCGGCCAACCCTGGGTGTGGATCACTCGGCCGGGGACGTGCTTGCCGGGGGCGAGGTCCCAGAGCTCCTTGACGCCGAGGCCATAGACCTGCGGGTCGCAATCATTGCGCAGGTCAAAGATGCGCATCAGCTCTTTCGACAGATGCCCGCGCACGCCTTCGGCGAAGAAGGTGTAGCGCGCGTGGAGCTCGAGGCCTGGCTGCCAATCGGACTTGCGCGTGCCGTCCTTGGCGATTCCCATGTCGCCGGTGGCGACGCCCTTCACTGACCCGTCTTCGTCGAACAGTATTTCGGCGGCGGCGAAGCCGGGGAAGATTTCGACCCCAAGCCCTTCGGCCTGTTCGGCGAGCCAGCGGCACAGGCTGCCGAGCGATCCGGTGTAGCAGCCTTCATTGTGCATGATGGGCGGCAGCGCGAATTCGGGGAGCGAGCTTTTGCCCTTTTTCGAGAGCACCCAATGGTGGTTCTCGGTCACCGGGGTCTGCGCGAGCGGACAACCCATCTCGCGCCATTCGGGCAGCAATTCGTCGAGCGCCTTGGGATCGATCACCGCTCCCGACAGGATGTGCGCGCCGACCTCGGAGCCCTTTTCGAGCACGCACACCGACAGCTCGCTGCCGGCGTCGTTCGCGAGCTGTTTGAGCCGGATCGCCGCGGACAGCCCGGCAGGCCCCGCGCCGACGATCACGACATCATAGGGCATCGACTCGCGTTCACTCATCCCAGTCTCCATTCGGCGGCGTGGTCCCGATGTGCCGCACTTCGCGTGCCGGCATTGACCGCCACCCGGTCGTCGCGCCAAGGCACCGCCCTGGCAGAAGTTCGGTGCACGCAGATTGACCCAAAGGTCAAGCTGCCGTCGGGTAGGTGGGTATGGGGGCAGATCAACACAACGACTGGCAGGCCGCCACCGCGAGTGCGCTCGAATGGTGGGCCGATGCCGGGGTCGATGTGCTCGTCGAAGACCAGGTCCGCGACTGGTTCGCGGCGCCGGTACGCGCGGCGCCCTTGCCCGCGGTTGCCGCCGCCGAACCCGCAGCCGTCGCGGTTGAGGCCGAATTTCCCGAAACGCTCGAGGCGTTCCTGGCCTGGCGGGTCGGCGAAGGCGCGCCCGAGGCGAAGTGGAACGCGCCGATCGTCGAGGGCGAAGGCGATCCGACCGCCGACCTGATGGTGATGCTCGACCATCCCGCCGGCGACCGGTTGCTGCTCGATGCCGAGGCGCGGCTGCTCGATCGGATGCTCGCGGCAATCGGGCGCAGCCGGGGGGACGTGTACCTGACGACATTGTGTCTCGCCGCGCCGCTCGCCCAGTCGATCCCCGCCGACGACCAGCCCGCCTTGGTCGCCCGCGCGCAGCATCTGGCGGCGCTGGCGGGCACCAAAACGGTGCTGCTGCTGTCGCAATCGGCGAGCCGTGCGTTCCTCGGGACGGACCGCGCTAACGCTCGCGGCTGTTTTCATGACATTAAGCACTGGCAGGCCAAGTTCTCGGCAATCTCCAGCGTGCACCCCCGGTTCCTGCTGAGCAGCCCGGCGCACAAGCGGGAGGCCTGGAAAGATTTGCAGTTGTTGCTTGGGGGAAAGCGCACGTGAGTATCCGCGCCATTATCGCCGTTGCCATGGTCGCCGCACCCGCGGCTGCGCATGCGACCGACGACGACCAGATCCCCACCCGCCGCGGCGCGACCGCCGCCGCGATCGCGGTGCCCAAGCAGCTCGATGACGCCGAGCGTACCGCCTATCGCCAGGTATTCGCGGCGATCCGCGCCGAGCGCTGGAGCGACGCGCAGCTCCAGCTCGACGCGATGCGGCCGGGCCCGCTCCACGCGATCGCGCGCGCCGAACTCTACACCGCCAAGGGATCGCCCAAGGTCGAGCTGCTGCCGCTCCAGGCGTTGCTCGCCGAGGCGCCCGAGCTGCCGCATGCCGAGAGCCTGGCGCGGCTCGCCAAGGTACGCGGCGCCGAGACGCTGCCGACATTGCCCACCGCCCAGCGGCTGATGTGGTTCGATGGCGCGCCCAACCGAATCCGGGTGAAATCGGTCGCGAGCGATGCCGCCGCCGCCGAACTCGCGCAGCGGATGGCGCCGATCATCAAGGACGATCTGGGCGCGGCGGGCGAAGCCTTGGTCGCCGAATATGCCGATCGCCTCAGCCCCGAATGCCTGACCGAATGGCAGCAGCGGGTGGCATGGATCCATTATCTGACCGGCGACGACAGCGCCGCGCGCCGGCTCGCCGCGCTCGCGCAGCGTGGCACCGGCGAATGGGTGCCGCAGGCCGATTGGGTGCAGGGCTTGGCGGCCTGGCGCCAGCGCGACTATGCCGCGGCGCAGATGGCGTTCACCGCGGTCGCGCAGCGCGCCAAGGACGTCGATCTGCGCGCCGCAGGGCTCTATTGGGCTTCGCGCGCCGACATGGCGGCGGCGCGCCCCGATCTGGTCCAGGCGCGGCTGCAAAGCGCGGCACAGTTCAACGAAACCTTCTACGGCATGCTTGCGCGCCAGGCATTGGGCATCGCCGAGGCGACCGACCGGGTGCCGACGCGTCCCGCGGGCGCCGACTGGACCGCGCTCGAGCGTCGCCCCAATGTTCGCATCGCTGCCGCGCTGATGGAAATCGACGAGGACGTGCTCGCCGCCAGCGTGATCCGCCACCAGGCGCGGATCGGCGATCCTGCCGAATATGCTTCGCTCGCGCGCGTCGCCGGGGCGATGAACCTGCCCGCGACGCAGATCTGGCTGTCGCACAACGCCCCGCGCGGATCGACCCCGCAGGTCGCGGCGCGCTACCCTGCCCCCAACTGGACCCCCGATGGCGGCTGGCGGGTCGACAAGTCGCTGGTCTATGCGCACGCGCTGCAGGAATCGCGCTTCCAGTCCACGGTGGTCAGCCCCGCGGGTGCCTATGGCCTGATGCAGATCATGCCTGCCGCGGCGACCGATATCGGCCGCAAGAAGGGGATCGTGATCGACCGTTCGGCGCTGTCGCGCCCCTCGACCAACATCGAGGTCGGGCAGAGCTATCTAGAGAAACTGCGCGACATGCCGACCACCGGCGGGCTGCTGCCCAAGGTGATCGCGGCGTATAATGCCGGCCCCACCCCGGTCGAGGCGTGGAACCTGTCGTCGCGCGATGGCGGCGATCCGCTGCTCTACATCGAATCGATCCCCTATTGGGAGACGCGCGGCTATGTCATGACCGTGCTGCGCAACTACTGGATGTACGAGGCGCAGGGCGGCAAGGCATCGGACAGCCGCATCGCGCTGTCGCAGGGGCTGTGGCCGCGCTTCCCCGGGTTGCCGGGCAAGAGCGCGGTGAATGGCAGCGCCGCGAAGGGGGCAAGCGCCAACTACCGTGTCCGATAGCGCGGCGGCGGCGCCGATCGCGGTGCGGATCGCGGTGCTGACGGTGTCGGATACACGCCAGTTGGCCGAGGATCGCTCGGGCGATGTACTGGTGCAGCGATTGACCGATTTCGGCCATGTCCTGGCTGCGCGCGACATCGTCCGCGACGATGTCGAGACGATCGTCGCGCGGCTCCACGCCTGGATCGAGGATCCCGAGATCGACTGCATCGTCACCACCGGCGGCACCGGGGTGACGGGGCGCGACGTGACCCCCGAGGCGGTCGAACGCGTCGCCGACAAGCTGATCCCCGGCTTTGGCGAACTCTTCCGCTGGCTGAGCTTCGACAAGATCGGCACCTCGACGATCCAGTCGCGCGCCACCGCCTGCGTCGCGCGCGGTACCTACATCTTTGCACTGCCCGGATCGACGGGCGCGGTGCGCGACGGGTGGGACGGGATCTTGGCGCAGCAGCTCGATAGCCGGCACAAGCCCTGCAATTTCGTCGAGCTGATGCCGCGGTTGCTGGAGCGGTAACTGCTCCCCTCCCTAGAAGGGAGGGGCTGGGGGTGGGTCGGGTCCTGAGGTACGGGTCCGACGAGCTTTGCTGTTTCCGTAACGCGAGCACTCGACCCACCCCCGCCCCCTCCCTTGCAGGGAGGGGAGCGATGTTCTTCCTTCGTTCCTGTCGTTGTGCTATGGCTCGGGCATGCCGCCCCCCCGCCCTACCCGTGGCGCAACGCTCAACACCGCCAGCGCGCGCTTCAACCTGAACGCGCGCGAGGATGACGGCGACTGGCTCGACGATCGCGACGGCATCGATGGAGCGCCGTCGCCGGTTCGCACCACCGTCACGATCGAAACCCCGCGGATGATCCTGGCGCGCAACAGCTCGCCCGACATCCCGTTCGATCGCTCGATCAATCCCTATCGCGGGTGCGAGCATGGCTGCATCTATTGCTTCGCGCGGCCGACTCATGCCTATCACAACCTGTCGCCGGGGATCGATTTCGAGACGCGGCTGTTCGCCAAGCCGATCGCGCCCGCGCTGCTGCGCGCCGAGCTCGCCAAGCCCGGCTATGTCTGCAAGCCGATCGCCTTCGGTACCAACACCGATCCCTATCAGCCGATCGAGCGCGAATGGCGGATCACCCGCGGCTGTATCGAGGTGCTGGCACAGGCGCGGCATCCGCTGACGATCACCACCAAATCGGATCGCGTGACGCGCGATATCGACCTACTCGCGCCGATGGCGGCACAGGGGCTGGCGGCGGCGATGGTGTCGGTGACCACGCTCGATCCGCGGATCGCGATGACGCTCGAGCCGCGCGCGCCCTCCCCTGAGAAGCGGCTGAAGGCGATCGCGGCGCTGGCGGCGGCGGGCATCCCCACCTTCGTGTCGATCTCCCCGGTAATCCCGGCAATCACCGATCACGAGATCGAGCATATTTTGGAGCGCGCAGCCGACGCCGGTGCCAAGGCTGCGTTCTTCATTCCGGTGCGGTTGCCGCACGAAGTCGCGCCGCTGTTCCGCGCCTGGCTCGACGCGCATTTCCCCGATCGCGCCGCGAAGGTGATGGCGACGGTTCGGTCAATGCGCGGTGGGCGCGACAATGATCCGGGGTTCGGCAGCCGGATGCAGGGCCAGGGACCATGGGCCGATCTGCTGCGCACGCGCTTCGCGATCGCCTGCCGAAAATATGGTCTCGACGGCGAGCGCGTCCGCCTGCGCACTGACCTCTTCCGGCGACCGCCAGGCGCGCAGGGCGAATTGTTCGGCTGAGCGGGGAGATTCGAGGTTATCATGCGGCGCATCGCGCTCTAACGTTTGGGCCATGTCTCTCGATCTTCAGAATAGCGGCCTTTCCGACGCGTTGGTGATCCTCGGTGCCGCCGGGCTGGTGATCCCGGCCTTTGCGCGCTTCCGCATCAGCCCGGTCATCGGCTTCATCCTGGTCGGCATCCTCGTCGGCCCCAATGCGCTGGGATCGATGATCGGCCAGGTCCCGTGGCTCTATTATGTCAGCATCTCGGACCCCGAGGCGATCGCGCCCTTCGCCGAATTCGGCATCATCCTGCTGCTGTTCTCGATCGGGCTAGAGCTCTCGCTTAAGCGGCTTTGGGCGATGCGCGGGATGGTGTTCGGGATCGGTGCCGCCGAATTGCTGATTTCGGGGCTGGTGATCGGCCTCGCGCTCCACCTGCTCGGCCAGCCCTGGGGCGGCGCGATCGGGCTGGGGCTCGCGCTTGCGCTGTCGTCGACCGCGCTGGTGCTGCCGATCGCGGGGATGACCAGCCCGGTCGGCCGCGTCGCCTTCGCGATGCTGTTGTTCGAGGATGTCGCGCTGGTGCCGATCATCTTCATGCTCGGCGCGCTGGCGCCCACTGCCTCGGGTGAAGGCTGGAAGGGCCTGACCGACGTGGCGATTGCCGGCGGGATCACCGTCGCGATCCTGTATATCGGCGGGCGGCTGATCCTGCCGCGGCTGTTCGCGCAGGCGGCGCGCACCAAGAGCCCCGAGCTGTTCCTTGCCGCCAGCCTGCTGGTGGTGATCGTCGGCAGCGTCGCCACCGCCGCCGCCGGGCTGTCGCCGATCGTCGGCGCGCTGCTCGCGGGGCTGCTGGTCGCCGAGACCGAATATCATGGCGAGGTCGAAGCGATCATCTCGCCGTTCAAGGGGCTGGCGCTCGGGGTGTTCCTGATCTCGGTCGGCATGCAGCTCGATCTGCGGATGGTCGCGCGCTACTGGCCCGAACTGCTCGCGGCGATCGCCGGGGTGATGCTGGTCAAGGCGGTGGTGACGACACTGCTGCTGCGCGTGTCGGGCGCGCGAGCGGGCACCTCGGCCGAAACCGGGGTGCTGATGGCGAGCCCTTCGGAAACCACGCTGATCGTGCTGACCGCCGCCACCGCCGCGGGGCTGATCCAGCCTTCGACCGCGACCTTCTGGACCACCGTCACCGCGATCGGCCTGACGATCACCCCGCTGCTCGCCAAGGGCGGTCGGTTGATCGCGCGCCAGATCGAGCGCCAGATGGGCGAAGAGGCGGTCCCCGCCGAGCTCGCCGACGAACAGGGCACCGTCATCATCGGTTTCGGCCGCGTCGGTCGCACCGTGGCCGACATGCTGCGCGCGCACGACAAGCCCTATCTAGCGATCGAGGCCGATATCGACGTGGTCAACGCCGCGCGGATCGAGGGCTATAATGTCCGCTTCGGCGACGTCGCACGCAGCGACATGGTCGATCGGCTCGACCTGGGGCATGCGCAGGCGCTAATCATCACGATGGACGATCCGGTGCTCAGCATCCGGCTAACGCGGCGCGTGCGCGGCTGGGTGCCCGCGCTGCCGATCATCGTCCGCGCGCGCGACGCCAACCACGCCGCGGCGCTGTACCGCGCGGGCGCGACCGACGCGGTGCCCGAGACGCTCGAAAGCTCGCTGCAATTGTCCGAGGCGGTGCTGGTCGATCTGGGGGTCGCGGTGGGACCGGTGATCGCGTCGATCCACGAAAAGCGCGATGAGATGCGCAAGGAGATCAAGCTGGCGGCGGGGCTCGACCGCGACCCGCGGATCCGGCGGGTGCGCGGCGAGCGCGCGGTGGAGGGTTGATGCCCCCCAAAAACCCGTTCGTTTCGAGCGTAGTCGAGAAACGCTGATGTTGGCGGACGGGGCGGTTTCTCGACTTCGCTCGAAACGAACGGGTTAGGGTCCGGTAAGCTCAGCCCGCGAGCAACCCCCGTACCGCCGCCAGCGCCTCGCCGCCCTTCGCGCCATCGGGTCCCCCACCCTGCGCCATGTCGGGCCGGCCGCCACCGCCCTGCCCGCCGAGTGCCGCGACCGCAGCCTTCACCAGATCGACCGCGCTGAAGCTAGCGACCAGATCGTCGCTCACGCCGACCGCGACCGAGGCGCGACCGTCGTTCACCGCGACCAAAGCCACCACGCCCGAACCGATCCGCGCGCGCTCTTCATCGACCGCGCCGCGCAGCGCCTTGGCCTCGAGCCCGTCGAGCACCTTGCCGATGAAATTGACCGACCCCACCAAATCGGGCCCGGCAGCAGCCGCGCCACCGCCGCCCAGCGCCAGCGCCTTCTTGGCATCGGCCAGTTCGCGCTCGAGCCGGCGGCGTTCCTCGACCAGCGCCGCGACGCGCGCCGGCACATCATCGGGGGTGGTCTTGAGTACCGATGCCGCCTCGCGCAATTTTTCGTCGCGCGCATTGAGATAGGCGCGTGCAGCTTCACCGGTCAGCGCCTCGACCCGGCGGATGCCCGACGATACCGCGCCCTCGCCCACCAGCTTGAAGACGCCGATATCGCCCAGCGCGCGGACATGCGTGCCGCCGCACAATTCGAGCGAATAGGTGCCGCCATCATCGTCGGTGCCCATCGACACGACGCGGACCTCGTCGCCATATTTCTCGCCGAACAGCGCCATCGCGCCTTCGGCGATCGCCTCGTCGGGGGTCATCAGCCGGGTCGAGACCAGGCCGTTGGCGCGGATATGACGGTTCACATCGGCCTCGACCGCCGCGAGTTGCGCGGGATCGATCGCGGTGGGCTGCGAAAAGTCGAAGCGCAGCCGCTCGGGCGCGACCATGCTGCCCTTTTGCGCGACATGCTTGCCGAGCGTCTGGCGCAGCGCCTCGTGCAGCAAATGCGTCGCCGAATGATTGGCGCGGATCGCGGCGCGGCGCGCGTGATCGACGGTGAGATGGACCGCATCGCCGATTGCGATCTCGCCGGCGGTGATCGTCGCCTGGTGCGCGAAGACGCGGCCGAGATATTTGCGCGTATCGGTGATCGTCGCCACCATGCCATCGCCGGCGACGGTGCCGGCATCGCCGACCTGCCCGCCGCTTTCGCCATAGAAGGGCGTTTGGTTGACGATCAGTTCGACACTGTCGCCCGGACCCGCGCGATCAACCTTCTGGCCGTCGCGGATGATCGCGACGACGGCGGCCTCGCCCTCTTCGGCGGCATAGCCGATGAATTCGGTCGCGCCATGTTCCTCGGCCAGGTCGTACCAAAGATCGTCCGACGCCTTTTCACCCGAGCCCTTCCAGGCGGCACGCGCGGCGCGCTTCTGCTCGGCCATCGCGGTATCGAACCCGGCGCGGTCGACGGTGAAGCCCTGCGCGCGCAGGGCGTCCTCGGTCAGGTCATAGGGGAAGCCATAGGTGTCGTAGAGTTTGAACGCGGTTTCGCCCGCGAGCGTCGCGCCGCTGGGCATCCCGGCCGTCGCCTCGTCAAGCAGGCGCAGGCCGTTGACCAGGGTCTGACGGAAGCGCGTTTCCTCCTGCAGCAACGTCGCCTCGATCAGCGGCTGCGCGCGCACCAGTTCGGGGAAGGCCGCGCCCATTTCGGCCACCAGGCTGCCGACCATCCGATGCATCAGCGGATCCTTGGCCCCCAGCAGATGCGCGTGGCGCATCGCGCGGCGCATGATCCGGCGCAGCACATAGCCGCGCCCTTCATTGGCGGGCAGCACGCCATCGGCGACCAGGAAGCCCGATGCGCGCAGGTGATCGGCGATGACGCGGTGGCTCGCCTGCGTCTCCGGCGTCGGCGCGCTGCCGGTGAGCGCGCTCGATTCGGCGATCAGCGCCTTGAAGGTGTCGGTGTCGTAATTGTCGGTGACGCCCTGCAGCACCGCCGCGACTCGCTCGAGCCCCATGCCGGTGTCGATCGACGGACGCGGCAGGTCGCTGACGATGACATTGGCTTCCTGCACATGCTGCATGAAGACTAGGTTCCAGATCTCGACGAAGCGATCGCCATCTTCGTCGGGGCTGCCCGGCGGGCCACCGGCAATATGATCGCCATGATCGTAGAAGATTTCGGAGCACGGCCCGCACGGCCCGTTTTCACCCATCGCCCAGAAATTGTCGGCGGTGGCGATACGGATGATGCGATGCTCAGGGAGGCCCGCGATCTTCTTCCACAATTCGAAAGCCTGATCGTCGGTGTGATAGACGGTCGCGGTCAGCCGATCGGGCGACAGCCCCCATTCGCGCGTCAGCAAGGTCCAGGCATGGACGATCGCCTGTTCCTTGAAATAATCACCGAACGAGAAATTGCCGAGCATTTCGAAAAAGGTGTGGTGGCGCGCGGTGTAGCCGACATTGTCGAGGTCGTTGTGCTTGCCGCCGGCGCGAACGCATTTCTGGCTCGACGTCGCGGTCAGATAGGGCCGGGTTTCGAGCCCGGTGAAGACGTTCTTGAACGGCACCATGCCGGCGTTGACGAACATCAGCGTCGGATCGTTTTGCGGGATCAGCGGCGCCGATGGCACGCGCACGTGCCCCTCCTTCGCGAAATAGTCGAGGAACGAGCGGCGGATGTCGTTGGTCGATGTCATGCGCGACGCTTATGCGAGGTGCGAGCGTGGCTCAAGTCGTCCGTGCGCGGTGGTTGAGACTGGCGCCTCCCCCCGTTCGCCCTGAGCTTGTCGAAGGACGCCCCTGGCTCGCCGCCGGGGGCACCCGCTGAGGGTGCGGGCCGGCCCTTCGACAAGCTCAGGGCGAACGGGAAGAGTGCCGGCTTTTCGCTTCGCGCGCTTGACCCGCGCGCCGCAATCCCCTTGGTTGGCAGCCTTGTACCCATTCGGAGTTGCCCCTTGGCCAAGCGCCTGACCCTCTACATCCTGATCGGCCTGGTGCTCGGCATCATCGTCGGCCTTGCGCTCAACCTGTCGCTCACCGACGGCGGCGGGCCGGGCGATGCGCAGCTGACGCAATATGCCGAATATTTCTCGATCGTCACGACGCTGTTCCTGCGGCTGATCAAGATGATCATCGCGCCGCTGGTGTTCGCGACTTTGGTCGCCGGCATCGCGCATATGGGCGATACCGCCGCGCTGGGCCGCGTCGGCTTTCGCGCGGTGGGGTGGTTCATCTGCGCCAGCCTGGTGTCGCTGACTTTGGGGCTGTTCCTGGTCAATCTGTTCGAGCCGGGCGTCGGGCTGGCGATTCCGATCCCGCCCGCCGATGCGGCATCGGGGGTCGAGCGCGGGGCGTTCAACCTCAAGAATTTCATCACCCACATCGTCCCCGCCTCGGGGGTCGAGGCGATGGCCGACAACGAGATCCTCCAGATCGTCGTCTTCTCGCTGTTCGTCGGCGTTGCGATCACCGCGGTCGGTGAAAAGGCCGCGCCGTTGGTGCGCGGGATCGAGGCGCTGGCGCAGGTGATCCTGCAGGTCACCAATTACGTCATGCGCTTCGCCCCCTTCGCGGTGTTCGCGGCGGTGGCGGGGACGCTCGCCGAGCGCGGGCCGGGGATCATCATGAGCCTCGCCTATTTCATGGGTACCTTCTACCTCGGCATGGGAATCCTGTGGCTGCTGCTGATCGGCGCCGGTTTCCTGGTCGTCGGCCCGCGAATCCTCCAGCTGGTGGGCTATATCCGCGCGCCGCTGCTGCTGGCCTTCTCGACCGCTTCGTCGGAGGCCGCCTATCCGCGCACGCTCGAGGCGCTCGACAAGTTCGGGGTGCCGCCGCGGATCGCCAGCTTCGTGCTGCCGCTCGGCTATTCGTTCAACCTCGATGGGTCGATGATCTACATGACCTTCGCGACGATGTTCATCGCGCAGGCCTATGGCATCGATCTGTCGCTGGGGCAGCAGATCACGATGCTGCTGGTGCTGATGGTGACGTCAAAGGGCGTCGCGGGCGTTCCGCGCGCGTCGCTGGTGGTGATCGCCGCGACGCTGGCGTTTTTCGACATCCCCGAGGCGGGGCTGTTGCTGATCCTGGCGGTCGACCATTTCCTCGACATGGGCCGGTCGGCGACCAACGTCGTCGGCAATGCGGTGGCGAGCGCGGTGGTGGCGAAATGGGAAGGCGGGCGGCTCGATCCCCCCGAGCCCGAGGATTACGGCACCCACATAGCGCCGCACGACCTTCCGCCGGTGACCGGTCCGACGAGCTTCGACGAGTTCGGCGAACCGGTCCGCCGCGGCTGACGATCAGGCGTAGGCGTAGGGGCCACCGGCCTGAAGCGCCGCCTGATAGGCCGGACGGGCATGGACTTTCTCGAGCCACGCGATCGTCGCGGGGCGCGAGGCGTTTAGCCCCGCGCGGCTGCGGGCGGCCTCGAGCGGAAAGCTCATCATCACGTCGGCGGCGGTGAAGGCGTCGCCGGCGAACCACGGGCGGCTGGCGAGCTCGGCTTCGACATAGTCGAGATGGACGTCGATCATCGGCTGGATCTTCTTCTGCGCCGCCTTCCCGAACAGCGGGACGCGCGCGAGCACGAGCTTCACGAGAAGCGGCGGCATCAGCGAGCCTTCGGCATAATGGAGGAAGTGGCGATAGCGCAGCAACGCCGCGCGGTGCGCCGGTTCGCCGAGCCGGCCATCGGCCTTGTCGACCAGATATTCGACGATCGCGCCGGTTTCGGCGACCACCTGCGGCGTGCCACCGCCCGCGGGCGCGGTATCCTCAATTACCGGCGACTTGCCGAGCGGGTGGACGCGGCGCAGCTCGGGCGGGGCGAGCATCGTCGCCTTGTTCCGCTCGTAGCGCTTCACTTCATAGGGCAGCGCCAGTTCCTCGAGCAGCCAGAGCACGCGCTGCGAGCGCGAGTTTTCGAGATGGTGGACGATGATCGTCATTGGCGGTCCTTCGGAAATGGCGCGTGGCTGCGCACCCGGTTGCGGCGATCATAACCGGGGCGCGGTCGGGAAAGCCACCATGGCGTCGGTTGGCGGCGATGCGGCTCGAACGGGCAAGACGGAGCGAGTGTTCCGGACCGGTACAGACGACCTATGCGCCGACCAGGACCGGGGCGTTTCCAGGCGCCCATACCGGCGCGCGGCGCATGATCGCGGCAAACAGATCGGATGCGAGATGCCCTGCCAGCCAGGTTTCGACGCGGGCAAGCCGCTGGGTTTCGAACCAGCCAGCGTCGACCGCGACGAACTGACGGATGAAGGGCATGATCGCGGCATCGGCCAAACCGCGCGCGCCGCCGCCGAGCTGGCCGCCATCGGCGAGCCGCTCGTCGATCTCACGGACGAAGTCGAGCGCGCGTTGGCGATGCTCGACCGCGACCGACCCCGAGCGTTCGGGATATTTGTACCGATCGAGGTCGTGCTTGAACGCGCCGTCATTGCGCGCGATCAGCGCGGGGTCGTCGCGGTCGAGCCACCCCTCGGGATCGCGCTGCGCCAGCGCATGGCGCATGATCGCGAGGCTTTCGTCGATCACCGTACCGTCGGGCAGCACGAGGACAGGGACGGTGCCCTTGGGCGACGCCGCGAGCATCGCGTCGGGCTTGGCCGACAGCTTGACCTCGCGCAGTTCGTGGCGCGTACCGCTCACCGCGAGCGCCAGGCGCGCACGCATCGCATAGGGGCAGCGGCGGAAGCTGTAGAGGATGGGGACCGGGGGCGGCGTCATCGCTGGGCCGGCTTTATTACGCCGACCCGCTCAGATAAACCGGGATGCGTTCGAACAGCCCAGCGACCGCGACCGCCCCGCCGTCGATCGCCAGCGCGGTATCGCCCCACCAATCCGCGGGCGGCACGAGCGCAGCACCATCCTGCAAGGCCGCACCGCACCGCAGTGCGACCGCGCAGATCAAACGTGCCGGGCCGTTGCGGCGCTCGAAGGCAAGGACATGCGCCGAGCGCGATCCGGTGACGCGGATCGGGGTGTAGCTGCCGCCTGCGAACAGCGCCGGATCGTCTCGGCGGAGCGCGAGAAGCCGGCGGATGAGCGCGAACTTTTCGGCCGCGTTTCCCTCCAGCATCGCGCGCAGTCGATCATAGTCGACCGGGCGGCGATTGTCGGGATCGACCAGGCTCAAGTCGAGCAATTCGGTGCCCTGATACAGATCGGGGACGCCGGGCACCGTGTAATGGAGCGCGGTCTGCACCAGGCTGTTCGCCTGCGCGGCGGGCGCGGCTAGCGCGACCAGGCTCGCCATGTCGCCGAGGAACTCGGGCGATCGCGCGGGATCGAGCAGGCGGTCGACTAGGGCGCGGGCGTTCGCCTCATAGTCCTGATCGGGGGCTTCCCATGACGAGCGCAACTTGGCTTCGCGCAGTGCCTTTTCCTGCCACGCATTGACGCGGTCGGCGAAGGCCGCGAGGCCTGCGGTATCGGTCGGCGCGAGCCCCTCGGGCCAGGCGCCGAACAGCGTCTGGTACAGCATGTAGCGATCGGCGGGGTCGATGCCGCCGTCGCCGATGATCCGCTCCCAGGTCGCGACGTGATCGCGCCAGATTTCGGGGATTTCGCTCAGTACCGCGAGGCGTGCGCGGACGTCTTCGCCGCGCTTGTGGTCGTGCGTCGCGGTCGCCAGCATCGCGCCGGGAAAGTCCTTGCCGCGCGCCGCCGCGACGGCGTGGAAGCGCTCGATCGGCATTGAGAAGCACGCCGCGTCGAAGCCGACATCGTTGCGCGAGAGCAGCCGGCCATAGCGATAGAAAGCGGTATCCTCGACCGCCTTGGCGGCGATCGGCGCAGACAGTTGCTGGCAGCGGCGCACCGCGTCGGCGACCTGCGCGGATTCGCCAGGGCCATTGCCCGCGAGCCAGGCGAGCATCGCATCGATCACCGGCCCCTCGCCCGGCGGCACGAAACGCGCGACGCGGCGGCGTGCCTCGGCGCGGATCGCTTCGTCGATCGCGGGCGCGGCATCGCCGGTGCCATAGGTGCGATAGACCGGGAATACCCACAGCAACCGCTCGATCGCGCGGCGGACCATGGCGGCGGTGAACCCCAAGGGCTCGGCCAGCGGCGCGAACGCCGCGACGCAGCCCGAAAGCTGGCCCTCGAACTGCCACGACAGCATGTCCTGGCGCGCCTGCAATTCCTCGGGGGCGAAGGCGGCGGAACGTCCGCTGATCTCTTCCCACAGCGCGCCGAGCGGGGCTTCGCCGTCGGGGGCGTGCAGCACCGCAGCGACTTCCTCCATGAAGTCGTAGCCGCTGGTGCCGTCGATCCCCCAGTCGGTCGCGAGCGGTTCGCCTGGGCCGAGGATCTTCTCGACGACGATATAGGCTGGGCCGGCAGAGGCATCGGCGGGGCGTTCGATCGAATCGAGCCGCGCGCGCAACTGGCGGCAATAGCCCGCGGGATCGGTGAGCCCGTCGACATGATCGACGCGGACGCCGTCGATCAACCCGTCGGCGTACAGCCGGAAATACAGCGCATGTGCCGCCTCGAACACCGCCGGATCTTCGATCCGCACCCCGGCGAGTTCGTTGATCGTGAAGAAGCGCCGCCAGTTGAGTTCGTCGTTTGCCGTGCGCCATGATGCCAACCGGTACTGCTGGCGATCGAGCAATGCCGCGATGTCCGCCGACGCCTCGAGCCCGGCGTGATCCTCGGGCCGGATCGGAAAGCGATGCTCGCCATAGGCCGAGATGAGCCATGAATCGCCGTCGCGTTCGAGCGTGATGTCGCCCTGCGCCAGCGCAGTCGGCAGCGGATCGCCCAAAATCGGCAGCACCAGCTTGCGCCGCCAGTCGATGTCGAACACCCGCGCATGCTCACTCGCCTGTCCCCGCGCGAGCACGTCGTTCCACCAAGCATTGCCGCCGCCCGCGACCCCCATGTGATTGGGGACGATGTCGATGATGATGCCCAGCCCGTGCGACCGCAGCGCCGCGACCAGGCTGCGGAACGCCGGCTCGCCGCCCAGTTCGGGGTTGATCGCGGTCAGATCGACGACGTCATAGCCATGCGTCGACCCCGCGCGCGCGGTGGTGACTGGCGAGGCATAGAGGTGGCTGATGCCGAGCTCGGCAAGATACGGCACCAGCGCCTCGGCATCGGCGAAGGTGAAGTCCTTGTGGAACTGGAAGCGATAGGTGGCGCGCGGGGTCATGTGCTTCTTTCGGCGTCGAACGCGGCAAGGCGTGCGGAAATGTCAGGACGTGCGAGCAGCGCGTCGGTGGCGGCGGGCATGCGGCGGCGCCAATTGGGATGTTCGTCGATCGTGCCGGGCAGATTGGGCTGCTCGACCGCGCCGATGACGTCCTCCATCGGCACGATCGCCAGCACCGATGGCGTGCGCGCGATGAAGGCCAGCGCGGCGGCGAGGACGGGCGCGCTGTCGTCGGGGGCGGGCTGCGGCCCCTTCGCCACGCCGGCGGCGACAAATGCTTCCCAAAGCCTGGAGCGTTCCTCGGCGCGGGCGGCGTGATCAGCGGTTTCGTCGGCGGCGCGCGAGGTGCGGCCAAGCTGCCACTGCCATTCGATGTCGCGTCCGCGCCACCAGCCGGCAACGGTCGCCAGGTCATGCGTGCCGGTCATCGCCGCGGCATCGGCGGCGTACCCTCCGGCGGGCAGGAACCCGCCGTCCTCGTCGCGCTCGAACCACAATACGCGCATGCCGAGCATCGCGAGATCGTCCATCGTCGGGCGGAAGCCCTCGGGGACGGTGCCCAGATCCTCACCGATCACCACCGCGCGCGCGCGGTGGGATTCGAGCGCGATCAGCCGGAACAGGTCGTCGACGGGCATCGCCAGATATGCGCCTTCGCTGGCCGACGCCCCCTCGGGCACCACCCACAGCCGGCGCAGCCCCAGCGCGTGATCGATGCGAATACCGCCGGCGTGATCGAGCGCCGCGCGCAACGTCGCGATGAAGGGTTCGAACCCGGTGCGCTGCAAAGCGATCGGCGAAAATCCGGTGATTCCCCAGCTCTGGCCATCAGGGCCGAGCAGGTCGGGGGGCGCGCCGATCGACAGTCCGGTGAGCAGATCGTCGGGCCGGCTCCACGCATGGCTGCCCCCCGAATCCATCCCCACCGCCAGATCGGCGATCAGCCCCAGCGCCATGCCGCCATCGACCGCGGCGCGCTGCGCGGCATCTAGGCTGCGCTTGGCGAGCCATTGCAGGAACAGATAGAAGCCGACCGCATCGTCATGCTCGGCGGCGAAGCGCGCGACCGCAACACCATCGGGGTCGCGATACTCGACAGGCCAATCGCGCCAGCCCTGCGCGCCGGTCGCTTCGAAAAAATGCGCGTGCAGCGCATCGAAGCGCGCATGGCGTTCGAGCTCGTCGCCGCCCTTGGCGGCATAGGCCGCCACCTCGGCGCGGACGGCGTCGGATCGGCGGTCGTAAGCTTCGCGGAGCGCGCGCAACCGGGCGGGGATCGCCTCGGCCCAGTCGATCAGGTCGCCGTTGTCCGAAGTCGCGGTTTCTGCGCCGACCAACGCCGGATCGGCATAGAGGACGTTCAGGAACAGCCGCGTCGAGGGCGCGTAAGGGCTGAACCGGCTGGCATCGGCAGGAAACAGCGCATGCACCGGGCTGATCGCGATCGCATCGGCCCCGCGTTGGGCAAAGGCGCGCGCGGTGCGGTCCAGCGTGCCGAAATCGCCGAACGCGCTGTCGCTGTCGTCGCGAAGGGCGGCGATCTGAACCGCGGGTCCCCACAACCGCCGGTCGCCGGCCGCATCGGCGACCGAAAAGCAGCGCGGCGGCGCGATCGCGACGCCGATCTCGCGCGTGCCGAGGATCAGGCGGTGGTAGCCGATCGCATCGATCGCGGGCACTCGAAGTCCCGCAGGCGTCGTCTCGACGATAATCTCGCGGCGGGTGCCGTCTTCGAGCACCAGTTGGGCGGGCCCAGCCCCGCCGCACGCCGCGGGCAACGCAAAGGCCTCACCCACCACCGCCGACACGAAGCTGCACGCTGCGCCTCGGTCATGCGCGATACGCGCGATGCTGTCGGCGATCGCGGCGTCGCTGTCGGCGGGGTAGCCGAGCGCCGCAAGGATCGCGATGAGCGACCCATCGGACACGCGCTGCGCCTCGCCCAGCGCATCTTCCCAATCGATCTGCAACCCGGCGGCCTCGGCCAGCTTGTGGAGGGTGCTCATCGCTCGATCCACGCGCCGAAGCTGCCAGGCGCGCCGGCTTCACCGAGCACGAACAACGGATCTGCGATCTCGGGAAAGCCGACGCTCGCGTCGGCTAGGTTGATCGCCAGCGTCAACGTCCCGCCATCGCCCATCCGCCAACGCGCCACCACCGCGCCCTCGCCGACCACCTCGGCGCCGATCGATCGCGCGCCCTTCAGGCGGGGTACGATCGCCTCGCGCCGCAGCGCCAGCAGCCGCGCGTACAAGGCCCGCCACTCGGCCGCTGCCGGCCCCGGCAACGCGCGCGATTGGACGAAGGTCGTCTCGGCATTGGGATCGGGAATCCGCTCGCGCGCCGCCGGATCGGCGAACGCCGCGAACTGCGCGAATTCGCGGCGACGCCCTTCGCGCACGGCGTCGGCCAGATCGTCCTGGAAATCGGTGAAGAACAGGAACGGCGATTCGCTGCCCTCCTCGTCGCCCATGAACAGCAACGGGATTTGCGGCGAAAGCAGCAGCAAGGCGGTGGCCGCGCGCAGCTTCGCGGGATCGGCCAGCAGCGTCAGCCGCTCGCCCATCGCGCGGTTGCCGATCTGGTCGTGGTTCTGGAGGAACGACACGAACGCGGTCGGCGGCAAATGCCCGCTCGGCTTGCCGCGCGGCTTGCCTGCGTGGTTGGGCGATCCCTCGCCCTGGTAGATGAAGCCCTCCCCCAGGCAGCGCGCGAGCCGTTCGACAGGACGCTCGGCAAAATCGGCATAATAGCCGCTCGTCTCGCCGGTCAGCAGCACGTGCATGACGTTATGAAAATCGTCGTTCCACTGCGCGTCATAGCGATCGGGGGTCAGCCGATCGGCGTCGTTATGTTCGTTTTCCAGCACCAGATGGACATGCCGGTCGGGGCCGACCGCGGCACGCAATTCGCCCGCGAGCTGGTCGAGGAAAACCTCGTTGCCGATCGCATGCACCGCATCGAAGCGCAGCCCGTCGAAGCGATATTCATTGAGCCACATCGCCGCATTCTCGCGGAAGAATGCATGCACCGCGGGCGTCTCGACCGCCACCGCGCCACCCCAGGGCGTATCGACTTCGGCATCGAAGAAGCGGCTGGCATAGGCGCCTAGATAATTCCCGTCGGGGCCGAAGTGATTATACACCACGTCGAGGAACACCATCAGCCCCAGGCCGTGCGCGCGATCGATCAGCGCCTTGAGATCATCGGGGGTGCCATAGCTTTCGGCGGGCGCGAAGGGCAGCACGCCGTCATAGCCCCAGTTGCGCGTGCCGCCGAACGCGTTGACCGGCATCAACTCGATCGCGGTCACGCCCAATTCGGCGAGCGCGGGCAAGGTCTCGGCAACCCCGGCGAACCCGCCGAGCGTGCCGACATGCACCTCCTGGATCACCGCCTCTTCCCAAGGCCGGCCGCGCCAATCGGCGGCCTGCCAGACATAGGCTTCGGGATCAGTCACCACACTCCACTCGTGAACGCCCCCCGCCTGCGCGCGCGATGCCGGATCGGGCACCGCAAGATCGGCATCGAGCCGGAAGCGATAGCGAGTCCCCGCCCCCACCGCCGCCTCGACGCCGAACCAGCCATCGGCCCCGCGCGCCATCGCCACCGGCGCACCCCCGTCGATCTCGAGCGTCACCGCTTCGCGATCGGGTGCCCAAAGGCGAAAGCGCGCGCGATCGGCCGCAAGCAGCGTCGGTCCCCACAAGGTCATTCGGGAGCCATCGTCCGCGTGGCCAGCGCCGCGCCCTGCGGGCCGACCTCATATTCGTCCTGGACCTCGATCGCTCCTTGGTCAGGCTTGGCGCTGTCGATCACGATCATCCGCGCGCCGCCGGGCGACGGCATCTTGAACACGATCGGCTCGGGCGATGCGTTGAGCAGCAACGACACCAGCTCGATCTCGCCATTTTCGAGCCGCATCGACCGGCGCATCACCAGCGCACGACCCTGGGGATTGTCCCAATCTTCGGGCGACAATTGTTCGCCGCGTTCGTCCCACCATTCGAGGTCGTCGATCCCCTGCCCCGGCGCGCCATCGCCGTAGAGGAAATTGCCTGCCCGCAGCATCGGGTAGCGGCGGCGGAGTGCGGCTAGCCGCGCGGTGAAGTCGATCAGCGCCTCGCCCTCGGGCGAACGCGCCCGTTGCCAATCGAGCCAGCTGATCTCGTTGTCCTGGCAATAGGCGTTGTTGTTGCCGTTTTGCGTCCGTCCGAACTCGTCGCCCGCGACCAGCAATGGCGTGCCGAGCGACGTGAACAAGGTCGTCAGCATCGAGCGCATCACTCGCTGGCGCGCGTCGTTGATATCGGGATCGTCGGTCGGCCCCTCGGCTCCCCAGTTGCGCGAATAATTCTCCGAATGGCCGTCGCGATTATCCTCGCCATTGGCCTCGTTGTGGCGTTGTTCATAGGCGACGGTGTCGAATAGCGTGAAGCCGTCATGCGCGCCGATCAGGTTGACGCTGGCCCAGGGACGCCGCGCGCGCCGGTCGAACAGATCGCCCGACCCAGCCAGTCGCGCCGCCAGGTCCCCGCGCTGCGAGGGATCGCCGCGCCAGAACTTGCGCACCGTATCGCGATATTTGTCGTTCCATTCGGCGAACGACGGCGGGAAATTGCCGAGCTGATAGCCGCCCGGACCGATGTCCCACGGCTCGGTCATCAGCTTCAGCCGGCCCAGCACCGGATCCTGGCGCAGGACGTCGAAGAACGCCGCCCCCGGATCGAACCCGTCATCCTCGCGCCCCAGCGTCAGCCCCAGATCGAAGCGGAAGCCGTCGATCCCAAAGCTGGTCGCCCAATAGCGAAGGCTGTCGGCGACCATCTGGATCACCCGCGCCTTGGTGAGGTTCAGCGTGTTGCCGGTGCCGGTGTCGTTGATCGCATAGCGCGGATTATCGGGCAGCAACCGGTAATAGGTGGCGTTGTCGAGCCCGCGCCACGACAAGGTCGGCCCGCGCTCCGAGCCTTCGCAAGTGTGGTTGTAGACGACGTCGAGGATCACCTCGATCCCCGCGGCATGCAGCCGGCGGACCGCGCGGCGCAATTCGTCCTGGGTGTCGGTCGCGAAATAGCTCTGCTCGGGCGCGAAGAAGCCCAGCGTGTTATAGCCCCAATAGTTGCGCAGCCCCTTTTCCTGCAGGAAGCGGTCCTGCGTGAAGGCATGGATCGGCATCAGCTCGAGCGCGGTCACGCCGATGCGCTTCAAATGCTCGATCACCTTGGGATGGCCAAGCGCCGCATAGGTGCCGCGCTCACGCGGCGGCACCAGGTCGAACAGCTTGGTCAGCCCCTTGACGTGCGCTTCGTAGATCACCGTCTCGGACCAGGGGGTGTTGGGCTTCACGTCGCGCGACCAGTCGAAATGATCGTCGACCACCACTGCCTTGGGCATCGCGATCGCGCTGTCGCGGCGATCGAAGCTCAGATCCTCACGGCGCGACCGCACCTGATAGCCGTGCAGCGCATCGGTCCAGCGCACCGGCCCCGAAAGCTTGCGCGCATAAGGGTCGAGCAGCAGCTTGTTCGAATTGAAGCGATGCCCTTCCTCGGGCGCATAGCGGCCATGCGCGCGATAGCCGTAGAGCAGCCCAGGTCCAGCCTCGGGCAGATAGCCGTGCCAGACTTCGTCGGTCCATTCGGGCAATTCGTAGCGGCGAAGCTCGCGCTTGCCCGTCTCGTCGAACACGCACAGTTCGATCTTCTCGGCATGCGCCGAAAACACCGCGAAGTTGACGCCAAGGCCGTCGAACGACGCGCCCAAGGGATAGGCAGACCCGGATTCGAGCCGGTCGGGTAGTGAATTCAACTGTCGGTTCCTTCGAAACGGAGCACCATGCCGGCAAGCGGCGGTACGACGATGGCGGCGCTGGCGGGCTGGCCGTCGGCCGGGTCGTCGGTGGCAAGAACCATCCCGCCATTGCCGATGTTCCCGCCGCCATAGATGTCGGCGTCACTATTGAGCACTTCGCGCCACCGCCCCGCGTGCGGCAGGCCGATGCGATAGCCATGCTGCGGTTCGGGGCTCATGTTGATGACCACCACCACCGGCGCGTCGCCCGGCCCGCCGCGGCGCGCATAGACGAGGATGCTGCGTTCGGCATCGGCGCCGACGATCCACTGGAACCCCGCCGGGTCGGTGTCGTGCGCATGGAGCGCGGGCTCGGCGGTGTAGAGGTGGTTCAGGTCGCGCAGCAGCCGCTGCATCGCTGCATGTTCGGGCTGGTCGAGCAAATGCCACGCCACCTGGGTGTCGTGGTTCCATTCGATGTCCTGCGCGATCTCGCAGCCCATGAAGAGCAATTTCTTGCCCGGATGCGTCCACATGAAGCTGAAATAGGCGCGCAGGTTGGCGAATTTGCGCCAGCGATCGCCGGGCATCTTGCCGATCAGCGAGCCCTTGCCGTGG
Organism: Sphingomonas sp. S1-29; assembly: GCF_026167545.1. Classification (NCBI taxonomy): domain Bacteria; kingdom Pseudomonadati; phylum Pseudomonadota; class Alphaproteobacteria; order Sphingomonadales; family Sphingomonadaceae; genus Sphingomonas; species Sphingomonas sp. S1-29. Next base: position 512,750 of record NZ_CP110678.1, on the reverse strand, counting down.
ACGACCTCGTCATGGCTGATCGGCAGCACGAACTTTTCGGAAAAGGCATAGACCATCCCGAAGGTCAGCTCGCCATGGTGCCAGCGGCGATACATCGGATCGCGCTCAGCATATTGGAGCGTGTCGTGCATCCAGCCCATGTTCCATTTGTACGAAAAGCCAAGGCCCCCTTGTGGCACCGGCGCCGACACGCCCGGCCACGCGGTCGATTCCTCGGCGATCGTCATCGCGCCGGGGAAGCGTTCGGCGACGACGCTGTTCATCCGCTTGAGGAACTCGACCGATTCGAGATTCTCGCGCCCGCCATGGATGTTGGGTACCCATTCGCCGGCGTTGCGGCTGTAATCGCGGTACAGCATCGAGGCGACCGCATCGACGCGCAGCCCGTCGATATGGAAAGTCTCGAGCCACCAAAAGGCCGAGGCGAGCAGGAAGCCCGACACTTCGCGCCGCCCGAGATTGTAGATCAGCGTGTTCCAATCCTGGTGGAACCCCTCGCGCGGATCGGCGTGTTCGTACAGCGGCGTGCCGTCGAACTGCGCCAGGCCATGCGCGTCGGTCGGGAAATGCGCGGGCACCCAATCGAGGATCACGCCGATCCCCGAGCGATGACACGCATCGACGAACGCGGCGAACTGGTCGGGCCGCCCGAACCGCGCCGAGGGCGCGAATTGCGACAATGGCTGATAGCCCCACGACCCGCCGAAGGGATGCTCCATGATCGGCAGCAATTCGACATGCGTGAAGCCCATATCGACCACATAGGGGATCAGCCGATCACCCAGCGCCTGCCAGTCGAGCGTGCCCGTCGGATCATCGCCGGGCCGCAGCCACGACGCAGGATGGACTTCGTAGATCGAAATCGGCGCATCGGGCGCATGGCGCGCGGCGCGTTCGGCGAGCCAGTCGCCATCGGACCAGGCATAGTCGGGCACCGGCGCGACGATCGATCCGGTCGCGGGCGGCAATTCGGTCTGGCGCGCGAGCGGATCGGCCTTTTGGACGATGCTGCCATCGGCCCCAGCAATTTCGAACTTGTAATGCGTGCCGGCACCGATGCGCGGCACGAACAACTCCCATACCCCGGTGCCCCGGCGCAACCGCATCGGATGCCGCCGGCCGTCCCAGCCGTTGAAGTCGCCGACCACCGACGCGCGGCGGGCATTGGGTGCCCAGACCGAAAAGGCGACGCCCTCGATGCCTTCGATCGACCGGGGATGCGCGCCCATGACGCGCGCCAGATCGAGATGGCGGCCTTCGTTGAACAAATGCAGGTCGAGATCGCCGAGCACCAGTCCGAAGCCATAAGCGTCTTCGGTCTCCTGCACCGCGCCGCCCGGCCAGGCGATGCGCAGCGCATAGGGTACGTCCTCTTCCAGCCGACCGACGAACAGCCCGGGGGCAAGTTCGCCCAACGCGCCGATCGCGCGGCCATCGTCGCGGGCGATCAGCGTCACCGCCTCGGCCCCCGGCTGGAAGGTGCGAACCTCGCCATCATGCGCGCCGAGCATCGCGAACGGATCGTCGAGCCGGCTTTCGAGCAACGCAGCGGTCGCGCTTAGCAATTCGTTGCGACCGCTCACGATGCATCCTCCTGCAACAGGCGACGGGCGGCGCGCGCAAGTCCCGCGATCGGCACGCCGATCCAGGCGGGGCGGTTGGCCGCCTCATAGGCGACCTCATACGCCGCCTTTTCGAGCACCATCAGGTCGAGCAACGGTTCGTCGATCGCTTCCGACACGCCCTGATAACCTTGCAGGAACGCTTCGGCGGCGCTGCGGCGGAACGCATCGTAGCGCGCGTCGGTGCGGGCCTCGTCGGACTCGGCCATCGCGGGGCGCGCATGTTCGGCGACCGCGGCGGCATAGTCGAACGAGCGCAATACGCCGGCGATGTCACGCTCGGGCAGATCCTTGGCGCGGCGCTCGTCGAGCGAGCGAACCGGCTCGCCTTCGAAGTCGATCAGCATCACGTCGCTGCCGGTCACCAGCATCTGCCCCAGATGCAGGTCGCCATGGATGCGCGTGCGCGTGCGCCCTTCGGCCTGCCGCGCGACCGCCTTGATCCGTTCCATCAGCGCCGACCGATTGTCGCGCAGATAGGCGGCGGCCTCGGCATCATTCTCGCCCAGCGTCGCGGTGGCGAGCGACCCCAGTGCCTTGTCGACCTGCCCTTCGATCCGTCCCGACAGGTTGTCGGCATCGGCGAGCGTCATCGCCTCGGGGGCGAAGGCGGCATCGTCGCTCGGTGCCGCCAGCACGGCGTGCATCTGCGCCAGCCGCCGCCCGATATTCGCCGCGAAATTCTCGTAGTTCGACGAATTCCAATCGGCATCGGTCGCCAGCCGGTCGAGCACGCCAAGCGTCCACGCCCAGCCATCGCCCTGATTATAGACGAAACGCTGGACCAGCATCAGCAAGGTCGAGGCATCGCCTTCGTCGAGCCAGACCTCGCCCAGGATCGCGGGCACATTCTCGAAACCATTGGCGGCGAGATAGCGCACCATCTCGGCATCGGGATGGATGCCCGGCTGCACCTTGCGCAGCAGCTTGAGCACCGCGCGTTCGCCCAGCACCATCGTGCTGTTCGATTGCTCGGCACCGATCCATTCGGGCACCGCATCGGGCTCGATATCGAGCGCGTCGCTGCCAGTGAAGCGCAGCGTACCGCCCTCGATCGCGACGCTATCGCCGCGCTTGAGCGCACCGATCACCGCCTCGGCGAATTCGGCCACCGCAAAACCATCGGTAAGCAGCCCAACGCGTCGCTCGCGCCGCACCCGGCCGATCGCCAGGTTCGAGGCGAACGGTCCATGCTGTTCGCCTTCCCAGGCGATTCCCAGCGGCAGCGTATAAATCTGCGTCCCCGCGCCGGTGCTGACCTCGATCAGCGACAGCACCAGATCGGTCGCCTGCGGCAGCGCGATCGTCCGTGCGACGCGCACCTGCCCAATCGTCTCGTCCTTCTCGCCGAACCAGCGGCGATGCGCGACATAGCTCGGCAGTATCTCGCCCTCGAGCACCTGCGCGTTACGCCCCTGCGTCACCCCAGACAGTTCGGGGCGAAGCACGAAGGTGTAGCGTTCAACATCGGCCCCCGGCGCGGCGCTCGACCATTCGGGCGCGGCTTCGTCGGCCGACAGCTTGAACCACAGGAAGCCGTAGGGCGGCAGCGTCAGCAGATAGGGCAGTTGGCCGATCGCCGGGAAGGTCGCCCCGCCCGACATCTCGACCGGGGTGCGCCCGACGAAATCATGCAGGTCGAGCTCGACCGCCTGCGCGGTGCGCCCCAGATTGGCGACGCACAGCAGCACTTCGCCACTGAACTCACGCAGATACGCCAGGATCTTGCGGTTGGCTGGCCGCAGGAAACGCTGCGTGCCGCGCCCGAACGCCTGGTGCTCGCGGCGCACCGCCAGCATCCGCTTGACCCAGTTGAGCATCGAATGCTGGTCGCGCTCCTGCGCCTCGACGTTCACCGCTTGATAGCCATAGAGCGGGTCCATGATCGGCGGCAGCGTCAGGCTGGCGGGATCGGCGCGCGAAAAGCCGCCATTTCGATCCGACGACCATTGCATCGGGGTGCGAACGCCATCGCGATCGCCGAGATAGACATTGTCGCCCATCCCGATCTCGTCGCCATAATATAGCACCGGCGTGCCCGGCATCGTCAGCAGCAGCGCGTTCATCAGCTCGATCCGCCGGCGATCGCGCTCCATCAAGGGTGCCAGGCGGCGGCGGATGCCCAGGTTGATCCGCGCGCGCTTGTCGGCCGCATAGGTGTTCCACAGGTAATCGCGTTCCTGATCGGTCACCATTTCAAGCGTCAGCTCGTCATGGTTGCGCAGGAAGATCGCCCATTGGCAGTTGTCGGGAATGTCTGGCGTCTGGCGCATGATGTCGGTGATCGGGAAGCGATCCTCCTGCGCCACCGCCATGTACATCCGCGGCATCAGCGGGAAATGGAACGACATATGGCATTCGTCGCCATAGCCCTGGTCGTTGGTGTCGCCGAAATATTGCTGGGTATCCTCGGGCCACATATTGGCCTCGGCCAGCAGCATCCGATCGGGATAATGCGCGTCGAGATTGGCGCGGATTTTTTTCAGCACCTCGTGCGTTTCGGGCAGGTTCTCGTTCGAGGTGCCGTCGCGCTCGATTAGATAGGGGATCGCGTCGAGCCGCAGCCCGTCGACCCCGGCGTCGAGCCAGAAATGCATCACCGACAGCACTTCTTCGAGCACCTTCGGATTGTCGAAATTGAGGTCGGGCTGGTGCGAATAGAAGCGATGCCAGAAATACGCCTGAGCCTCGTCGTCCCAGGTCCAGTTCGACTTCTCGGTGTCGCAGAAGATGATCCGCGTGCCCGAATACAGCTTGTCGCTGTCCGACCAGACATAGAAATCGCGCTCGGGGCTGCCCGGCGGTGCCTTGCGCGCCGCCTGGAACCAGGGATGCTGGTCCGACGTGTGGTTGATCACCAACTCGGTGATCACGCGCATCCCGCGCGCATGCGCCGCCTCGATAAAGGCGCGCGCGTCGTCCATCGTCCCGTAATCGGGGCTGACCTCGCGATATTCGCCGATGTCATAGCCATCGTCGCGGCGCGGGCTGGGGTAGAAGGGCAGCAGCCAGATCGCGGTGACGCCCAATTCGGCGATGTAATCGAGCTTCGCCATCAGCCCGGCGAAATCGCCGATGCCGTCGTCGTTCGAATCGTAGAAGGACTTGACGTGCACCTGATAGATGACGGCGTCCTTGTACCAGAGCGGATCCTGGTTCAGCGCGGTCATGCGGTTTCTCCGGGCGCGATGCGCCAAATGCGATAGGGTTGGTCGGGATCCAAACGGATGTGTTGGGTCTTGCCGTGCCAGTCGAAGCGATGGCCCTCGGCAAGGTCTTCGACCGCGATGCTCGCGGTGTCCGACAGACCGAACTCCCAAAGCGGGACCTCGAAATCGGCTTCCTGTGGGTTGTGTGGGTCGAGGCTGACCATCACCAGGATCATGTCGGCGCCGTCGGGCGCGGGCTTGGCGAAATAGATGATCCGGTCGTTGTGCGCGGCATAGAAGCGCGTGTTCAGGTGCGTCTGCAGCGCCGGATAGGCGCGACGCAGGCGGTTGAGCATCGTGATGTCAGCGATGATGTTGCCCGGCGCGGTCCAGTCGCGCTGGCGGATCTCGTACTTCTCCGAATCGAGATATTCTTCCTTGCCCGGCACCGGCGCGGCCTCGCACAGTTCGAACCCTGAATAGACGCCGAACAGCCCCGACAAGGTCGCCGCCAGCACCGCGCGGATGCGGAAGCCCGGACGGCCCGAGGTTTGCAGAAACAGCGGGTTGATGTCGGGGGTGTTGACGAAGAAATGCGGCCGGTAGAATTCCTTGGGCGGCGTCGTCGTCAGCTCGGTGATGTAGTCGGTCAGCTCGGCCTTCTCGTCGCGCCAGGTGAAATAGGTGTAGCTTTGCGAGAAGCCGACCTTGGCCAGCCGGTACATCATCGCTGGCTTGGTGAAGGCTTCGGCGAGGAAGATCGCCTCGGGATGCCGAGCGCGGACATCGCCGATCATCCACTCCCAGAACGGCAGCGTCTTGGTGTGCGGATTGTCGACGCGGAAGGTCTTCACCCCACGCTCGATCCACAGCAGCACGACGTCACGCAGCGCGGCCCAGAGACCTGGCACCGCGTCCTTGGCGTAGAATTCGACGTTGACGATATCCTGGTATTTCTTGGGAGGATTCTCGGCATATTTCATCGATCCGTCGGGCCGCCAGGCGAACCAGCCCGGATGCTCCTTGAGCCAGGGATGATCGGGCGAGCACTGGATCGCGAAATCGAGCGCGATCTCCATCCCATGATCGCGCGCCGCATCGACCAGCCGGAGGAAGTCCTCGAGACTGCCCAGTTCGGGATGGATCGCGTCATGCCCGCCCTCGGGCGCGCCGATGGCATAGGGGCTGCCCGGATCGCCCGGTGCGGGCGTCAGCGTGTTGTTCGGCCCCTTGCGATTGGCGGTGCCGATCGGGTGGATCGGCGGGAAATACAGCGTGTCGAACCCCATGTCGCGGATCGCGGGCAAGCGCGGGATGACGTCGTCGAAGCTGCCATGCTGCCCCGGCACGGTCGATTGCGAGCGCGGGAACAGTTCGTACCAGCTCGAAAAGCGCGCGGTCAGCCGTTCGGCATCGACCGGCTGCACCGCCGAGCGCAGCCGGTGCGGGCGGTCATCGGCGCGTGCCATCACGGCGGCGAGTTCGTCCGACAACAGCAGCGCGGGGTTATCGTCGCGCTTCAAGCTGGTCGCGAACTTGCCCAGCTCCTTCTTGGCCGACCCCTTCGACCGGTCGCGCGCCTGCTCGACCAGCAACCGCCCCTCGGCATGATCGACCGACGTCGCCACTCCGGCATCGAGCTTCTTGCGAAAGTCGCGCGTGAAGCCACCGAAGCGGTCGAGCCACGCCTCGATCACGAACTCGTGCCGCCCCATCCGCGTGGTCGCGAAGCTCGCCTGCCAGCGAAGGTTCGGCAGCTCCGCCATCGGCACCGTGGTCCATTCGCTGGCGTCGGCCGCGCGCCACAGCAGTTCGACCGCGAGCTGTTCGTGCCCGTCGGCGAAGACGGTGGCACCGACGGTGATTGCTTCGCCGACGACGCGCTTGACCGGGAACCCACCCTCGACGATCGGCGAGACATCCTCGATCACCAGCCGCGCGGTCTGCGCCGCCGCGACCGCGCCATTGGCGGCTGGGTTCAACAGGATCGGCTTTGCGCGATCGGTGGTCATCATTCGTACTTCCCCGGGTTGCAGTTCGACGAACGCATCGTCGCCGAGGGGCTCGAACGCGGCCCCCGCTGCCGACAGCAGGTCGGCCGGCGCCGGCGCGGGCTGCGCCTTGGCGGTCGTGTTGACCAGCACCAACATCGCCGCGCCGCAATTACGAACGTCGCCCGTGTCGGCGCGCAGGAACGCCGCCACCGCGCTCCCCGCGCCGTTGAGCCGTCGCATCTCGCCGGCGAAACCCGCCGCCTGACGAATGACTCCAACCGCGCGGTTGGCAAGGTCGGGATAGCGCACCAGAACATCGAGCGGCACGATAAGCCCGTCCGACAGCGCGGCGGCGGCGGTAAGGCTGCGCTCGATATGCGCGTCGGCGAGTTGCCCGGGCGAAGGCTCGGCGATCAGCGCCGCAGCCGAACCCTGCCGCTCCTCGACCAGCCGGGGCGAACGAAGGTCGCACACGCCGAACGACGAAACCACGCCGTCGAGCCCGGTGTTCGCCAGCGCCTGCGGGCCAGCCGCGGCTCGGGCGATCGTCATCACGTCGGGCTTGTGCGCGCGCAATTGCGCGACCAGCGCGGTCAGGAATTGGGGCGCGATCCGGTCGGCATCGAAAAAGCGAAATCCTTGCGCGCCGGCGTCGAGCAGCGCGATCAGCCTGTCGGCGATCGCCGGCAACAATGCCTCGATCGCACCCTCGGCTCGCAGCCGTGCGCGCGCTTCGCCCGACGCTGGCATCGACACGCGCGGATCGACCGGCCCCTCGCGCTCGGTGCTCCGCCGCAGCGCGAACAAAGCCGGCTGCTTCGTCACCAAGGGATGCTCGATCGGAAACCGCGCAAGGTCGATATCGAGCAGAAGCGCCAGTCCGGCATCATCGCAGCGGCGCTGCAACCCCACGGGCAGGCCACGTTCGGCGCCGAATGCACCCTGCGCCATGGGCCAAAGCAATGCACCGAACCCGGCTGCGGATCCTGCCTTCAACACGCCTGCATCTATTCGATCGACCTCCGCACTAGCGTCCGAAGGGGCAGAAAGGATGCAGGTCGTTTGTAACAGCAAGGGCAATCTCCGGTAGGGCTGGATACAAGGGTAACCATCCGCCCGCCGAACACGTTCCGACTAAACTGAATGAAATTCCTGATCGGCGAAACGCGGCGTCTCCAACGCACGGGCGGCGAGTTCGATCGATCCGAGCGGGCCGGCGTCGGCGCCCAACGCCGGCGCCACCACCATGCGCTCGTCCGGCAGCTCGAGATAACCGTTCAGGCTGAGTCGCAGCGCGGCCTCGATCCGCGCCAGCAGATGCGGCTGGCCCGAAACCACCCCCCCGCCGATCGCGATCCGGCGCGGCCCGGTTGTGCAGAGCAATGCGTGGCACATCGCCGCGATCGCATCGACCATCGGCACCCACACCGGATCATCGGGAGCGACGTCGCGCAGCGCGCGTCCGCCGAGCCGCGCGCGAAGCGCGGTGCCCGATGCCAGCCCCTCGACGCAATCGGGATGGAAGGCGCAAACGCTTTGGAGGTGATCGCCGGGCGTTCGCGGCAGCCGCACATGGCCGATCTCGCTATGCCCGATCCCGCGCGTCGGCCGGCCATGAACGATCAGCCCGACCCCGATCCCCGTTCCTACCGTCACATAGGCGAAATCGTCCAAGCCCTGCGCGCAGCCCCAGCGAATCTCGGCGAGCGCGGCACCGTTGACGTCGGTATCCAGCCCGGTCGGCACGTCGAAGCGCGAGGACAGCACCCCCAGCACATCGGCGCCCGACCAGCCGGGCTTGGGTGTGTTGAGTATCCGCCCATGCCGTGGCGATCGCGGATCGAGGCCCAACGGCCCGAACGATGCGATTCCAAGCGCGCCAAAGCCCTGCGTCCGATGCCACCCCTCGAGCACCGCGACGATCGCCGGCAACGTCTCGGCGGGCAGCGTCGTGGCCACGTGATGCTGGTCGAGGATCGCGCCGGGGCCGTGCGCCAGCGTCACGATGCATTTGGTGCCGCCAAGCTCGACGCCCGCAAGCGGCAGCATCGCGGTCGATCGCGTGTCGGATGCCATGGTCACGTCCTTCCCTGCCCGGCCGATCCGAAGCGCGCCGATGATCGGCGCGCGTTGTTCGCGCTATTTCGCCAACGTGCAACCCGCCTGAAACGACGGAAGCCCGACCCTCTTGCGAGGGCCGGGCTTCCATAAATACTCACCGAGTGGCGCGAGTGACGGGGCTCGAACCCGCGACCTCCGGCGTGACAGGCCGGCACTCTAACCAACTGAGCTACACCCGCTTGCTCGGTGAGGAGGCGCGTCTAACCGGGCCTCGCAGGGGTGTCAACTCGATTGCTCGCGCTTTTGCACAAAGGCTGTGGATGAACGCGGCGGCTCCTTCACCAGCGTGCCGTGTTCGAAGAGGAATCCGGCGATATCGGGCTTGCCCGCAGCCTTGAGGACGGTCTGGATGATGATCAGCAGCGGCACCGCCAGCAGCGCGCCGGTGGTGCCCCACACCCAGCCCCAGAAGCTCAGCGACACCAGAATCATGATCGGGTTGATCGTCAGCCGGTGGCCGACGATCAGCGGGGTGATCGCATTCGCCTCGATCAGATGCGCGCCGATCATGATGATCGCGGGCAGCGAGGCCAGCCAGATATCGTCATAGGTCATCAGCCCGCCCAGCGCGAGTAGCAGCGCCGCCATCACCGGCCCGAAATAGGGGATGTAGTTGAGCAGCGCGACGATCCCGCCCCACATCAACGGCGTCGGCATGCCGATGACGTACAGCGCCGCGGCGACGATCAGCCCCAGCAGCAGGTTGATGACGGTGATCGTCCCCAGATAGGCCGAAGTGTCGTCGACCACGTCCTGGATCACCCGCGCAGTGGCGATCGCGCCGCCGAAACTCGTCCGGCTGGTGATCGCGTTGCGCCGCAGCCGCGTCCAGCCGCTCAGGAAGAAATAGATCACCAGGATCGCGAAGAACATCTCGATGATCGCCGAGGGTGCCGAGGTGCCGACCAGATCGAGCAGCCCGGTCGGCGGCGCGGCGGTGGTGACCTCGGCGGTCTTGCGCGCGGGGGCGGTCGCGAAATTCTCGATCGTCCGGTTCACGAACCGCTCGGCGTTCGAATAGAAATCGATCAGCGGCGCGATGTTCGACTGAATCTGTTCTATCCGCTCGGGCAGGATTCGCACCCATTGCCACGCCGGCACGACGATCGAGGCGAGCGCGCCATTGGCGACCCCCAGGAACAGGATGACGCAGGTCAGCGACGCCAGCGGCGCGGGCACCCGCCGCCGCTCGAGCCATTCGAGCAACGGCACCAGCGCGATCGCGATCACGATCGCCGCGGTGAGCGGCATGAAGAATTCGGACCCTGCCTTGAGCGCGAAGGGAATCGCCAGGAACAGCCCCACCCCCGCCATCAGCGTGAGCGCGGCGAGCAACCGGTCGCGCCGCATCGGTTCGTCGGGCACCTCCTCTTCAGGCGGCGAGGCGGGGACGGTGCCGGGGACCGCAACGGGGTCGGTCGGCTGCTGCGCGAAGGCGGGTTCGGCGGGCGGGGAAAGATCGTTCACGCGGCAACCCTAGCGCGATTGCGGGGACGTGTAATCCTGGTTCGATTGCCGAAGGGATTTCCCCCACCCCGTTCGTCCTGAGTAGGGGCTGAGCTTGGCGAAGACCCGTATCGAAGGACATTGCCCCAAGCGAGCGATCCTTCGATACGCCCCTTCGCCTTCGCTCAGTGGCTACTCAGGACGAACGGTTGTGGTGTTGCCAATACCATTGGCCGTCGCCGCCCGTACCGCTAGCCTCCGACGATGTCCGACTACATCCTCGTCATCGACGCCGGCACCACCTCGACCCGCGCGATGCTGTTCGCGCGTGACGGCGGTTGCCACGCCGCGACCGCCGCCGACATCACCCAGCATTATCCCCAGCCCGGCCATGTCGAACACGACGCCAACGAAATCTGGCAGCGCTCGCTCGGCGTAGCCCAAGCGATGGTCGAGCGCGCGGGCGGACCCGATCGGATCGCCGCGATCGGCATCGCCAACCAGCGTGAGACGATCGTGTTCTGGGACCGCGACACCGGCGAGCCGCTGGCGCCCGCGATCGTCTGGCAGGACCGCCGCACTGCGGCGATGTGCCGCGCCTGGCGCGAGGCGGGTGAGGAACCCGGCGTCCAGGCGCGCACCGGGCTGCTGCTTGATCCCTATTTCTCGGGCACCAAGATCGCCTGGGCGCTCGAGCATTGGCCGCAGCTGCGCGCGGCGGGGTCGCGGCTGGCGATCGGCACGGTCGAGAGCTGGCTGGTGTGGAAGCTCTCCCACGGCGAGCATATCACCGACGCCACCAACGCCTCGCGCACCTTGTTGATGGCGCTGGGCAGCGGCAGCTGGGACGACGGGCTGATCGACCTGTTCGGCGTGCCGCGCGCCGCGCTGCCGCGCATCGTCGACAATGCCGGCCACCTCGCTGACACGACCCTCTTCGGCGGGCGGATCGCGATCTGCGGCATGGCGGGCGACCAGCAGGCGGCGACGATCGGCCAGGCCTGCCTCACCCCCGGCCAGAGCAAGGCGACCTTCGGCACCGGCGCCTTCGTGCTCGCCAATTGCGGCCACACCCCGCCCACCTCGCGTCACCGGCTGCTTGCGACGGTCGCGTGGCAGCTCGGCGGGCGGCGGACCTATGCGCTCGAAGGATCGGTGTTCGTCGCGGGCAGCCTGATCCAGTGGCTGCGCGATTCGCTCCAACTCATCGCCAGCGCCGACGAAACCGAAGTGCTCGCGCGATCGGTGCCCGACAATGGCGGCGTCTATCTCGTGCCCGCGCTGGCGGGGATCGGCGCGCCCTGGTGGGAGCCCGCCGCGCGCGCCGCGATCATCGGCCTCAGCTTCGCCACCGGGCGCGCGCATCTGGTGCGCGCCGCGCTCGAGGCGATGGCGCACCAAAGCCACGACCTGAAGACCGCCTTCGCCGCCGATGGCGCCGATTGGGCGACGCTTAGGATAGATGGCGGCATGGTGGCAAACGACTGGATGGCGCAGGACCTGGCCGACATGTTGGGCCTGCCGGTCGAGCGGCCGGCGTTTACCGAAACCACCGCGTTGGGTGCGGCGATGCTTGCGGGCGTCGGCTGCGGCTGGTTCGCTACGCTCGATGAAGCCGCGGCGATGCGAGGGAGCGTCGAGACCTTCACCCCGGCGCTCGACGAAAATGTGCGCCAGGCACGGCTCGACGGCTGGCGTATCGCGATGCGGCAGGTGATCGAGCCGCTACGCTAAGCTTTCGGTGACGTTTCCGCGCTACGGTTCGCCTTCGTACAAAGCGTATACACCGCGAAGGAGCGCATCATGCGCAACACCGCAGACGAACCGAGCGAACAGCGCGCCAATTGCCGCATCTCGCTGTCGGCACAGGGCCGTATTTCCGAACCCTATCAGGGGCAGCATGCGGTCGAGCTGCTCGATATCTCGGCGAGCGGCGCGCGGATCGCCACTTTTCGCCAGTTCCAAATCGGTCAGGCGATCTATGTAACGATCGATAAGCTGCAGGCGATCAAATGCGACGTCCGCTGGGTGAAGCCCGGCGAGATCGGGGTCAGCTTCGATCGCCAGCTGCACGTATCGGTGGTCGATCACATCGCGGCCGCCAACCGTGCGCGGCGTTGAGCCTTCTCCACCCCGCCCCACCGGGCGAGATCGCTAACCGAAAATTTGCCAACTAATGCGCAGTTTCATGGGTCATTAGCTTTCGCCCCCTAAAAACAAGGACCGCTAGAGAGGATAAAGCGTGCCGGCTGGTTGTCAGGGTTGCAAATCGAAGAGCCATGCCATGGATCTTGCCATGGCGTTTCAGCCGATCGTCGATGCGCAAACCGGCGGTGTTTTTGCGTATGAAGCGCTGGTGCGCGGCGCCGACGGTTCAGGCGCTGCCCATGTGCTCGCGCGCGTTACCGACGAGAATCGCTATTCGTTCGACCAGCAATGCCGCGTCGCCGCGATCGAAGGCGCGGTCGCCGCGGGGATCCTCGATACTGATGCCCGGCTGTCGATCAATTTTCTCCCCAACGCGGTCTATTCGCCCGCGGCCTGCATCCAGCTCACCCTCGAAACCGCCGCCGCGACCGGCTTTCCCCCCGAACGGCTGATCTTCGAGTTCACCGAGGGCGAGGAGATGACCGACACCGATCATGTCCAGCATATCGTCGAAAGCTATCGCAAGATGGGCTTCGCCACCGCGATCGACGATTTCGGCGCGGGTCATGCGGGGCTGGCACTGCTCGCAAAATTTCAGACCGACATCATCAAGCTCGACATGGAACTGGTGCGCAATCTCAACGCCAGCCTGCCGCGCCGGCTGATCCTCGACGGCATCGTCCGGATCGCCGCCTCGCTCGATATCACGCTGATCGCCGAGGGGATCGAGACCGAGGCCGAATATGCCGCGATCCGTGCCTTGGGCATCCGCTACATCCAGGGCTATCTGCTGGCGCGTCCGGGCTTTCGCGAACTCCCCGCGGTCACGCTGCCGGGCGCCGATTACGCCGCGGTCGCCTGACCGGCACGCCGCCCCCCGAGTCGGAAAACCGCTTCGCGCCCGCCTGTTACCGGCATCGTTACCGCCACCGAAAATATAGTTTGGCCCGGCCCGGGCGGGGTGACTGCACCTAGGGCGTTAACGAACACGTTGATAATGTTTCACATTCCATCGGCGCGTTACTTGACGGCCTGCCAGTAGCGCGGGCGACGTTACTTGCGGGCACCGCCAATATAAACGAGTTGTTATTGCATCGGGCATAGCCCGACGGGGCAATCCGATCCTTAGCGGTGTTCAGCTAGGCTACGGAAAGCGCTTTTACCCCCCTTCTCGCTGCGGGTGGGTCGGGGCTTATCTAGTGCGGCCGAATGTCGAGGCACTCTTGTTCAAATTCGGAATAGTATGCGTTGCGTTGATGACTTGTTCGACCGCTGCGATCGCGCAGTCGATCGGCGCGGGCCAGCAGCTGCAGCAAATCCCCCCTGCCCCGCTGATCCCCAAGGCGACCCCAGACATTGATCTCCAGCCGCGCACGCCCGCGCCGCAGCCCGAGCTGTCGGGTGAGGCGATCCGGATCGACGCGCTGCGCATCACCGGCGCGACGCTGTTCGCGCCCGAAACCTTGCTCGCCGCCAGCGGCTTCGTTCCGGGCAGCACGCTGACGCTGGGCGAAATGCGCAGCGTCGCGGGGCGCATCTCGGCCTATTATCAGGCGCGCGGCTATTTCCTCGCCCAAGCCTATATCCCCGAGCAGGACGTCCAGTCGGGCACCGTCACCGTCGCGGTGATTGAGGGCCAATATGGCAAGATCGACGTCAACAACACCAGCCGGGTGTCCGACGGGGTGGTGCAAAGCCGGCTCCGGGGGCTGAACGGCGGCGACATCGTCACCGGCGCGCCGCTCGAGCGGCGGCTGCTGCTGCTTTCCGACCTGCCCGGCGTCGGCGTGCGCTCGACGCTCAGCCCCGGCAGCGCGGTCGGCACCTCTGACCTGCTCGTCGACGTCACCCCCGGGCGCAGCATCAGCGGCAGCGTCGAGGCCGATAATGCGGGCAATCGTTACACCGGCGAATATCGCGGCGGCGGCACGCTCAACCTCGCCAATCCGCTCGGCATCGGCGACCTGATCAGCGCGCGCATCCTCGCCTCGAGCGGCGGGTTGGCCTACGGGCGGCTGGCGTATCAGCTTCCCGTCGGCGACCTGACCCTGGGCGCCTCCTATGCGCATATCCGCTACGAGCTCGGCCGCGAATTCGAACGGCTCGATGCCGATGGCGCCGCCGACATCGCCAGCCTCTACGCACGCTATCCGGTAATCCGGTCGCGCGATCTCAACGTCTATCTGACCGGCGCGCTCGACGCCAAGTGGTTCGAAGACCGGATCGGGCTCGTCTCGACCCAGTCGAACCGCAACAGCCGGATCGCCTCGCTCGGCATCGATGCCGATGGCCGCGATGATTTCGCCGGCGGCGGCATCAGCTCGGTCTCGGCGCGGCTGAGCTATGGCGACCTCAACATCCTCAACGCCGACGAACGCGCGATCGACGGCCGCACGGGGCGCACTCAGGGCGGGTTCGGCAAGCTCGATTTTGCCGCCGCGCGGCTGCAGACGATCTCGGGACCGCTGTCGCTCTACACCTCGGTGCGCGGCCAATATGCCTTCGACAATCTCGACACTTCGGAAAAGATGCAATTGGGCGGCGCTTACGGCGTCCGTGCCTATCCCGAGGGCGAGGCGTTCGGCGACCAGGGGGTGATCGTCACCGCCGAGGCGCGGCTTGGCCTGAGCGACCTGATCGCGTTCGATGCCGTCGATCTCCAGGCGTTCGGTTTCATCGATGCCGGCGTCGTCGACTTCGCGCACGATCCCTATTTCACCGGTCCCAATCGCAGCAGCCGCAGCGGGATCGGTGCGGGGCTGAGCGCCGGCCTGCCCGGCGGACTGATCCTGCGCGGCACCTACGCGCACCGGCTCGGCGACCAGCGAGTCACTTCGGGCCCCGACCGCGCGGGGCGCTTCTGGTTCCAGATCGTCAAACTCTTCTGACGGCAGCGTCGCATCCGCGGCGCACCGCCACCTCAAAGCCTAGGACCGTCAGCATGAACATCCACCGCACCCGCACCAGCCTCTCCTGCTCCACCGCCTTGGTGGGGCTCGCACGTATCGCGCTGACCACCGGTGCGCTCGCCTTTGCCGGGACCGCGTGGGCGCAGACGCTGCCGACCGGCGGCACCGTGGTCGCCGGTGCCGCGAAGATCTCGACCGGCGCGCGATCGGTCACCGTCGACCAGTCGAGCGCCGCCACCGCGATCGATTGGTCGAGCTTCAACATCGGCGCGGGCAACAGCGTTCGCTTCAACCAGCCCAATGCCAATGCTGTCGCGCTCAACCGCGTGACCGGCACCGACCCCTCGGCGATCCTCGGCAACCTGTCGGCCAACGGCAAGGTCTTCCTCGTCAACGCCAATGGCGTGCTGTTCGGCCAGGGCGCGCAGGTCAATGTCGGCGGCTTCGTCGCCTCGACGCTCGACATCGCCAATGCCGATTTCATGGCCGGGCGCTATACTTTCTCGGGCGCGAGCGGCGCGGCGGTGCTCAACCGCGGCACGATCACCGCGCGCGACGGCGGCTATGTCGCGCTGCTCGGCGCCAATGTCAGCAACCAGGGCACGATCGTCGCGCGGCTGGGCAGCGTGGCGCTCGCCGCGGGCCAGGGCGTTACGCTCGACGTCGCGGGCGACGGGCTGCTCAACGTCACCGTCGATCGCGGCGCGATCAACGCATTGGTCGAAAATGGCGGACTGATCCGCGCCGATGGCGGCCGGGTGATGCTCACCGCGCAGGCGGCGGGCCAGCTGCTGCGCACCGTGGTCAACAACACCGGGGTGATCGAGGCGCGGACGCTCGGCAGCCGCAACGGGCGGATCGTGCTGCTCGGCGACATGCAGAGCGGTACCGCCAATGTCGCGGGGGTGCTCGATGCCAGCGCCCCGACCGGGGGCAATGGCGGCTTCATCGAAACCTCGGCGGCGCGCGTCAACATCGCCGACGGCTTCCGCGTCACCACCGCAGCGGCTGCAGGCACGACGGGCACCTGGCTGATCGATCCCGCCGACTTCATCATCGCCGCGACCGGGGGCAATATATCGGGCGCGACGCTGTCGGCGCAGCTGGTCACCAGCAGCGTCACGATCAGCACGATGGTGCCCGACACCACCGGCGGCAACGGCGACATCTTCGTCAACGATGCGGTCGCCTGGAGCGCATCGGGCGCGCCGACGACGCTGACGCTCAACGCCTTTCGCGACGTCAACATCAACGCCGCGATCACCGCGACCAACGGCAATCTGGTCGCCTGCTGCGGCCGCGACATCAATGTCGATGCGCCGGTGACCACGACCAATGGCAGCGTCCTGCTCAATGCCGGCCGCGACGTCCATGTCCGCCGCGCGATCACCACGACCGACGGCAACATCGCGCTGTGCTCGGGCAACGACGTCCATATCGAAGCCGCGGTGACGCTCACGCGCGGTTCGACGATCCCTGCACAAAGCCTTGGTTTACCAGTCGGGATGACCTTGATCAGCGGCGGCAACGGCACCGGCCTCGGCACGATCATCTTCGCCCCGCTGGCGCCGCCGGTGACGGTCACCGTCGCGCCGGTGACGCTCAACTACAATCCGATCTCGTACGCCGCGCCGACCGACTTCGCCAACCGCTTCGTCCTCACCGAAGGCGCGACGCTGACGCAGCGGATGCTGGTCTTCCCCAACGGCAACAAGGTCGACGACGGCAGCCCCAACACCGTGCTTAACGGCTTCAACACCACCGGCGCGGGGCTGCCCACCGGGGTGACGCTGGTCGCCGGTCCCGACGCGGTGGCGACCTTCAACGACCCGACGGTGGGCGTGAGTGGCGGCATCACCTTCAGCGGCTATACGCTGGGCGGCCCCAACGCCAATCTCTACGCGCTGGCGGGGTCGTGCTGCGTCGCGACCTTCGCGACCTTCGGGACGATCACCCCTGCGCCGGTGGTGATCCCGCCGCCGGTCGTGGTGCCACCGCCCGTCGTGGTGCCACCGCCGGTCGTGGTGCCACCGCCTGTCGTGGTGCCGCCGCCTGTCGTGGTGCCGCCGCCCGTTGTGGTGCCGCCACCGCCCGAAGAGCCGGTGCCGCCGCCCGTGGTTCCCCCGGTCGTGACGCCGCCGCCGCCGGTGGTCCCACCTGTCGTGCCGCCGCCCGTGGTGCCACCGGTGGTGCCGCCGCCGGTCGTGCCTCCCGTCGTACCGCCGGTGGTGACGCCGCCGCCGGTCGTGCCTCCCGTCGTGCCGCCGGTGGTAACGCCGCCGCCGGTCGTCCCGCCGGTTGTCCCCCCCGTGGTACCGCCCGTCGTGGTCGTCCCGCCCGTCATCGTGCCGCCGGTCGTCATCGCGCCGCCGGGCACCGTTCCGCCGGTGGTGGTGATCCCGGGGGTTCCCGTCGTCCCCGTCCCCAGCCCGGTGCCGCCGGTCGCGGTGATCCCGGTGGTCGTCCCGCCGCTCTACACCGCGGTCCTCACCGGGGTCGGGCCCCTAGTCCCCACCGCGCCCGCGATCGCGCAGCTCAGCGTCAACGGCATTGGCGTCACGATGCCACCGATGCAGACCGCCTGGACCCAGCCGGCGATCGAACAGCCAGCCGTCGTCCGGCCCGGCACCCGCCCGAGCGGCAACGCCTTCCTCCCCGCGCCCGCGGTGCCGGTCTATCCGCGCAAGCAGGCGCGCAATTAAGGCGATGCAACGCGCGGTGATCGCGGTGGTGCTGGCGATCGCCATCGCCTCGCCGCTGGTCGCCGCGCGCGCCGATCCCGGCGGCGAGCCCCCGCGCCGCGCCGATTTCAAGGTCGAGGTACCGTCGGACCAGGCGCGCACGCTCGCCGACTGGGTGGTCGCCTCGCGCGACCATCAGAATCTGCCCTTCGCCATCATCGACAAGACCGCCGCGCGCGTCTTCGTCTTCGCGCGCGACGGCAGCGTCGCGGGCGCCGCCGCGGCCTTGCTCGGCTCGGCGGTCGGCGACGATTCGGCGCCCGGCATCGGCCAGCGCCGGCTGACGGCGATCCTGCCGCACGAACGCACCACCCCCGCGGGCCGCTACCAGGCGGCGCTCGGCCACGATCTCGATCAGGATATTCTCTGGATCGATTACGACAAGGCGCTGTCGCTGCATCGCGTGATCGACGGCAAGGCCAAGGACCGCCGCCGCCAGCGACTCGCGACCCCGACCGCGGGCGACAACCGGATCTCCTATGGCTGCATCAACGTGCCCGAGGCGTTCTACGACGGCGTCGTCGCCCCGGCCTTCGCGGGCACCGTCGGCATCGTCTATATCCTGCCCGAGACGCGCGACCTGGCCGAGGTCTTCCCCGCGATGCGCGCGCCTCAGCGCTGAGCGGACTGCCCGGTCGCTTCGGCGACCGCGGCGGTCAGCAACGCGATCCGACGCTCACCCGCCGGGTGGGTGTCAGCCGCCGCCTGCGCGATGCCGCCCTTGACCAGCAGCCGTTCGAGGAACGGCGCCGCCTGCGCCAGGTCATAGCCCGCGGCCCCCGCGATTCCGACCGCGAACCGGTCAGCCTCCTCCTCGGTCTCGCGCGCCGCCTGCATCGCCGCGGGCGATCCGGCACCCGGCAGCAGCGCGCTTTGCGCCGCACTCGCCCCAAGCTGGCTGCGGTGGCGCAGGATATTATGCGCCATCTCGTGCGCGATCACGATCGCCAGCTCATCGTCGGTCTGCGTCTCGGCGACGATGCCGGTGGTGAGCATCACGCGCTCGCCATCGGCCCAGGCATTGACCCTTGTATCGGTGAGCAGTTCGGCGCGCGTCGGGCAACCACGCTCGGCGGCAAGGCGAAGCTCGCGATTGCCGCCGCCGCGCGCGACGACGATCGTCGTCGCGCCCTGCGCAAGCGCATCGGCCAGCAGCCTTGCCGCGCTACTCGGCGTAGCGTCAACGAGCACGGCCCCGCCGATCGAAAGCACCACGTCCTTCGCCGACAGCCCGGCGCGGTCGGCAGCGCTTCCCGCAGTGACCCCCAACACCGTCACGCCATCGCCCAGCCCCAGGTGCTCGGCCGCGGCCGCACGGTCGCCTTCGGCATATTGCGCGAGGCTGTGCAGCACGATCCCCGATTGCGGCTCGGTCGCCGTGGGGCACAACGCGCTGCCCGAAACCGCCAACCGATAGGCGACGCTCGCGACGCGCAGGTCCTGCGCGCGCAGCTGCTGGAACCGTTCCCCCTGCGCCGCTGCAGGCACGCACGGCAGCATCGTGCTGATCGCTATTGCCGCGGGGAGAAGTGGTAAACGCATTCCTAACGGTAAGCGCTGGCACCGCGGTTACGAACGCTATTCGGCGGGCCTCGGCGCCCAGTCTTGCATTGGTACAAATCGCGCGAGCATTAGCAATATCCCAATTTACCATCGGCAGGGACAATGATCTCAACGATGTACGGCGGCATTCATACACCGGCAGCGAGGTATTAAGCCTCAACCCCCTCGAACATCGCGCGCAATTCCTTCTTCAGGATCTTGCCATTGGCGTTGCGCGGCAGCACCGAATCGACGAACTTCACCGCCACCGGCACCTTGAACCCCGCCAGATGCTTCCCGACCCAGGCCTGTAATTCAGCTTCGCTCGCCTCGCAGCCGGGGCACAGATGCACCACCGCGGCGGGCTCCTCGCCCAAGATTCGGTGCGGCACCCCGACCAGCGCGGCGTCGGTCACCGCGGGGTGCGCGTAGAGGACATTCTCGACCTCGATCGAATAGATATTCTCGCCGCCGCGGATGATGATGTCCTTGGCGCGATCGACGATGTAGCAAAAGCCTTCGTCGTCGAGCTTCGCCAGGTCGCCGGTGCGCACCCAGCCGTCGATGAAGGTTTCGGCGGTCGCCTCGGGCTTCTCCCAATAGCCCTTCACGATCATCGGCCCGCGCGCCCATAATTCGCCGACCTCGCCGACGCCGAGCTCGGTCTCACCATCGGGCGCCATGATCTTGAGCTCGGCAACGGGCACCGGCGGGCCGCAGCTGTCGGGGCGGTTGAGATAATCCTCGCCCTGATGGCTGGTCACCGTCGCCATCGTCTCGGTCATGCCCCAGCCATTGCCGGGCAGCGCGCCGAACTCTTCATAGATCCGCCGCACCAATTCGGGTGCCGAGGGAGCGCCGCCGTACGAAATCGTTTCGAGGCTCGACAGGTCATATCGCGCGCGATCGGGATGTTCGAGCAACTGCCAAGCGATCGTCGGCACCCCGCCGGTGGCATGGATGCGCTCGCGCTCGATCAGCTTGTAGGCCTCGATCGTGTCCCATTTGCGCATCAGCACGATCGTCCCGCCGGCGACGATATTACCCATCAGGAACGCGCTGCATGCGGTGACGTGGAAAAAGGGGATGACGATCAGGCTGGTCTTGGGCTCGGGCGCGGGCGGCGGCATCTCGCCCCGCCGGAGCATCATCCGCGCCGATGCATAGCCCGCGGTGAAGATGTTCGACAGCATGTTGCGATGCGTGCCGATCGCGCCCTTGGGGTGGCCGGTGGTGCCGCTGGTATAGAAGATCGCGACCTCGTCGTCGGGCTGGATCGTCATCGCGATATCGGGCAGCGCGAGCTCGCCCAATGTCGCCCAGTCGGTCGGCGCGCCCACCAGCGCCTCGAACGGCTCGGCTTTCCCTTCGAGCGGGGTCTTGGCGCGGGTCACCAGCACCCGTTCGACCGCGGGCATCGCGGGGTAGTGCCCCGCGAGCCGCACATGCCGCTCGCCATCGACGATCAGCAGCTTGGCGCCCGAATCATTGACGCCATATTCGAGCTCGCCGCCGGTCCACCACGCATTGAGCGGCACCGCGACCGCGCCGATCGCGGTCACCGCGAAGAAGACTTGCGTCCATTCGGGCAGGTTGCGCATCGCCAGCGCGACGCGGTCGCCGCGGCCGATCCCCACCGCCACCAATTTGTGCGCCAGATGCGCGACGCCGCGGAAATGCGCGTCGTAGGTGATCCGCTCGTCCTCGTGGATCAGGAACTCGCGCGCGCCATGGCTGCGCGAGAACATCGTCAGCAGCGCCAGGCTCGCGGGCGCCTGCTTCCACACCCGCGTCGGCACGCCTCGAATGTCGACAGTCTCATATTCGAATCGCTGCCCCGGCGCGGTCAGCAGCGCCTCGACCTGCGCCAGCGACATCTTGGGCCAGGCGGGATCAAGCGCGACGAGCGGGTCTTGGGCCAAGGCATTCTCTCCGATAGTTGAATGTCGGGTTTGGGCTGTTACCCTATTGCGTTAGGTTAGTATTGATTCGCCGCACACTCAAGGCAATAGAGGAACCAAGCCTGCAGGCAGCGACCGGTTGCGCCGGTTTCGAATGAAAGGTACGCATTTCGCATGACGATCGCCGCGCCTGTCCCCCACCCTGCTCAACGCCATCCTACGCCCCCAATTCCCTTCGCCGGACCATCGGAGAAACCACGCTTATGACCTCGCCCATCACCACCGCCCGCCACGGCGACATCCTCGTCGTCACCTCGGACAATCCCCCCGTCAACGCGCTCGGCGCCGCGGTCCGTACCGGGATCGACGCTGCGCTAAAGGAGGCGGCCGGCGACGATTCGATCCACGCGGTCGTCATCACTTGCGCGGGCAAGACCTTCTTCGCGGGCGCCGACATCACCGAATTCTCCAAGCCCCCGGTCGAGCCGCTGCTCCCGACGCTGGTCGATTCGATCGAGGCGCTCGACAAGCCCGTGATCGCGGCGATCCACGGCACCGCGCTCGGCGGCGGCTGCGAGGTCGCGCTGGCGTGCCATTACCGCATCGCGGTGCCCTCGGCGAAGCTGGGCGTACCCGAAGTGAAGCTCGGGCTGCTTCCCGGTGCCGGTGGCACCCAGCGGCTGCCGCGCGTCGCCGGCGTCGCGCTCGCGCTCGAAATGACCGCCAAGGGCGATCCGATCTCGGCGAGCCAGGCGCACGAGGCCGGGCTGGTCGACCGCCTCGCCGGCGAAGCCAGCCTGCTCGACGACGCGCTCGCCTTCGCCGCCGAGGTCGCCGCTGCGCGCCCGTTGCCGCGCGCCAGCGAGAAGACCGCCACCGCCGACGCTCAGGTCTTCGCCGATTTTCGCAAGACCAACGCCCGCCGCTTCCGCGGCTTCGACGCGCCCGAGGCGAACATCGCCTGCGTCGAAAAGGCGACGCAGGTGCCGTTTGCCGAAGGCATCCAGTTCGAGCGCGAAAGCTTCATGAAGCTGATGTTCGGCGTCCAGTCTGCAGCGCAGCGGCACATCTTCTTTTCCGAGCGCAAGGCCTCGAAGATCGACGGCATCGCACCCGACATCGCGCTTCGCGACATCAAGCGTGTCGGCGTCATCGGCGCGGGCACGATGGGCGGCGGTATCGCGATGAACTTCCTGTCGGCGGGCATTCCGGTGACGATCGTCGAGATGCAGCAGGAAGCGCTCGATCGCGGCACCGGCGTCGTCCGCAAGAATTACGAGGCATCGGCGGCCAAGGGCCGGATCAAGCCCGAACAGGTCGAACAGGCGATGGGCGCGCTCAACCCCACGCTTTCGCTCGACGACCTTGCCGATTGCGACCTGATCATCGAGGCGGTCTATGAGAATATGGACGTCAAGAAGGAGCTGTTCGGCAAGCTCGACAAGATCGCCAAGCCCGGCGCGATCCTTGCGTCGAACACGTCGTATCTCAACGTCGACGAGATCGCCGCGAGCACGTCCCGCCCGCAGGACGTGCTGGGGATGCACTTCTTCTCGCCCGCCAATGTGATGAAATTGCTCGAAGTCGTGCGCGGGGCCAAGACCGCCGACGATGTGCTCGCCACCGTCATGGCGCTGGGCAAGACGATCCGCAAAGTCGCGGTCGTCTCGGGCGTCTGCCACGGCTTCATCGGCAACCGCATGCTGATGCCGCGCCAGGTAGAGGCGATGAAGCTGCTGATGGAGGGAGCCACTCCCGAGCAGATCGATAAGGTGCATGTCGCCTTCGGCATGCCGATGGGGCCGTTCCAGATGAGCGATCTGGCCGGCGTCGACATCGGCTGGCACCGCGATCCCACCCGCATCGAAAATATCCGCGACGCGCTCGCCGCCGAAAAGCGCTGGGGGCAAAAGACCCAGGCGGGCTTTTATGACTATGACGAAAAGCGGAACCCCTCGCCCAGCCCCCGCGTCGCCGAGATCATCGAGGAATTCCGGGCGAAATCGGGTGCCGTGCAGCACGACATCACCGATGAGGAGATCGTCGAACGCACACTTTACACGATGGTCAACGAAGGCGCGCTGATCCTTGAGGAAGGCATGGCACAGCGTGCGAGCGACATCGATGTCGTGTGGATCTATGGCTATGGCTGGCCGGTCTATCGCGGCGGCCCGATGTTCTGGGCCGATACCGAGGGGCTGAAGAAGATCGTCGCCGGGCTGGAGAAACACGGCTTCGAGGTCGCAAAACTGCTGCGCGACAAGGCCGACAAGGGCGAGCGCTTCAATTGAACGCGGCAAGGGGGGAAATGGCGCCCCCTACCCCGTTCGTGCTGAGTAGCGACCGAGTAGCCCTCGCAGAGGGCGTAGCGAGGGCGCGTATCGAAGCACCGCCGCGCGCGGCGACCCATCCTTCGATACGCCGCCTCGATACGCGGCTTCGCCGCTACTCGCCGGCTACTCAGGACGAACGGGATCGTTAGATGACCAGCACCCCGCCCCTCACCGCCCACGCCACCGCCGCCGCGATCCGCGCCGGCACCACCACCGCGCGTGAACAAGCCCTCGCCGCGATCGCGCGGATCGAAACGCTCGATCCGGAGATCAACGCGGTGCCGGTGCGTGATTTCGATCGCGCGCTTGCCGCCGCCGACGCCGCCGATGCGCGGCTGGCCGCGGGCGATACCGCGCCGCTGCTCGGCGTGCCGATGACGGTGAAAGAGGCGTTCGATATTGCCGGCCTGCCCACCCATTGGGGCTTTGCCGAGCATCGCAACAACGTCGCCACCACCGACGCGCATGCCGTCGCTCGCCTGAAGGCGGCGGGCGCGATCATTTTGGGCAAATCCAACGTGCCCAAGGGGCTGGGCGACTGGCAATCGGTCAATTCGATCCACGGCCGCACCAATCATCCGCTCGATCCCGCGCGCACCTCCGGTGGCAGCTCGGGCGGCGGCGCCGCGGCGGTGGCGGCGGGGATGGTGCCGATCGAGCTTGGCAGCGACGTCGGCGGCTCGATCCGGGTGCCCGCGCATTTCTGCGGCATATGGGGGCACAAGCCGAGCTGGAACGCGATTTCGTCCGACGGCCATCGCTATCCGGGCACCGATGGTACCGAAACCGTGCTCGGCGTGATCGGCCCGCTGGCGCGTGATCCGCAGGACCTGGCGCTGATGATCGACCTGCTCGCCACGCTGCCACTGCCGCGCCCGGCGGCGCGCACACGGCGCGTACTGGTCCTCGCCCAGCATCCCGAAACCCGCACCGCGCATGCGGTGGTCGAGGGTGTCGAGCGCGCCGCAGCGGCGCTTGCCCGCGCCGGTGTCGAGGTCGTTCGCCACAGCGATCTGCTCCCCGATCTATCGCGCCAGCATAGCGCCTATGGCGATCTGCTGAACGTCACCTTCGCGCGCAGCAATCCCGCGCTGCACCACACGCTGCCGTCGTTGCTGAAATGGCTCAGCATGCTCGATGCACAGGCGCGCAGCACTCGCGCCTGGGGCGCGCTGTTCGGTGAGTTCGACGCGGTGATCGCGCCGCCCGCCGCGACCCAGGCATTCGCGCATGACCACAGCCCGCTTGCCGACCGCACGCTCGCCATTGACGGCACCCCCGGCCCTTATGACGCGCATCTCGCCTGGGCCGGCCTCGCCACCTATCCCGGCCTGCCCGCGACCTGCATGCCGGTCGGGCTGATCGACGGGCTGCCCACCGGGGTGCAGGTCATCACCGAGCTTCACCAGGATCATCGCGCGATCGAAATTGCCGCGCTGATCGCCCAGCATCTTTCCCCGTCTCCACAAGGAGCAATCGCATGACCGATCTGGCCACCTTCCGCAGCGAAACCCGCGCCTGGCTCGAAGCCAATTGCCCGCCCGAAATGCGGGCACCCGTGCGATCGGACAAGGACATATGCTGGGGCGGACGCAACCCCGATTTCCAGCCGGGGCAGCGCGAATGGCTCGAGGCAATGGCATCGCGCGGCTGGACCGTCCCCGATTGGCCGACTGAATATGGCGGCGGGGGCTTGAGCCCCGCCGAAGCCAAGGCGCTGCGCGAGGAAATGGCGGCGCTGCATTGCCGCAACCCGCTCAACAGCTTCGGCATCTCGATGCTCGGGCCGGCGCTGCTCAAATACGGCACCGAGGAACAAAAGCTCGACCATCTGCCCAAGATCGCACGCGGCGAAATCCGCTGGTGCCAGGGCTATAGCGAACCCAATGCCGGCTCCGATCTCGCCAGCCTCGCCGCCTCCGCCGAAGATGCGGGCGATCATTATATCGTCAACGGGCAGAAGGTGTGGACCAGCTATGCCGACAAGGCCGACTGGATCTTCTGCCTGGTTCGCACCTCGAAGGAATCGAAGCAGGGCGGCATCAGCTTCGTGCTGTTCGACATGGCCAGCGAAGGCGTGTCGACCAAGCCCATCCTGCTGATCTCGGGCTATTCGCCCTTTTGCGAAACCTTCATGGACAATGTCCGCGTCCCCAAGGCCAATCGCATCTATGACGAGAATAAGGGCTGGGACGTCGCCAAATATCTGCTGGGGCATGAGCGCGAGATGATCTCGGGCATGGGCCTTGCGAGCGCGGGCGGCGGCAACCCACTGATCGAGGGCGCGATCGCTGCGGTTGGGCTGGACGCGAATGGCCGGCTCGCCGATCCGTTGCTGCGCGCCTCGATCGCCATGTTCGAAGTCCGCGCGCGCGCCTTTGGGGCGATGTCCGAGCGTTTTATCGACGAACTCAAGGCAGGCCGCGCGCATCCGGCACAGCCGAGCATGATGAAATATTACGGCACCGAACTGAACAAGGCGCGCCACGAACTGCAAATGGCGGCGGGCGGATCGGACGCGCTCGAATGGGAAAGCGGCGCGTCAAATGGCGGCGCGGCAGCGCGTGCATGGCTTCGCACCAAGGCCAATTCGATCGAGGGCGGCACGAGCGAGATCCAGCTCAACATCGTCGCGAAACGGATTTTGGACTTGCCGGCGTAACTACCCTCTCCCGCCTGCGGGAGAGGAGCGAGACTTGGAGAGCGAAGCGAACCTAGTCGCAGCGGTGAGGGCCTTCTCGTCCGTTGCGACAGGAAACAGGCCCTCACCCAACCCTCTCCCGCACGCGGGAGAGGGCTTTGAGAAGAAAAGAGAAGAATATGCCCCTGTATCTCGACGATCAGCAGACGATGCTCCGCGACACCGCGCGCGACTTCATCGCCGAGCACGCGCCGCCCTCGCACCTGCGCGCGCTGCGCGACGCGAACGACCCCACCGGCTTCAGCCGCGACCTGTGGAAGCAGTTCGCCGAGATGGGCTTCACCGGCATCCGGATCCCCGAGGCGCAAAGCGGCATGGGGCTCGGCCATGTCGAGGCTGGCGTGGTGCTCGAGGAAATCGGCCGCAACCTCTCGCCCTCGCCCTTCCTCACCACCGCGGTCGCCGCGGTCGAGGCGCTGCGCGGCACCGCGCACGCCGATCGCTATTATCCCGGCATCCTGGCGGGCGACACGATCGCCGCGCTGGCGATCGACGAGCGCGCGAAATTCGGCGACGGCATTTCGCTCACCGCGCAGCGATCGGGCAATGGTTTCCGGCTTTCAGGCACCAAGCAATTCGTCGCGCACGCGCATGTCGCCGACCTGATCCTGGTCGCCGCGCGCACCTCGGGAGCCGAGTCCGACCAGGATGGCGTGACGCTGTTCGCGGTCGATTCCAAAACCGCCGCGCCTGACATCCGGCCAGAACGCCTTGCCGATTCGAGCCTGGCGTCGCGGATCACTTTTGCCGATCTGCAACTCGATGCCGACTCGGTCGTCGGCGAGGTCGACAATGGCCGCGAAGTGCTGAACCGTCTGCTGGCGGCAGGCCGCAGCGGCGCTTCGGCCGAGCTGCTGGGTGTGGGTGGCGGTGCGATGGACCTGACCGTTGCGTACCTCAAAGAACGCAAGCAGTTCGGTCAGACGATCGGCAGCTTCCAGGCGCTCCAGCACCGCGCCGCGCACCTCTATGCCGAAATGGAAGTCGCGCGCGCCGCGGTGCTCAAGGCGCAGCAATTGCTCGATGCCGGCAGCGCGCTCGCGGGTCAGGCGGTGGCGGTCGCCAAGGCGATGACCGGGCTCGCCACCACGCTCAGCGTGCAGGAGGGTGTCCAGATGCACGGCGGCATCGGCATGACCGACGAATATGACATCGGCTTCTATATGAAGCGCGCGCGCGTACTCGCCGAGATGTTTGGCGATGCGAATTATCATGCCGATGCGCTGGCGCGCGAAAGCGGCTATTGAGCGCCCACAGTATGACCGACCCCAACGAACGCGCCACCACCCCGCAAGCGCTCGTCGCGCAACTCATCGACCTGCTCGACGTCGAGGAGATCGACACCGACCTGTATCGCGGCGCGCGCCAGCCTGGCGGCACCGGGCGGGTCTTTGGCGGGCAGGTGATCGGCCAGGCGCTCCAGGCGGCGCAGCGATCGGTCGACTCGCCCAAGGTCGCGCATTCGCTCCACGCCTATTTCATGCGTCCGGGTAACGAGGATCACCCGATCATCTACCGCGTCGTGCGCGATTTCGACGGACGCAGCTTCGCCAACCGCCGGATCATCGCGATGCAGCGCGGCGCGCCGATCCTCAACATGATCGCGTCGTTCCATGTCCCCGAAGAAGGGCTGCACCATCAGGATGCGATGCCCGACGTCCCCGATCCCGACACGCTGCGCAGCGACAGCGAGCTTCGCGAGGAAATCCGCGAACAGGTGCCCGAAAAGCTCCGCCGCTTCTTCCTGCGGTCGCGCCCGATCGAGATCCGCCCGACCAACCCGCGCAATTGGTTCGCGCCCGAACCCTCGGCGCCGCAGCAGCATAGCTGGTTCCGCGTCGCCGCGCCGCTGCCCGACGATCCCGCGCTCCACCGCGCGATGCTCGCTTATGCCAGCGACATGAGCCTGCTCGGCACGTGCATGCTGCCACACGGGGTCAACTGGATGTCGGGCCGGCTGCAGACCGCCAGCCTCGATCATGCGGTGTGGCTGCACGAGCCCTTCCGCTTCGACGAATGGCTGCTCTACACCACCGACAGCCCCTGGGCGGGGCATGCGCGCGGCTTCAATCGTGGGCGCATCTTCACCCGCGACGGGCGACTGGTGGCGAGCTGCGCGCAGGAGGGACTGATCCGCTTGCGCGACTGATCGCGGGCACCGAACCGCAGCGTGCGCGTTATAGGCTGATGATCGAAGCGCTCTTTCCCCTCGGCATCGCCGCCGCCGTCCAGGCCGCTCCCGCCTCGCTCGATTCGCTGCAATGGGAACGCCGCGTGCTGATCGTCTTCGCGCCATCGCGCGACGATTCCGATCTCGCGAGCCAGCGGCGGCTGCTCGACAAGCGCGCGATGGCCGAGCGTGATCTGCACGTCATCGAAGTCGTCGGCGATTCGGTATCGGGGGTGCGCGACGATGCGGGGCGCCTCCGCCAGCGTTACGGCGTGTCCGAGCGCGAGTTCCAGGCGGTGCTGCTGGGCAAGGATGGCGGGCTGAAACTCCGCCGCGCCGATCCGATCGCGATGGCGCTGCTGAGCGATACGATCGACGCGATGCCGATGCGCCGCGCCGAAGCCGCGCGAATCAGTCGCTAGTCATCGCGAAACGAACGCGCTCGGTGCAGCCCGACGCGCCGGTCTCCGACGCCATCTTGCGCGATTGCTCGACCACACGCTTGGCGGCGTCGCCGAAATCGCTCGTCGGCTCGGCCGCGAGCACGCGGACATTGCCCGTCGCGCCCCAGGGCGCGACGTCGAACGCGATGATCGCCCAGCCCTCGATCGCGCGCTTGCGATAGGGATCAGGGAAAGTCAGCACCGGTGGCGTCTGCCATGCTTCCGCGGTGTCGCAGCGCGCCGCGGGATCGCGCAGTGCTGCGGGATCGGGTGCCTCGGGCGGCGCCAGCGGCACCTGCTGCCTGCGGTGGTAGGGATAGGTGCAACCGGTCCGCGGCCCCTGCGCATAGCGCCACTTGGCGATCGCCTCGCGCCCAGCCACATCGAGCGCAGCGTTGCCGTCGCTGTCGAGCGTCCGGATGTTGGTCGGCACCCCCTCGGCATCGATGTCGAACCCCAGGAAGGTTGCCGAGAGCGACGCGGGCGGCGCGGCAATCGTATCGAAACGCGGGAAGCTCTGAGTCAGCAGTTGCGGCCAACGCTGGACGCATCCTCCCGGCAGCTGCGCCCGGTCCCACAATGGTCGCGGCGCCTGGCCGGGCCGAAACCCGCCGAGCGCTAGATAGCGGCGCGCAGCGGCTGGGCTCACCCTTTCGATCGGTTCGGCAACCGGGTAGAAGCTGATGCTGCAATCAGCACGTGCGCCATCGGGGAATTGCCATGCTGCAAAGCTCGGCAACAGATCATCGTTCTCGGGGAAACGCTCGCTCTCGCGAACAATGCTCAGCGGCCGTCCTGTACTATCGATACGGAACCGAAGCATGATCGGAATCGCCGGCACGTCGCCATAGCGCAACATGGTCAGCGGGCGTTCGACGCGTTCGGGACGGATCGTCTCGCTGCCGCAGCGCACGTCGCCCGGGCGGTAGTCGAGGAGCTTCTGCCGGTTGATGATCTGCCCGCTCGATGTCGCCACGACCGGCGGCGGCACCGAAGGCGGTGGTGGTGGCGGCGGCGGCGACACTATGGGAGGTCGCTGCTGCGCGGCGGCGGGCGACAGCGCCAGGACGACGCCGATAAGGGCAAGGCGATGGCTCATGGCATTAGTCTGCCGCGACAAAATGACGCTGGCAAGACAGGCGCTAGGCCGCGGTCTTGCCGAACTCCTGCCGCGTCACCGGATGGCTCGACGAAAGCCCGCCATCGACCGCGATCGCCTGTCCGTTGACATAGCTCGCCTCGTCGGAGGCGAGGAACAGTACCACCCGCGCGATCTCGTCGGGCTCGCCGCCGCGCCGCAACGGGTTCAGCCGGCCAATCCGGTCCTCGACCCCCTTTTCGCGCGCATAGTCATAGGCGCGCTTGGTCATGCCGGTTTCGATCAGTCCGGGGCAGACCGCGTTGACCCGCACATTGCTGCCTGACAATTGCTGCGCGCTGGTCTGCACAAGGCTGATGACCCCCGCCTTCGACGCCGAATAAGGCACCCCGCCCGCCCCCGATCGCAAGCCGGCGACGCTCGCGGTACAGACGATCGCGCCGCCGCCGCGCTCGACGATCCGCGGCGCGGCGTGCTTGATCGCCAGAAACGGCCCGATGAGGTTGACGCGCAATATCTCAGCCCATTGCTCGGGCGTGCCCTCGAACAGGCCGGCGATACCGCCCGAAATGCCGGCATTGGCGTGGATCATATCGACCCCACCATGCGCTTCGCACGCCAGCGCGACCATCCGCTCGACATCGGCCTCGCTGCCGGCATCGATCCGGATCGCCAGCGCGGTGCCGCCATCGGCAGCGATCATCGCTGCGGTCTCCTCGCACCCCTCGGTCAGGTCGGCACAGACCACGCGCCCGCCCTCGGCGGCGAAGGCGCGTGACACCGCGCGGCCGATCCCCGATCCCGCGCCGGTGACGATGATCGACTTGCCCTCGAACCGTGCGCGCATCGTCATGCTCCTGCTTTCACCGCGAAGCCCCATGCCGCCTCGGCCAGTGACGGCACCCGCGCCGCGGTCGCCTCAGCGGCGGCGTTCGATGCGTTGCCGTCGAGCCAGCGCTTCTTGATCCCCTGGACGATGCCCATCAGCCGGAACAGATTATAGGCGAAATACCAGTTGAGGTCGGGGACGTCGTCGCGCCCCGTCCGCGCGCAATAGCGCTGGGTCACTTCCTCGAGCGTCGGGATACCGGTGTCGCCGCCGGTCTGTCCCATCACCCCCGAACGCCCCTCGGGCTCGGTCACCCAGTTCATCGCGAAATAGGCGAAGTCGGCGAGCGGATCGCCCAGGGTCGACAGCTCCCAATCGAGCACCGCCAGGATGCGCGGCGCTTGCGGCGCGAAGATCATATTGTCGATGCGATAATCGCCGTGGACGATCGCGGTGCGCGTTTGCGGCGGCACGGTGCGCGCGAGATAGTCGATCAAAGCTTCCGCGGCGGGAATGTCGTCGGTTTGCGCCGCGCGATATTGCCGGGTCCAGCGCGCGACCTGGCGCTCGAAATAATTGCCGGGCTTGCCGAAATCGCCCAGACCCGCCGCCGCGTAATCGATCGCGTGCAGGTCGGCGAGCGTATCGACCATTGCCTCATAATGCGCGCGGCGGTCGGCGGGGGGCATGTCGGGCAGCGTCCCGTCCCACAAGGTTCGCCCCTCGACCAATTCCATCATGTAGAATGTCGACCCGATCACCGCCGGGTCTTCGCACAAACCGAAACAGGGTCGCGCGACCGGAAAGCCGGTGGGATGGAGCGCGGCGATCAGCCGATATTCGCGGTCGACCGCGTGCGCCGATGGCAGCAGCGCGCCGAAGGGCTGGCGACGCAGCACATAGCTGCCCCCTGGCGTATCGACGCGATAGGTGGGGTTCGATTGCCCACCGGCGAATTTGGTGAGCGTCACCGGCCCGGCAAAGCCGGGGTGTTGCGCGACCATCCACCGCTCGAGCGCGGCGGTGTCGATCGTTTCTTCAGCCAGCGCGCTCATGCGAACACGATCACCGACCGCGCGGTGTCGCCGGTCCGCAGCTTCGCCATCGCGTCGTTGACCTGGTCGAGGCTGATCCGCTCGGCGACCATCGTGTCGAGGTCGAGCTTGCCGTCGAGATACATCTGCACCAGCCGCGGCATGTCGATCGGGAATTGGGTGGATCCCAGCAGCGATCCTTGCAGCTTCTTGCCCGTCAGGAAGGTGTGGCCGGGGATGCTCACCGACTGGCCGGGGGAGATCATCCCCAGGATCGTCGCGGTGCCGCCGCGCCGCAGGAGGTTCCAGGCAAGCTCGGCGGTCGCGGGACGCCCCACCGCCTCGATCGCATAATGCACCCCGCCATCGGTGAGCTTCAGCACCGCCTTAGCCAGCCCGTCTTCGGCGGAGTCGAACACATGCGTCGCGCCCATCTTGCGGGCCAGCTCGCGCTTCTCGGGCACCGGATCGATCGCCACGATCATGCCCGCGCCGGCGATCTTGGCGGCGTTGATCGCCGACAGACCGATCCCGCCCGCACCGATCACCGCGACGCTCTCGCCGGGCTTCACCTTGCTGTCGTTGAAGATCGCCCCCGCGCCGGTGATCACCGCGCAGCCGAGCAGCGCCGCGCGATCGAGCGGCATGTCGCGGCTGATCGCGACACAGGCATGTTCGTGCACCAGCATCATCTCGGCAAAGGCCGACAGGTTCAGGAACGGCGCCAGCGCCTGCCCGCCCGCCAGCCGCAGCCGTGGTTCGGCATCGGGAGGCCGCCGCGTCGAGGAATCGATGCAAAGCGAAGGCCGGCCCGAGATGCAGAATTCGCATGCGCCGCAAAAGGCGGTGAAGAAGGTGATGACATGGTCGCCGGGCTTCACGCTCGACACCCCCTCGCCCACCGCCTCGACCACGCCCGCCGCCTCATGCCCGGGGATCGTCGGCACCGGATGCGGGAAACCGCCATCGATGAAGTGCAGGTCCGACCGGCACACCCCCACCGCCGAGGTGCGGATCAGCACCTCGCGCGGACCGGGCTTGTCGACGCGCACCTCCTCGATGACCAGCGGGGTCTTCGCCTCGTGCAGAACGGCTGCTTTCACCTGCATCCCTTCAAACCAATGCCGTCACCCCAGCGAAAGCTGGGGTCTCTCGGTTACTAAGCGCGCCCCTCGCCGCACGAGACCCCAGCTTTCGCTGGGGTGACGGGTGACGGCTCAAACCGCATATTTCCCGAACTCGGCGCGCGCGATCGCGCGATTATGCACCTCATCGGGCCCATCGGCGAAGCGCAGCGTCCGCAGGCTCGCCCACGCGCCGGCCAGCGGGGTGTCGCCCGACACCCCCGCGCCGCCATAGGCCTGGATCGCATCGTCGAGCAGCTGCAGCGCCATCATCGGTGCCTGCACCTTGATCATCGCGATTTCGAGCTGCGCCGATTTATTGCCCGCCTTGTCCATCATGTCGGCGGCCTTCAGGCACAGCAGCCGCGTCATCTCGATATCGATCCGTGCGCGCGCGATCCGCTGCTCCCAAACCGATTGGTCGGCAATCCGCTTGCCGAACGCGGTGCGGCTCAGCAGCCGCTTCGCCATCAGCTCGATTCCCATCTCGGCGGTACCGATCGTGCGCATGCAATGATGGATCCGCCCCGGGCCGAGCCGCCCTTGCGCGATCTCGAACCCGCGTCCCTCGCCCAACAGCAGGTTGGCGGCAGGAACGCGCACATTATCGAGCACGACCTCGCCATGCCCGTGCGGCGCGTGATCATACCCATATACCGAAAGCATCCGCTCGATCTTCACGCCCGGCGTGTCGAGCGGCACCAGGATCATGCTCTGCTGTGCGTGGCGCTTGGCTCCCGGATCGGTCTTGCCCATCACGATCGCGACCTTGCAGCGCGGATCGCCGG
The DNA here is from genome assembly GCF_026167545.1 of Sphingomonas sp. S1-29. NCBI lineage: Bacteria > Pseudomonadati > Pseudomonadota > Alphaproteobacteria > Sphingomonadales > Sphingomonadaceae > Sphingomonas > Sphingomonas sp. S1-29. The sequence continues at coordinate 478,656 of NZ_CP110678.1, read as the reverse complement.
TGCCCGACGACCACCATTTGCGCCCGTTGATGACATAGTCGTCGCCATCGCGGACCATCGCGGTTTCGATGTTGGTCGCGTCGGACGAGGCGACCGCGGGTTCGGTCATCAGGAACGCCGACCGGATCGCGCCGTCCATCAGCGGCTTCAGCCAGCGCTCCTTCTGCGCCAGGCTGCCATAGCGATGGAACACTTCCATGTTACCCGTGTCGGGCGCCGAGCAGTTGAACACCTCGCTCGCCCAATGGATTCGCCCCATTTCTTCGGCGCACAGCGCATATTCGAGGTTGGTTAGCTGCGTCCCTTCGAACGCGAAGCTGTCGTCGACATGGACCTGTCCCGAATGCGGCGGCATGAAGAGGTTCCAAAGCCCCGCTTCGCGCGCGAGCGGCTTGAGCTCCTCGATCAGCTTCGACGGCGCCCAGCGGTCGCCCGCGGCGATGTCGGCGTGATATTCGGCGTCGCGCGGCGCGATATGGCGGTCGATGAACGCCTTCACCCGATCGCGGAAATGCGTCTCGCGGTCGCTCAGCGTGAAATCCATCGGCCATCCTCTCGCGCGCATCGGTTTTTTCCCGATTAGACCATACCCGATCTTCGGTAAAGCGCCGCCCTGTGCCTTTTGCCGTTACGGTGGCCACGCCTACCGCTGATGAAAAAAACACTGTTTCTTCGAAACGAACCAGCTACTCTGGTTCGATGAACGCCCCGCAGAGCGTCCGACAGGGGACGGAAACAGGTACCAAACGCTTCCAGGCCAAGCGCGACGCGATCCTCGCGGCGGCGGCCGAGGCGATCAACGAACAATCGGCCAAGGGAATGACCTTCGCCGACGTCGCGCGGCGCGTCGGGCTCAACACCACCAGCGTCACTTATTATTTCAAACGCAAGGAAGACCTTGCCGCCGCCTGTTTCGATCAGACGCTCACCACCTTGCTGGCGATGCTCGACGAAGCACTGCAATTGCCCACCCCCGAACAGCGCGTCGAACGCTTCCTTGCGATTAACATGGCGCGCCTCACCCGAATCCGCACCGGCGAGGAGACCGACTTCGCGATCCTCTCCGACCTTCGCGCGATGGAGGAGCCGCTCAAGGCGCAATTGCTCGCCGGGTGGCGCGAGGTGTTCCGCAAGACGCGCAGCCTGTTCGGCACCCCCCAATCGCGCGCGCATACCGATCTCAACGGCGCGCGCGCGCATGTGCTGCTCGAGAACAGCTTCTGGCTCAACGTGTGGCTGGATCGCTACGGCATCGATCAATATCCGCGCGTCGAGGCGCGGGTGATGGACGTCTTCCGCCACGGCATTGCCGGCCCCGGAGAGCATTGGGCGCCCGCCACGCTCGACCTCACCCATGGCCAGTCGACCTCGAGCCGAGAGAGCTTCCTGCTCGCCGCCACACGGCTGATCAACGAGCTCGGCTATCGCGGCGCCTCGGTCCAGCGCATCGCCTCCGAACTCAACGTCACCAAGGGCAGCTTCTACCACCATCTCGACGCCAAGGACGATCTGGTGATCGAATGCTACAAGCGCAGCTTCGGCACGATCACCGATGCCCAACGCGAGGCCGACGACCAGGGCGGCAGCCATTGGCAGCGGCTGACGGCGACGCTGGCGACGCTGCTCGACATCCAATTCTCCGAACGTGGCCCCCTGCTGCGCACCACGGCGCTGTCAGGCCTGCCGATCGAGGTGCGCCAGACGATGATCGACCATTCGAACCGAATCGCTCGCCGCTTCGCGGGCACGATGAGCGACGGCATCGCCGAAGGCTCGATCCGCGCGATCGACCCGCTGGTGGCGAGCCAGATCCTGATGGCGCTGCAGAACGCCGCCTTCGACATGCGCAAATGGGCGGGCACCATGCCCCGCGACCGCGCGGTGGCGTTCTACGCCTCGACGCTGGCGTTCGGGCTGTTCGACGATCGGGTGCTTGGGGGATAGCGCAGGTTGAACCGCAACTTCCCGCGGTCGCGACCGCCCATGGGGCAGGTGAGCAGGTCCTTGATCGCCAGCCTCAACTTCTTGAGGCGTAGAATTCCCCATTCGTCGGGGATCGGGCGGCGCGCTTCGCACCGGATCGCCTGGTCGAGGCGATGTTGGAGTACGCTTAAACTAAATCGATCGGCATTCATGCTGCAATGCTCCGTTCGATCAGCGGTGCTGGCCTTTCAAGGTGAGGTACCCCAGCCGTACCGCGGTTCTTGCCGACAAACCCGCCGGGTACGCGGGAGCCAGATCGCGCCGGAAGCGCCGCGCCAATGCCAGCAGTGAGCAGCGATCGGGTGCGCCAGCGTCGCGGATCGATGCGATCAACGCTGCCGGGAACAAGGGCGATGCGGCCGCCGCCGGGTCATCGGACGACATAGACGAAATCGGCGATCGTGCGCCCAGTCCGGGCTTCGCAAACCGCGCTGCCGACGCGCTCTGCGCGGGGCTTGAGTTTCTTCCAACTAGCCGAATGATCGGTCGCGGCGACGTGGAAGATGCAACCATTGCCCGCGCCGTCGGTGTACTGCAGACGAATCGCTTCGGCCCTGCTCTGCGCGTGCGGCACCAGGACTTTGCCTCGGCGGCTGATGGACCGCACCGAAGCCGTTGGCAGGAGCGCCTCCGATGGCAACGGCTCGTAATGACTTGGCATTTCGGCCGCCATCAGCGTCATCGCGTGCTGCGAGCTGTTCTCGACGACGATCGTGGGCCCATTGCCGGCAAGCAGCGCAAACGCGGTGAGTATCGGGCTCATGGCATCACTCCGTTGGAGGCGAACATCGGCGATCGGTGTACCACCGCGCCCTGATCGATCAGCGTTTCGATATGCGGCGCCGATCCAGGATACGGATCACCGTCTAGGATCAGCGCGGTCGTCCAGCCTATGCTCCCGCGCAGCGCATCGAGCCGGATCAGCCAGTGACCGATCCATTTGGATCGCGACCCTTGCCGTCCTTCGAGCACCAAGTCGCGGACGACGCGCGGACCGGTTTCACGGCGAAGCACCAGCATCGATCGGTCAGCAGCGGTCAGCGCCATGCAGGCGGTGGGCGAAAAGCAACGACCGGCGGGCAGCAACAGGGTCAGATGCGACGTGCAGGAGTGAAGCCCCGCTGTCCGACTGCTCAGCCTTGCCGGCTTGGTACGGGAAGGCATGACGAACATTGCGGGGCTCCACCGATGCATCGGTCCGGAGAGGGAACACCGGGCTGATGTCGAAAGCTACCGAAACGATTGAGATAGCGCCAATAGAAAGCTAACCCGGCTATCGATAGCTTTCATCTATGGGCGGTAGCGTGACGATCAGGCAGCTCGAATATTTAGTGGCGATCGCCGACACCCAGTCCTTCGCCAAGGCGGCAGCGCTGCTCAACGTGTCGCAGCCGACACTCAGCCAGCAAATCCGCACGCTCGAAGATCATCTAGGCCTGATGTTGCTCGAACGATCCTCCAACGGTGTGCTGCCGACACCGGCCGGGCGCGAGATCATCGAGCGAGCGCGCGCCATCCTGCGCGACATGCGCGAACTCGGCCATGTCGCGAGGCGCGCCGGCAGCAAGGTTTCAGGCACGATCCGGCTCGGTACGACGCCGACGCTCGGTCCCTATCTCCTGTCGCCGGTAATCGCCGAGCTTCACCAGGCACTTCCCGATCTTCGCATCCACGTCCGCGAAGGCATTCCGGTCTATCAGACCGACGACTTGGCGAAGGGCCAGATCGACCTGTATCTCGGCCCGCTGCCGATCTCGGATCATCTGTTCCACGTCGAGCCGCTGTTTCGCGAACGGCTGCACCTGGTCGTGGCCAAGGACCATCGGCTCGCCGGCTGCCCGGCGGTCGCGAGCGAGCGATTGGCCGACCTGCCGGTCCTGTCGATCGACCAGCGGCACCAATATCATCGGCAGATCGCGCAGATCACCGAGCGATTCGGGATGCGGCTGGCGCCCGATTACGAAGGCACCAGTCTCGACAGCCTGCACCAGATGGCGGCCAGCGGATTGGGCGCGGCGATCCTGCCCGAACTCTATCTGGCGTCCGATGTCGGGGGGATGTCGGGCCTGGCGATCGTCGATGTTGCTGGCTGGAACGCCTATCGCTCGATCGCGCTTGCGTGGCGCAGATCGAGCATGCTTGGCGACCAGTTCACGATGATCGGGGAGCGGGTGGCGCGATCGGCGCGATCGATGATGCTCGCAGCGGTCCAGCCAGAACCGAAGTAGGATAACTGCGGCTGCAAGGTCGCCGCAACCGCCGTACCCCTTAGAATGCCCCAGCCAGCCGGTCGAACATCGACCTCGCGGGGCTCGACGCGAACAGTGGTTGGGCTTGCGCATCGTCGAGCAGTCCGACGCGCCGGTGCAGGTCGATGCTCGCACGTACCAGCACCCCCGCGCCGTCAGGCAGCGCGGTGATCGTCGCCTCGTCGGTCGCAGGCGCGCCGCCCAATCTTCGCGCGCGATCGAGCGCATCGCGCGGGGTCAGCTCGCCCGCCGCCACCGCGCGCTGTGTCAGCAGCCAGGCGATGACGTGCATCAGCCGCGTCGTGACCTTGAGCGACTCGCACGAGAAGGCGACGCGCGCCAGCGGCGCCAGCGCGTCGCGGTCGGCCTGCCCGCCGTCGTCGAAATAATCGCGCGCCTCGTCGGCCAGCAGCATCGCCTCTACATAAAGCGAGTCGATCAGCCGTCGTTCGATGCGTAGCGGGCCGTCTGCGTCCATCGGCCCCGCGTGCCACAAGCCGCCGACGCCCGAAACCGGCAAAACCGGGCGCACCGCCGCCTGTCCCAAAACGGCGCGAGCGCGCGCCGGCTCGATCGAGCCGGAATTTCCGCCGCTAGTTCAGGCGATGATGTCGGGGATCATCTCGTCCTCGACCAGCGCGATTTCGTCGCGCAGCCGCAGCTTGCGCTTCTTCAGCCGAGCGATCTGCAGCTGGTCGGTCGATCCGGTGTCCATCATTGCGGCGATCGCGGCGTCGAGATCGCGATGTTCGACGCGCAGCGCTTCCAGGCGGCGCAGCAGTTCGGCCTCGTCCATCGCTTGTCCCTCGCGCGCCCGTGCTGCCGGCACCCATTTGGATCGGGGCTCGATTTCCGCACGGCACGTCGATCGCATCGTTTTTGCAAGGCGACAAGCGCCGCGATCGGTGTTTTACTCCGCATCCCCCAACTACCAACCGGAGAACGCAGCCATGCACAGTCCGTATCTGTCCGCCCTGGAAGCCAAGCACGCCACGCTCGATCGCCGCATCGCGGCCGAGTCGCAGCGGCCGCTTCCCGATCCGACGGTGTTGCGCGACCTCAAGCGGGCCAAGCTTCGGGTGAAGGAAGAGATGACGACCCAGTAACCGGGCGGTCGCTGCGCCGCGTGGCCCCGGCCGCGCGGCGGTTCAGCGGCGCAGCGGCGGCTTCAGATAGATCGGGGTCTTGGCGCCCGTCCCCACCGGCTTGCGCGCCAATTTGGGATCGATCGGCGAATCGAACGCGATCCCCAGCCGCCCGTCGGTCGCCCAAGCGACCTTGCCCGACACCCAGCCGATCCCGCGCACGTCGATCTCGACCGGCGTGCCCTGCGGCAACGCGGTGCCATATTCGGCCATCAGCCCGCCCGCCGACAGATTGCGCACGCGCACGTTGCTCGCACCCGCCTCGGTGCGCAGCGTCGCGGTCAGCAACAGGCTGTCGCGCGAGGTATTGCGCTGAGCCTCGCCGTCTTCGTCCCCGTCGGGGGTCGGGTCGGCGTCGTGTGCGTAACGGTCCATGGTGATGCTCGATACTCGTGGCGGTGCGGATCGCCGCCACAGTTAAGCAGCAATCCTTGTCGAAAGCGTTAAGGTGCCGGTGACGAAGGCCGTCGACAACCGATCATTCCTCGCGCGAAACCTTTTCCTGGCGCTCGTGGCGTTCCTGCGCCTCGACCGTCATCGTCGCGATCGGCCGCGCTTCGAGCCGTGCGAGCGAGATCGGCTCGCCGGTCACTTCGCAATAGCCATATTCGCCATCGTCGATCCGTCGCAGCGCCGCATCGATCTTCGAGATCAGCTTGCGCTGGCGATCGCGGGTGCGCAGCTCGATCGACCAGTCGGTCTCGCTCGATGCGCGATCGGTCAGGTCGGCCTCGCGCAGCGAGTCGTTCTGCAGCTGGCTGAGCGTGTCCTTCGCCTCCTGGTGGATGGCGTCCTTCCATGCGTGCAGCTTGGCACGGAAATACGCCTGCTGCCGCTCGTTCATAAAGGGTTCGCCGGCGCTTGGCCGATAGCCCACGGCGTCGCCGTCGTTCGCTGCCGGCGAGCCCGGTTTCTCGGGGTCGTTCAATCGATCCAATACCGTTGCCATCCCACTCTCCACCCCGGCTTGCCGTGTCGGCCCCCAATGGCTGTGGCACGCCTGCATTTGCCCTGTGGCGGCCTATACGAGCGCGGCGGGCGCATCACAAGCGACGAAAGCCCGTCTTTTCCGGCAATTATCTTCCAATTTGGCGCGAACGCGCGATGGGTCGGTGCTTGGCAAGTGATTCGCCCCAGGCTGGGGTGGGCGCCAGGCTAACGCTGCTTCCTCGTTGAAATCCCGTCCCAATACCGGACGTTAACCATGAAGACGACGCAGCGCTCTGGTAATTTCGTGCAGTTCCCACGGCGAGCATGGTTAATGACGTTGATCTTAATATTTCGATCGGCACAGTCATCGTATCGGCAACATCTGGTTGCCTCCCCCGTCGGATCGCTCGCGACCCTGCGGAAACGAGAAGAGATGACGCTATGTCGGTACGGATGGCTGTTGCTAAACTTTGCGCGTTCACCTGCGGCGGGGCAATCGTCGGCGGCGGCGCGGTCCATGCGGTCGATACCGCGCGCACCGAGCGGGTGATCGAAAGCCGCGTTGCCGAGACGCGCGTCGCGCGCAAGCGAGCCCAATATGCGGCCGTCCCCGGCAAGAAGCTGGTGCGCCGGGTGATCACCAAGACTGCCGCCTGCGCGCCGCAGACCGTGACCGTGACCAGCCAAGGCGCGCCGATCCCGCTTCCCGATCCGTATCTGGGGTCGAGCGGCGCCGCGCCGATGGTAGGCAGCGGCGGCAATGGCGGCGGACCGGTGATGGTCGGCGGCTCGGGCGGCTTCATCGGCGGCGGTGGCGGGTTCTTCGGCGGCGGCGGCTTCGTGGGCGGCGGCGGGGGCGGCAGCATCGTGGTGTCGTCGACCTCGAGTTCGAGCTCGAGCTCCAGTTCGAGTGGTGGATCGAACGTCGTGATCGACAACCAGAACAACGCCAACAACAGCTCGAACAACAATAACAGTTCTAATAACAACAACAGTTCCAATAACAACAATAGCTCGAACAACAATAATTCGAGCAACAACAGCAATCAGAACAACAACAACAATCAGAATAACAACACGAACAATAACGAAAATACCAATAACAACGAGAATAAGAACGAGAACAACAACCACAACGAGAACGAGAACCACAACACCAACAAGCCCGACAAGCCCGGCTGGTCGAGCGGTGGGCACGACCCGCATCCCCCGGGCACCTCGTCGGGCAACCCTACCCCGGTGCCGGCGCCGCCGATGCTGCTGCTGTTCGGTGGTGCCGCCGCGGCGCTGGTTGCGCGCGGTCGCTTCGGCAAGAAGGCGGCGAAGGGGGCCTGACCCCCTTCGCCCCCGCCGGGACCGATCCGCCGCGATCAATCGGCGGCGAGCAGCGCCTTTTCGATGTCGGCAACGCTGTGGCCGGTCAGATCCTTATCGATCTCGCCGGAGAGCCGCGTCTGCACTTCCTTGTGATAATGTTTGCGCAGCTCGCCCAGCGTCTTGGGTGGCGCGACGATGATCAGCGTTTCGAAGTCATTGGTCAGCGCGCGCTTCTTGAGCAGGTCAGCGGTGTGCGCTGCGAACCGGTCTTCCTCGAGCTGGTGGAAGTCGGTTTCCTCGAACGAACTGCGCGCCGTGCCGCTGCCTGCTGACGCCGCCCGGCCCGGGGTATCGGTGCCATGCTCGCGATCGGGGGGATTGTCCTGCTCGCGGACGCGCTCGACCACCAGGTTGGGATGCACCGCATCGCCTTCGTTGCGAAGAAACAGCATCTTGCGGCCATCGGCGACGACGACGAATGCTTTGTGCGGAACCTGCATCGGGATCTCCTATTTGGATTGGCATGAACCATGATAACGCGCCGCCGCGCCGACGGGTTGCGCCGCCCCCCGCCGCCGGGCCATAGCGACGGCCATGCACGACATCCGCTCCATCCGCGAAAACCCCGCCGCCTTCGATGCGGCGCTTGCCCGCCGCAATCTGCCTGCCCAGGCCGACACGCTGGCAGCGCTCGACGAGCGCCGCCGCGCGGTACTCACCCAGTTGCAGGCGGGCCAGGCGCGCCGCAACGAAGCCTCGAAGGCGATCGGTGCTGCCAAGGGCAAGGGCGACCACGCCGCCGCCGACGCGCTGATGGCCGAAGTCGCGACGCTCAAGGAAGCGATGCCCGCGCTCGAAGCCGAGGAAAAGACGCTCGCGGCCGAGCTCGACACCGCGCTCGCCGCGATCCCCAACCTCCCCGCCGACGATGTGCCGCAGGGCGATGGCGAGGATGACAATGCCCTGGTTCACCTGCGTGGCGAACCAGCCAGCTTCGCCTTCCCGGCGCGCGAGCACGACTCGATCGGCCCCGCGATCGGCCTTGATTTCGAGACCGGCGCGGCGATGGCCGGGGCGCGCTTCACGTTGCTGCGCGGCCCCGTCGCGCGGCTGCACCGCGCGCTCGGCCAGTTCATGCTCGACACGCTGACACAGCAGCACGGCTTCGAAGAAGTCGTGCCGCCGCTGCTGGTGCGCGACGAGGCGGTGTACGGCACCGGCCAGCTTCCCAAATTCGCCGAAGACCTGTTCCGCACCACCGATGGCCGCTGGCTGATCCCCACCGCCGAAGTGTCGCTGACCAACATCGTCGCGGGCCAGATCCTCGCCGAAAAGGAGCTGCCGCTGCGCTTCGCCGCGCTCACCCCGTGCTTCCGCTCCGAAGCCGGCGCGGCGGGGCGCGACACCCGCGGCTATATCCGCCAGCACCAGTTCGAAAAGGTCGAGATGGTGGCGATCACCACCCCCGAGGCCTCCGACGCCGAGCATGAAGCGATGACCGGGCATGCCGAGGGCATCCTGACCGCCTTGGGCCTGCCCTTCCGCCGGATGAAGCTTTGCACCGGCGACATGGGCTTTTCGGCGGCGCGCACCTACGACCTCGAAGTGTGGCTGCCCGGCCAGGCGCGCTATCGCGAGATTTCGAGCGTTTCGACCTGCACCGATTTCCAGGCACGCCGGATGAACGCGCGCTACCGGCCCGAGGGCGAGAAGGCGACGCGCTTCGTCCACACGCTCAACGGCTCGGGACTTGCGGTCGGGCGGACGCTGGTCGCGGTGCTCGAAAATAACCAGCAGGAGAACGGCGCGGTCGCGGTGCCGCTGGCGCTGCAGCCGTATCTCGGCGGCTTGACGCTGCTGGAGCCCCGATGATCCTCCCCGGCACGGGGAGGGAGACCGTCGGCGCAGCCGGTGGTGGCGGGGGCTTTCGCCGAGCCGGTCGCCTGCGGCTTTGCCCCTCCACCATCGCTACGCGATGGTCCCCCTCCCCGAGCAAGCTCGGGGAGGATTGAGCGATGCGCATCCTCATCACCAACGACGACGGCTACCACGCCCCCGGGCTGAAGATCCTCGAGACCCTCGCCGCGACCTTCTCCGACGATGTCTGGGTCGTCGCCCCCGCCGAGGAGCAATCGGGCGCGGGCCATTCGCTCACACTCAGCCGCCCGCTGCGCATCCGCCGCTTTGCCGAGCAGCGCTTCGCGGTCGACGGCACGCCCACCGATGCCGTGATGATGGCGCTGGCCAAGATCATGGCCGACCACCAGCCCGACCTGATCCTGTCGGGGGTCAATCGCGGCGCGAACCTGGCCGAGGACGTCACCTATTCGGGCACCGTCTCGGCGGCGATGGAGGGGGCGCTCGCCGGCGTTCGCTCGATCGCGCTCAGCCAAGTCTATGCGCGCGAGGCGATGGGCGATTCGGTGCCGTTCGACGCCGCCGCCGCCTGGGGCCGCCGCGCGCTCGAACCGCTGATGACGCTCGATTGGGCGCCGCGCACGCTGGTGAATATCAACTTCCCCGCGCTCCCCGCCGACCGGGTCAAGGGCATCCGCGTCGCCGACCAGGGCCTGCGCGATTATGGCCGGCTGCAGATCATCACCAACCGCGATCCGCGCGGCTATGACTATCACTGGTTCGGGCTGGGGCCGACGATCGAGACACCGGCGCATTCGACCGACCTCGAAGCGATCCAGGACGGCTATGTCGCGGTCACCCCGCTGCATCTGGACCTTACGCATCGCCCGTCGCTCGCTATGCTCGCGCAGGCGTATCGCGAATGAAGGGGCGGCGGATGGCGAGAACAGACCAGCGGGTTCCTGGTGGGGCAGGCCAATCTTGTCAGCATACCAGCCCCTCCCGGTTCGCACTGAGCCTGTCGAAGTGCCGTTCTGCTTCAGCGGCCGGCCAGCAAGCGGAGAACGGTGCTTCGACAAGCTCAGCACGAACGATGGGTAGGTGTTTGGCGCTATCCGGGCCCCTGCTGCCCCTCGCCCTCGCCGCCTGCATTCCCGGTACCGGCCAGCGCGACCCTGTAGCGCAACCCCCGCCGCAAACCGTCCGCCAGCCGCTTGCCGAAGACGTCACCGCACTCCCCTCGCCGCCCCCCGCCTGGGAAGCCCGCCGCGTCGCCCCCGATGCGCGCGCCGTCTCGCCGACCAGCTACATCGTCGCCGCGGGCGACACGCTGCGCGGCATCGCCGCCAAGACCGGCGCGGGCTCCGAAGCGATCGCGCGCGCCAACGGCCTTGCGCCGCCCTTCACGATCTTCGCCGGCCAGCGCCTCGCCATCCCCGGCGGCCGCTATCATTTGGTGCGCGGCGGCCAGACCGGGATCGCGATCGCGCGCGCCTATGGCGTCGATTGGGGACGGATCGTCACCGCGAACATGCTTGAGGAGCCCTTCATCCTGCGCACCGGGCAGCGCGTGCTGATCCCCGGCGAGGCGATTCCGCGTAGCGCCGCCGAGCGCGCGCAGGCGTTCCGGCTCGACATCGACGACATCATCACCGGCGGCGAACCCGCGCTTGCCGCCAACACCGCGCCGACCCGGCCGAGCGCGTCGTCGAAGCGGATCCTCCCCTCAACCGCCGCGGTCGCCGAGCCCGCGCGGCTGCGCGGCGGCTTCCAATGGCCGGTCGAAGGCCGCGTCGTCCGCCGCTTCGGCCCGGGCGCGTCGGGCGAGCGCAACGACGGCATCAAGATCGCGGTCCCGCTCCAGACCCCAGTGCTCGCCGCCGCCGACGGCGTCGTCGCCTATGTCGGCAGCGATATCCCCGCGCTCGGCGGGCTGGTGATCCTTCGCCATGGCGACGGGCTGACCTCGGTCTATGGCCATGCCGGCGACCTGCTCGTCCAGCGCGGCCAATCGGTGAAGCGCGGTCAGCGTATCGCGCTATCGGGCGATTCGGGCGCCGCCGACCGTCCCGAGCTGCATTTCGAGCTTCGCCAGGGCCGCACCCCGGTCGATCCGCTCAGCCGCCTGCCGGCGCGCAGCTGATGGTCAAGCCGCTGCATCCGGGCACGCTCAAGCGCAAATCCTCGACCCCGGTGTGGCTTGCGATCACCTGGCGCGTGCTCGCGGTGCTGACGTTGGTCGGCATCGCGATCGCGGTGCATTGGTTCGATCGCGAAGGGCTGCGCGACAATTATGACGGGCAGATCAGCTTCGCCGACGTCGTCTATTTCACGATGATCTCGATCACCACCACCGGCTATGGCGATATCGCGCCGGTGACCGAAAAGGCGCGGTTGTTCGATGCGCTGATCGTCACCCCGATCCGGGTCTTCGTGGTCGTGCTGTTCATCGGCACCACCTATAATTTCGTCCTCAAGCGCGGCTGGGATAAATGGCGCATGGCACGTATTCAACGCAATCTTGACGGGCACATCGTCGTCGCGGGCTATGGCAAGACCGGTTCCGAGGCCGTCGAGGAGCTGATCGCGCGCGGCCGCGATCCCGCGAGCATCGTCGTGGTCGATGGCGATGCCGATCGCCTCGCGCGCGCCGAGGAACGCGGCTGCAACGTCCTGCTGGGCGACGCCACCCGCGACGCCACCTTGATCGACGTCCAGGTCGCGCGGGCCTGCGCGATGATCGTCGCCGGCGGGCGCGACGACACCTCGATCCTGATCCTGCTCACCGCGCGCCACCTCGCCCCCGACCTGCCGATCAGCATCATCGTCAAGGCTGAGGACAATGAACTCCCTGCGCGAGCTGCGGGGGCGACGACGGTCATCAACCCCGTCAGCTTCGCCGGGCTGCTGCTCGCAAGCTCCTGCTCGGGGCGCCACATCGCCGACTACATGATGGACCTCGCCTCCTATGAAGGCCGCGTCCAGCTCTCCGAACGTCCGGTCCGGCTCGACGAGGTCAACCAGCCGCTGTCGGCCATCACTTCCGGGCTCGGGCTGCGTATCTATCGCGGCGGCGAGGTTTATGGCTTCAGCGCACCCGAGGCGCAGGCACTGCACGAGGGCGACGTCATCGTCGAAATCCTGCCGCGCCAAGGCATGGGCAACCAGTGATGGAGGGCCAGTAATGGAAGCCGCGCGGATCTGGCCGATTGTGCTGCTGATCGGCTCGAACATCTTCATGACCTTCGCCTGGTACGGTCATCTCAAGCACAAGGGCGCCGCATTGTGGGCGGTTATCGCGGTGAGCTGGCTGATCGCGCTCCCAGAATATATGCTCGCGGTGCCCGCCAACCGAATGGGCAGCAACGTCTATTCGGCGGCACAGCTCAAGGGGATGCAGGAGGTCATCACGCTGACGATCTTCGCGATCTTCTCGGTGACGTATTTGGGGCAGCGGATCACGCTGAACCACGGCATCGGCTTCGCGCTGATCGCGGCGGGCGCGTTCTTCCTGTTCCGGACGAATTGAAGCCCGCGGCCAAACGACCGTCGCCCCAGCGAAGGCTGGGGCCTCCCGGTAACGACCCACGCGCACAGCCGCAAAAGACCCCAGCCTTCGCTGAGGTGACGAATTGGCCGCATGGCTCGCTTTTTCTTGCGACCCGCACTATGTGCGCCCCCAATCATGGCAACCCAATTTCCTGAACCGCCCCGCGTGGGCATGGTGTCGCTCGGCTGTCCCAAGGCGCTGGTCGACAGCGAACGCATCCTGACCAAGCTGCGCTCGGACGGCTATGGCCTGTCGCAGGACTATGCCGGCGCCGATGTCGTGCTGGTCAACACCTGCGGCTTCCTCGACAGCGCCAAGGAGGAAAGCCTCGAGGCGATCGGCGAGGCGATGGCGGCCAATGGCCGCGTCATCGTCACCGGGTGCCTGGGGCAGGAGGCCGAGATGATCCGCGCGCGCTTCCCCAACGTCCTGGCGATCAGCGGCGCACACCAGTACGAAGCCGTGGTGGGGGCGGTGCATGACCACGCGCCGATGCCGCCCAATGCCTTCCTGAACCTGGTGCCCGAAAGCGGCCTCAAGCTCACCCCGCGCCATTACAGCTATCTGAAGATTTCAGAGGGCTGCAACCATCGCTGCTCGTTCTGCATCATCCCGTCGATCCGCGGCGACCTCGCCAGCCGCCGCCCCGACGCGATCCTGCGCGAAGCCGAAAAGCTGATCGAAGCAGGGACGCGCGAACTGCTGGTCATCAGCCAGGATACCTCGGCCTACGGCGTCGACATCCGCAAGGAACCACGCGCCTGGAAGGGCCGCGAAGTCGTGCCGCACATGACCGATCTGGCCCGCGAACTGGGGCGCCTGGGAGCCTGGGTGCGGCTGCATTATGTCTACCCCTATCCGCATGTCGACCAGGTCATCCCGCTGATGGCCGAGGGGCTGGTACTCCCCTATCTCGACATTCCCTTCCAGCACGCCGCACCCGAGGTGCTGCGCCGGATGCGCCGCCCCGCCAACGAGGCCAAGGTGCTCGAGCGGCTCAAGACCTGGCGCGCGATCTGCCCCGACATCGCGATCCGCTCGTCGTTCGTCGTCGGCTTCCCGGGCGAGACCGACGCCGATTTCGACTATCTGCTCGACTGGCTCGACGAAGCCCAGCTCGACCGTGTCGGCGCCTTCCGCTTCGAACCTGTCGAGGGTGCGGCCGCCAACGCGCTGCCCGATGCGGTGCCCGAGGAAGTGAAGGAAGAACGCTACGCCCGCATCATGGAGCGCACCGCCGCGATCTCGGCGGCCAAGCTTCAGGCCAAGGTGGGGCGCGAGCTCGACGTGATCCTCGACGCGGTCGACGATGAAGGCGGCGCGACCGGACGCTCACAAGCCGACGCGCCCGAGATCGACGGCGAAGTTCACCTGCGCGATACCTTCGGGCGGATGCCCGGCGACATTATCCGCGTGCGGATTGAGGACGCCGACGAGCATGATTTGTTCGGAGTGCCGGTCTGAAGTCCTAAGGCGCTCGCTTCGAACCGTCACCCCAGCGAAAGCTGGGGTCTTTCACGATGAAGCGCTGCGTCCGCTGCTCGAGACCCCAGCTTTCGCTGGGGTGACGATAGTGAAGCTGGTAGTCCGGGTGGCGCCGGCCTACCTTCCCCCACAATGACCGACTTCACCCCCTGCCTCGCCCCCGATCGCGGCCAGCCCGCGCATGCGATCCACCTCGTCGATCCCGCAGGCTATGACGACTGGCTCGCGCGCCAGCCCGCGCGACATCGCGCCGCGATCGCCGCGCAGCGGCTCAAGCCCACCAGCTATGCCAGCGCGATTCTGCCCGGCGATGCCCCCGAAAGCTGGTCGGTCGTCACGATCGTCGCCAACACCGGATCGCTTTCGCCCTGGTGTCTCGCGCGGCTTGCCGAGACACTCCCCGAAGGGACGTACCGCGTCGAGGGCCATGAGCCCGGGGTCGCGATGCTCGGCTGGCTGCTCGGCCAATATCGCTTCGATCGCTATCGCAGCGAACCGCCGACCGGCGACCGCGTGCTGCTGACCGGCGACCCCGGCCGGATCGACGAGACGCTTCGCCTCGCGCGCGCCACCGCCAAGGTTCGCGACTTGGTCAATACCGGCGCGGGCGATCTCGGCCCCGCCGAGCTCGAATCCGAAGCCGCCGCGCTCGCCAAGATTTATGGCGCGACGCTCACCGTCACCAAGGGCCCCGAACTCGAACGCGGGTTCCCGATGGTCCATGTCGTCGGCCAGGCGGCGGGCCGCGGGCGCGAGCCGCGGATGATCGAGCTCGTCTGGGGCCGCCCTGACGCGCCGCGCATCGCAATCGTCGGCAAGGGCGTGTGCTTCGATTCGGGCGGGCTCGACATCAAGAATTCGGCGGGCATGCGGCTGATGAAGAAGGACATGGGCGGCGCCGCGCACGCGCTCGCGCTCGCCGAACTGGTGATGCAAGGCCGCCTGCCCGTTCGCCTCCATCTGCTGATCCCCGCGGTCGAGAACGCGATCGCGGGCAACGCCTTCCGCCCCGGCGACGTGCTGCGCAGCCGCCAGGGGCTGACGGTCGAGAACACCAACACCGATGCCGAAGGGCGGCTGATCCTCGCCGACGCGCTCACGCGGGCGGGCGAGGAGAAGCCCGGGCTGATCCTCGACTTCGCCACCCTCACCGGCGCCGCGCGGGTGGCGCTCGGCCCCGACCTGCCGCCGCTGTTCACCGGCGACGACGCGCTCGCCGAAGCGCTGCTGGCCGCCGGCAAGGCGCATGCCGACCAGATGTGGCGGATGCCGCTGTGGGATGCGTATGACGAGATGCTGAAGTCGGACATCGCCGACCTGGTCAACGCCCCCGAGGGCGGCCTAGCCGGCGCGATCACCGCGGCGTTGTTCCTGCGCAGGTTCGTCCCCGCGGATGCGGCGTGGGCACATCTCGACGTGTTCGCGTGGCGCCCGGTGGCCAAGCCCGGACGACCAAAGGGCGGCGACGCCTATGCACTGCGCGCTGCTTGGGCGATGCTGAAGGCGAGATACGCCCAGTGATCCCCCCTCCCTGAAAGGGAGGGGTCGGGGGTGGGTCGAGCGCTGGTGATACGGCCACCGCGGGCGAGCAGACGACCGTATCGCCAGGCCTCCACCCACCCCCAGCCCCGCCCTTCCAGGGAGGGGAGCCAAATACCCTCTCCCGCAGGCGGGAGAGGGCTTTAAAAGAAGCCCCTACTCCACCACGCCTTTCACCGTCTCCCCGGCGCCCACCGTCCAAATCCCCCCGAAATCCTCATGCACCATGTCCGGCGGCCTGACCCCGCCCAGCGCCTCGACCAGATCGGGGACGGTGTTGCTATGCCCCACCACCAGCACCGCGCCCCCGCCCGCGCGGATCCGCGCGACCGCCGCCGCCTGCTGCTCCCAATCATACACCACCGGCACGATCCCCTGCGCCGCGGCGAGCGGCGCGATCGTCTGGCGGCTGCGGCGGAAGGGGGTCACGAAGATCGCATCGAGCGGTTTGCCCGCGAACCAGCGCACTAGCGCTTCAGCGCGCGCCTGGCCCTGCGCCGTCAACTCGGCGTCCTGCACGCCCTTGGGCGTGTCGAAATGGCGGACGACATGCACCGTCTGCGCGCCGCCGCCGCCCGCGCACCCCGCGAGCAGCAGCCCCAGCGCCACCAGTACCGCCCGCCGCTTCATACCGCCGCCGCGGCTTCGATGATCGGCACGAACTTCGCCGCGGTCAGGCTCGCGCCGCCCACCAATGCGCCGTCGACCTCGGGGGTCGCCAGGATGCTCGCGGCATTGTCGCCGGTCACCGATCCGCCATAGAGAATGCGGATCCCCCCCGCCGCATCACCCACCAATTGCCGCATCTTAGCGCGCGCGATCGCGTGGATCGATGCGATTTCCTCGGGCGTCGGCGTCCGCCCGGTCCCGATCGCCCAGCGCGGTTCATAGGCGAGCGTGAACCAGTCGCCATTGGCATCCTCGGGCACCGATTTCTCGATCTGCGCCTGCACCACGCGCTCAGCACGCCCGGCGTCGCGCTCGGCCTCGGTTTCGCCGCAGCACAGGATCACGCGCAACCCCGCGGCGCGCGCCGCCTCGGCCTTCGCCCAGGCGTCCTGGCTGGTCTCGTTCTGGTCGGCGCGGCGCTCGCTATGCCCGACGATCACCACGCTCGCCCCCGCCTCGTGCAGCATCGCCGCCGAAAGGCAGCCGGTATGCGCGCCCTTGGGGTTGGCATGGCAGTCCTGCCCACCGATCGCCAGCGGGCCGGCATGCGCAGCCGCGGGGCCGATCAGCGTCGCGGGCAGCGCCAGCACGACGTCGATTTGGCGGTGCGCCGCGGCGGCGGCGGCGATCGCCTCGACCTCGGCCAGATCGGCGCGCATTCCATGCATCTTCCAATTGCCCGCCACCAGCTTACGTCGCGTCATTTCGTATCCCCGCTCGTTCCTTGTTGCCCCGAGCGATAGCAATTGGACGACGCCGCACAAGCTTGATGGCGCGCGCCGACCGCCCTAAAGCACCGCGTTCTATCTTCCTGCAGTGATCGGTCCTTCATGCTCAGCTTCTTCCGGCGCATCACCAAATCGCGGCTCGGCGTGATCGTCACGCTCGGCATCCTCGCGGTCATCGCGCTCGCATTCGGGTTGAGCGACATCTCGAACGTTGCCCCCACCGGCGCTGCCGGCACCACGGTGGTCGAGGTCGGCGACGGCGCGGTCACCGACACCGAACTGCAGCAGCGCACGCGGCTCGCGCTCGATGCGGTGCGCCAGCAGCAGCCGACGATCGATATCGACGCCTTCATCGCGCAGGGCGGGCTCGAAAGCGTGATTGACCGCACCGTCAACGGCATGGCGCTCGACCTGTTCGCGCAGGAATCGGGTATGGTCGCGTCGAAGGCGCTGATCGACGGCCAGATCGCCAGCATCCCGGCGTTCCAGGGCTTCGACGGCAAGTTCAGCCAGGCCAATTTCGAGCGCGCGCTGGCGACGCAGCGGATCAGCCAGGCCGATCTGCGCGACGACATCCGCCGCGAAATCTATGCGCAGTGGCTGCTCGCCCCGACGCAGGGCGCGAGCCAGGTTCCCGCGCAGCTCGCCACGCCTTATGCCTCGCTACTGCTAGAAAAGCGCGCTGGCCAGATCGCCCTGGTCCCCGCCAGCACTGCCGGCATCGCGGCACCCTCGGCCGAAATCCTCGCCAAATTCTACGCGTCGAACCGGGCTCGCTACAACGTGCCCCAGCGCCGCGTGCTGCGCTACGCCGTCGTCTCGCCCGAGCAGTTCGGCGGCACCGTCCAGGTCAGCGACGCCGAGATCGCCGAGGCGTATCGCGCCGCGGGCGATCGCTACGCCCCCAGCGCGACGCGCACGCTTGAGCAGGTGATAGTCGCCGACCAGGCCGCCGCCAACCGCCTCGCGCAGGCGGTGCGCGGCGGCACCTCGATCGAGGCCGCGGCGCGCGCCGCCGGGCTCGAAGCCACCACGCTCACCAACGTCTCGAAGACCGACGTCGCCGGCCGCAGCGCACCCGCGGTCGCCGATGCCGCTTTCGCCGCCAATGACGGGAGTGTTGCCGGTCCGGTACGCTCGCCCTTCGGTTGGCACGTCATCCGCGTCGCGGGGGTGTCGCAGTCGGCCGGTCGCCCGCTGGCGGCAGTCCGCGATGAACTGGTGTCCGAAATCCGCAAGCGGAAGGCGCTCGAAGCGCTCACCGCGGTGCAGGAAACGCTCGATACCGGCATCAACGACGGTGCGACCTTCGACGAGCTGATGAGCGACACCAAGCTCCAGGCGCAGCGCACCGCGCCGGTGATCGCCAACGGCATCAACCCCGTCGCCCCCGATCAGCGCCCCGATGAGCGTTTCGCGCGGCTGTTTGAGGCGGGCTTCGCCGCCGAACAGGGCGATGCGCCGCAGCTGGTGCAGCTGGGCGAGGACGGCACCTTCGCCGTCGTCGGGCTCGAGCGCGTGATCGCCGCCGCGCCGCGCCCGCTCGCGCAGATCCGCGACCAGGTCGTCGCGGATTGGCAGCGCGACCAAGCCAAGCAGGCCGCGCGCCGCCAGGCGCTGGCGGTGATCCAGAACGTCAACCGCGGCACCGCGCTGCCGCAGGCGATCCGCGCGGCGGGCGTCAACGGCCCCGAGGTCCAGTCGATCAACGTCTCGCGCGCCGATCTCGCCGCGCGGCGCGAACAGCTGCCCCCGCCCGTCGCGCTGATGTTCAGCATGAAGCAGGGCACCGCCAAATTGCTCGAAGCCCCGGGTGGCGAAGGCTGGTTCATCGTCTCGGTCACCGGGATCGAGCGCGGCGATGCCAAGAGCAACACCAACGCGATCAATGCCACGCGTCAGGGCCTGGGCAGCGTCATCGGCCGCGAATATGTCCAGCAGTTCACCGCCGCCGCGCGTGCGACCGTCGGCGTGAAGCGCGATGACGCAGCGGTCGCCCGCCTGCGCAACTCGCTGACCGGCGCGGGCGAGTGATCGAGGGGGTCGACGCCGCCCGCGCCGCGCTTGCCGCCGGCCGCGCGGCGCTGGTCTGGCGTCGCCAGCTCGCCGACACCGAAACCCCCGTCGCCGCCGCGCTCAAGCTGATCGAGCCCGGGCGCGGCGACTTCCTGCTCGAATCGGTCGAGGGTGGCGCGGTGCGCGGGCGCCACAGCCTGATCGGCCTCGCCCCCGATCTGGTGTTCCGCGCGGCCGGCGATGCCGCCGAGATCAATCGCGACTGGCTGACCGATCGCGAAGCCTTCGCGGCGTGCGACAGCCCCACGCTGGATGCCTTGCGCGCGCTGGTCGCTGCCTGCCGCGCCGACGTGCCCCCCGAACTGCCGCGCGCGCTCGCCTGCCTGGTCGGCTATTTCGGCTATGAGACGATCGGCCTGGTCGAGAACCTGCCGCGCCCCGATGCGCGCGCGGTCGACATCCCCGACATGATCTTCGTACGGCCGACGGTGATCCTGGTGTTCGATCGCCTGGCCGACGCGCTGTTCATCGTCGCGCCGGTCTGGCCCGAGGGCGATGTCGATGCCGCGTGCGAGCGGATCGAGGCGGTATCGGCGAAGCTCGCCAACGCACCGCTGCCCGCCGCTGCGCGCAGCGAGGCGCCGCCGGTCGAGCCCACCCCCGTTCTCGCGCCCGGCGCCTATGCCGGCATGGTTGCGCAGGCGAAGGAGTATATCGCCGCGGGCGACATCTTTCAGGTCGTACTGGCGCAGCGCTTCACCGCGCCCTTCGCGCTGCCACCGATCGAACTCTACCGCGCGCTGCGGCGGATCAACCCGTCGCCCTTCCTCTATCATCTCGACCTGCCCGGCTTCGCGCTTACCGGGTCGAGCCCCGAGATACTGGTGCGCGTCCGCGATGGCGAGGTCACGATCCGCCCGATCGCCGGCACCCGCCCGCGCGGCAAGACACCGGCTGAAGACGAAGCCAACCGCACCAGCCTGCTCGCCGATCCCAAGGAGCGCGCCGAACATCTGATGCTGCTCGACCTCGGTCGCAACGACACCGGGCGGGTCGCCAGCGCGGGCAGCGTTCGCGTCACCGACAGCTACACCGTCGAATTTTACAGCCATGTCATGCACATCGTCTCGAACGTCGTCGGCACGCTGCGCGACGACGCCGACGCGATCGACGCGCTGTTCGCGGGCTTTCCCGCGGGCACCGTCAGCGGGGCGCCCAAGGTCCGCGCCTGCCAGATCATCGCCGAATTGGAGCCCGAGGCGCGCGGCGCCTATGCCGGCGGCGTCGGCTATTTCTCGCCCGACGGATCGATGGACAGCTGTATCGTCCTGCGCACCGCGCTGGTGAAGGACGGGGTCATGCACGTCCAGGCGGGAGCGGGCATCGTCGCCGACAGCGACCCAGCGTCGGAACAACGCGAATGCGAAGCCAAGGCCGGCGCGCTGTTTGCCGCGGCACGCGAAGCGGTGGCGCGGGCGGGCGAGGCGCGGTTCGGGCAGTAGACTTCCCGGCGCCGACAACACCCCCCCGTTCGTTTCGAGCCGTTCGTTTCGAGCGTAGTCGAGAAACCGCCGACCCCACCCTCAGCCTCGTTTCTCGACTACGCTCGAAACGAACGGGGCTTAGGGTCAGGGGATCAAATTATCCCGCCGCCGCTGATCACGCTGCTGCGCGCGCCAATTGTCCATGAATTGTGCATTGCACCCGGTCTGCCCGCCGGTCCCCACCGGCGAACAGCTGTCGGGCAGCCCCGCGCGATTGTCCTGCATCATCTGCTCGGCGCGCACGCCCCATGCGGTGTTCGCCGGATTGGCGGGCCGCTCGCGGAATTCTTCGGGAATGCGATAGACCTCGCCCGGGTCGATCCGGCCGCACACGACGATCTCGTCGCCCACCGCCGGAGGGCATTTCTCGTCGCCCACCAGCTGGACATTGCGCACGCGCTGCGGCGGGCGGCCGGGCTCGCGCGCGTCCTGCGCCAGCGCGGGCAGCGGGGCCACGATCACGGCGGCAAGCAACATCCAGCGATTCATCGATATCTCCATATGGCCCCAACGACCTTCGCGCCGCCAAGGTTGCCGATAGCTGAACGAAAGCCCAGCGATTGCGCCGCCGGGCAATCGCGCTAAGTGGGCATCCATGATCCTCGTCATCGACAATTACGACAGCTTTACCTGGAACCTCGTCCATTATCTGATGGAGCTGGGGGTTGAGGTCCGCGTCGAGCGCAACGACGCGCTGACCGCGCGCGAAGCGATCGCCACCAACGCCCAGGCATTCCTGATCTCGCCCGGCCCTTGCACCCCCAACGAGGCCGGCATCAGCCTGGAATTGGTCGCCGCCTGCGCCGACCTCGGCAAGCCGTTGCTCGGCGTGTGCCTGGGTCACCAGGCGATCGGCCAGCATTTCGGCGGCAAGGTGGTGCGCGGCGGGCTGATGCACGGCAAGACCTGCCCGGTCGAGCATGACGGCACGGGGATGTTCGCCGGGCTCCCCTCGCCCTTCACCGCGACGCGCTATCATTCGCTGATCGTCGCCGACGCGCCGCCCGAGCTACTGGTCAACGCCACCGCCGCCGATTCGAGCGTGATGGGCTTCCGCCATGCGACGCTGCCGATCCACGGCGTCCAGTTCCACCCCGAAAGCATCGCGACGGAACACGGCCACGCGATGCTCGCGAACTTTCTGCGCGAAGCGGGGCTCGAACCGGTAGCGCGCCCATGACCGGATCGTACTTCCCCCTGCCGTTCGTTTCGAGCGAAGTCGAGAAACACGGGCCGGGCGATGACGGCGGTTTCTCGACTGCGCTCGAAGCGAACGGATGATGACAAACGCTGTGACCCTCCCCGATCCCCACTCCCCGCTGTCGCACGAGTCCGCTGCGCAGGCCTTCGCCGCCATCCTCGACGCCAGCGTCGGGGAGCCCGAGATCGAATCCTTCCTGATCGGCCTCAGCGAACGCGGCGAGACCAGCATCGAGATTGCCGAGGCGGCGCGCGCGCTGCGCGAACGAATGATCCCCGTTACCGCCCCCGACGGCGCGATCGACGTCTGCGGCACCGGCGGCGATGGCCACCACACGCTCAACGTCTCGACCGCGGTCGCGCTAGTCGTCGCGGCGTGCGGCGTTCCGGTCGCCAAGCACGGCAACCGTGCCGCGTCGTCGAAGGCGGGCGCCGCCGACACGCTGGAAGCGCTCGGCCTCGACCTAGATCGCGCGACCGCGAGCGCGCAGGCGACGCTCGACGAGCTCGGCATCGCCTTCCTCTTCGCCGCCAACCACCACCCCGCGCTCAAGCGCCTCGCCCCCGTCCGGCGCCGGATCGCACGCCGCACGATCTTCAACCTCATGGGGCCGCTGGCCAACCCGGCGCGCGTCGAGCGCCAGCTCATCGGCATCGCGCGTCCCGATTATGTGCCGGTCTATGCCGGCGCACTCGACCTGCTCGGGATCGAGGCCGCAGCGGTGGTTGCGGGCGAGGAATCGCTCGACGAACTCTCCTGCGCCGGCCCCAGCATTGTCGCCAATGTCGGCAGCGCGGCGTTGCCCGAGCGGATCGCCCCCGAAGACGCCGGCCTCACCCGCCACCCGCTCGCCAGCATCCGCGGCGGCGAGGCCCCCGAAAACGCCGAAGCCTTGCGCGCGCTGCTCGCCGGCACCCCCGGCGCCTATCGCGACGCGGTCCTGCTCAACGCCGCCGCCGCGCTGATGCTCGCGGGCACCGTCGACAGCCTGCCCGACGGCGCCGCGCGCGCCGCCGAAGCGATCGACAGCGCCCGCGCCGCCGCCCTCCTCACCCGCTGGATCGACCGCGTATGACCATGCTCGACGATATTCTTGCCGCCAAACGCATCGACGTCGCCGCGCGCCGCGCCCGCGCGAGCATCGCCGATCTCGACGCGCGCGCCGCCGCCCAGACCGCGCCGCGCGGCTTCCGCGCCGCGCTCGATGCCAAGGCAGCCAATGGCTATGCGCTGATCGCCGAGATCAAGAAGGCCAGCCCGTCGAAGGGCCTGATCCGCCCCGATTTCGACCCGCCCGCGCACGCGCGCGCCTATGCCGCGGGCGGCGCGGCGTGCCTGTCGGTGCTCACCGACGAACCCGGCTTCCAGGGACATGACGACTATCTCGTCGCCGCGCGTCAGGCGTGCGACCTGCCCGTCCTGCGCAAGGATTTCATGGTCGATCCCTGGCAGGTCGCCGAATCGCGCGCGCTCGGCGCCGATGCGATCCTCATCATCGTCGCCGCGCTCGACGACGGCGCGATGGCCGAGATCGAGGCCGCGGCGATCGAGCGCGGGATGGACGTGCTGGTCGAGGTCCACGATGCCGAAGAAATGGCGCGCGCGCTGCGGCTGAAGTCGCAGCTCATCGGCGTGAACAACCGCAACCTCAAGGACTTCAGCGTTGATTTTCAGCGCACCTACGAACTCGTCCATTCGGCCCCGGCGGGCTACACCTTCGTCGCCGAAAGCGGCCTCACCACCCGCGCCGACCTCGACGCCATGGCCGCCGAAGGGATATGCTGCTTCCTGATCGGCGAAGCGCTGATGCGCCAAGCCGACGTCGAAGCAGCGACGCGGGCGATGGTGGGGTAAGGCTCGCCGCGCCAGCCCCCGCCGCGCCAGCCCCCCACCGCGCCCGCCCCCACTGCGTCAGCCCTTGGGCTGGTCGTCGGCATCGCGCCATTTCACGGGTATCTTGAGATAGGTCACGCCGTTCGCGGTCGCCTCGGCAAAATGCCCCGCGCGGATATTGACCTGGATCGAGGGCAGCAGCAGCTTGGGCACCGCCAGCCCCGCGTCGCGATCCTCGCGCATCGCGACAAAGGCTTCCTCGCTTACCCCGTCATGCACGTGCACGCTCGACCGGCGCTGCTCGCCGACCGTCGTTTCCCAGCGATAGTCCTCGCGCCCCGGCGCCTTGTAGTCATGGCACAGGAACAGCCGCGTCTCGTCGGGCAAGGCCAGCAGCCGCCGGATCGAGCGATAGAGCGTCCGCGCGTCGCCGCCGGGAAAATCCGCCCGCGCGGTCCCATAGTCGGGCATGAACAGCGTGTCGCCGACGAACGCGGCATCGCCGATCACATAGGTCACGTCGGCGGGGGTGTGGCCGGGGACATGCAGCACCTCGACCGCCAGTTCGCCGATCGCGAAGCGGTCGCCATCCTCGTACAGACGATCAAAGTCCGAACCGTCGGTCTTCAAATCGGTCATCGCGAACACCGGACGGAAGATGCGCTGGACGTCGCGAATATGCGCGCCGATCCCGATCGGCGCCCCGGTATGCGCCTTGATAAAGGGCGCCGCCGACAGGTGATCGGCGTGCGCATGCGTCTCGAGCACCATTTCGATGCGCCAGCCATGCTCGGCTGCGAAGGCCAGGATCCGCTTCGCCGAACGCGTGTCGGCGATGCCGCTGGCGACGTCGAAGTCGAGCACCGGGTCGATGATCGCGGCGGCATGGGTGGCGGGATCGCCGACCAGATAGCTGATCGTGTTGGTCGGCGTGTCGAAAAACGCCTCGATAAAGGGCTTGGTCATGATCGTCTCCATTGCTGCTTGACGATATATGCAGCTGCACTACATTAGCAATACCTAATGGAGTGAACCGATGTTGAAGCCGCCGCTCGATCTGGCCGCGTTCGAAACCAAGGCCGCCGAGGTCGCAGACATGCTCAAGGCGATCGGCAATGCGCGGCGGCTGGTGTTGTTGTGCAAGCTCGTCGAACATGGCGAAGTCACCGTGAGCGACCTCGCGCGCGACGTCGGCCTGTCGCAATCGGCGTGTTCGCAACACCTCGCCAAGATGCGCGACGAAGGGCTGATCGCCTTCCGGCGCGAAAGCCAGACGCTCTGGTATCGGATCGCCGATCCGCGAGTCGAAACGCTGCTCGCCACCCTCTACCAGTTATATTGCAAGGACTGATCCGATGCCGATCAAGACGCTTTCCCCCGCCGACGCCCGCGCCGCCATCGATTCGGGTGCGCGGCTCGTCGATATCCGCAATGCCGATGAACATGCGCGGTTGCGCATTCCTGGCGCGATCCACCTGCCGCTGGCCCGCGTCGGCGACCTGCCCAGAGGGGCCGAGCCTATCGTCTTCCATTGCCGCTCGGGCGCGCGCACCGCGGGCAACGCGGCATTGCTCGCGCATGCTGCGGCCGACGCCCCCGCCTTCGTCCTCGATGGCGGGATCGATGGCTGGCGCGGCGCCGGGCATCCGGTCATCGCCGATCGCTCGCAGCCGATCGAGATCATGCGCCAGGTGCAGATCACCGCGGGCGCGCTGGTGCTCGCCGGCGTGCTGCTCGGGCTCTATGTCGTACCCGGCTTCTTCGCGCTGGCGGCGTTCGTCGGCGCGGGGCTGGCCTTTGCCGGCGCCACCGGCTGGTGCGGCATGGCCCGCCTCCTCGGCGTGATGCCGTGGAACCGGCGCGCGGCCGGGTAAGCCGTCATGGATATCGGCACCATCATCCTGCGCTGGGATCGGGCGTAGTGATCGGCCTGATCCTGGGGGTGGTCGGCGGCGGCGGGTCGATCCTGGCGGTGCCGTTGCTGGTCTATGGGGTCGGGGTCGGGTCGGCGCATGCCGCGATCGGCACCGCCGCTGTCGCCGTCGCGGTCAACGCCTTTGCCAGCACCGTCGGCCATGCCCGCGCCGGCCGGGTCAAATGGCGCTGCGCGGCGGTATTTGCCGCATCTGGGATGATCGGCGCGGCGATCGGTGCCGAAATCGGCAAGGCGATCGACGGCCAGCGATTGCTCGCGTTGTTCGGCGTGCTGATGATCGGCGTCGGGCTGTCGATGCTGCGCAAGCGACGCACGCTCGAGGCTCCCAACGTCCGGCTGACCCGCGACAGCGCCGCGACGCTGCTGCCCCGGCTGATCCCGATCGGCCTCACCGTCGGCCTCGCCGCGGGCTTTTTCGGCATTGGTGGCGGATTCCTGATCGTCCCCGGGCTGATCCTCGCCACCGCGATGCCGCTGCCCTATGCGATCGGTACGTCGCTCGTCGTCATCACCGCGCTGGGGCTGACGACCGCGACCTCCTATGTCGTATCGGGGCTGGTCGATTGGCCTGTCACCGCGTTGCTGGTTGCCGGCGGCGTGGTCGGCACCGCGATCGGGATGCTGCTGGCGAGCCCGCTTGCCACGCGCAAGCACCTGCTCGAGCGCGGCTTTGCCGGCATGGTCATCGCGGTGGGCGCCTATGTGGTGGCGACCTCGATCTAGGCCGGGCCTCGCCGACCGACCGCGCGACGGTCCGATCGCGTCCTCGCCCCTACCCGGCACCCCCGAACCCCGCTACCCCAGCGCCATGCCCCACCTCACCCATCTCGATTCGGCGGGCGCCGCGCGCATGGTCGATGTCGGCGACAAGGCGACGACGCAGCGCACCGCGATCGCCACCGGCCATATCACCATGTCGCCCGATGCCGCCGCCGCGATCCGCCAGGGCGCGGTCGCCAAGGGCGATGTGCTCGCGGTCGCGCGCGTCGCGGGGATCATGGCGGCCAAGCGCACCAGCGACCTCATCCCCTTGTGCCACCCGCTGCCGCTGTCGAAGGCCGAGATCGCGCTCGACGTCGCGCACGATCGCGTCACCGCGACCGCCACCGTTTCGACCGCGGGGCAGACCGGGGTCGAGATGGAGGCGCTGACCGCCGCCTCGGTCGCGCTGCTGACGATCTACGACATGGCCAAGGCGCTCGACAAAGCGATGACGATCGGCGGCGTCCGGCTGCTCGAAAAGCGCGGCGGCAAGTCGGGTGACTGGCACGCTCCCGCCCCTGGCGGCCCGGCCCGATGATCTCGCTCGACGAGGCGCTCGCCCGGCTTTGCGCGCTCGCTCCAGCGATCCCCGCCGAAACCGTCCCGCTGGCGCAGGCCGCGGGCCGCTGGCTCGCCGAACCGATCGCCGCCAGGCGGACTCAGCCGATGCGCGACCTGTCGGCGATGGACGGCTATGCGCTTCGCTTCGCCGATCTCCCCGGCCCGATCGCGGTGGTTGGCGAAAGCGCTGCCGGGCGTGGCTTTGCCGCTGCCATCGGCCCCGGCGAAGCGGTGCGGATCTTCACCGGCGCGCCGCTCCCGCCGGGCGCCGACACCATCCTCGTCCAGGAGGAAGCCGCTCGCGATGGCGACCAACTGACGCTCAACGGCGAAGGCCCCGGCAGCGTCGGCCGCCACATCCGCCGCGCGGGCCTCGACTTCAGCACCGGCGAAGCGCTGCTCGCGGCGGGCGACCGGCTCACCCCGCCGGCGCTCGCGCTCGCCGCGATCGCGGGGTATGCCGAGCTTCCCGTCCGCCGCACGATCCGCGTCGCGATCGCCGCCACCGGCGACGAACTCGTCCCCCCGGGCCAGCCCGTGCCGCCCGACGGCCTGCCCGAATCGAACTCGATCCTCGTCGCCGCGATGCTTGCGGGCTTGCCCGTCAGCATCGAGCAGCTCGGCATCCTCCCCGACGATCGCGCGGCGATCGAGGCCGCCTTCGCGAGCGTCGACGCCGATCTGCTGATCACCACCGGCGGTGCCTCGGTCGGCGACCACGACCTCGTCCGTCCAGCCCTAGAAGCGGCGGGCGGCGAAATCGATTTCTGGCGGATCGCGATGCGGCCGGGCAAGCCGATGCTCGCGGGGCGCCTCCGCGATACGCTCGTCATCGGCCTGCCGGGCAATCCGGTCGCGGCGTTCGTCACGACGCTGCGTTTCGTGAAGCCGCTGGTGGTGGCGATGGCGGGGGGCACGCTGCCGCTCGCCACCCGCCATCTGCCGCTGGCCGGCCCGCTCCCCGCCAATGACCACCGCGCCGATCACCTGCGCGCCACGATCCAGGGCGGCGTCGTCCATTCGGCCGGGCGGCAGGACAGTTCGATGCTCCGCACGCTCGCGCATAGCGACTGCATGATCCTGCGCGCGCCGCACGCCCCCGCCGCCGCCGCGGGCGACTCGGTGGAAGTCCTGATGATCGGTTAAGGCAAGCTTGACTTGATGGGAGCTGTTGCCTACACGTTCCGCGTCTGTTCCCGACGGAGAACGCTGATGCTGACGCGCAAGCAACACGACCTGATCTGCTTCATCGCCGATCGCCTGAACGAGACCGGGGTTTCGCCGTCGTTCGAGGAGATGAAGGACGCGCTCGACCTCAAATCGAAGTCGGGAGTCCACCGCCTGATCTCGGCCTTGGAGGAGCGCCAGTTCCTGCGCCGCCTGCCCAATCGTGCCCGCGCGCTCGAAGTCTTGCGCATGCCCGAGCGACCCGTTGCCGCGCGCGGAAAGGGAGATTCTACGGGGGACGTAGTGTCGCTTTTGTTGCCTTCCGCGCCACCGGCACCCTCGCGCGCAGCCAGCCCCGCGCCGCGCGCCGCCAATGACGTGATCGAAATTCCGCTCCACGGCCGCATCGCCGCGGGTCTGCCGATTGAGGCGATGGAGAGCGCACAGATGCTCCCCGTCCCCGCGGCCTTGCTCGGCGCGGGCGAACATTATGCGCTCGAAGTATCGGGCGATTCGATGGTCGAGGCGGGTATCCTCGACGGCGATTATGCGCTGATCCGCCGCCAGGAAGTCGCGCGCGACGGCGAGATCGTCGTGGCTTTGGTCGACGAACACGAAGCGACGCTCAAATATTTCCGCCGCGAAGGCGCGATGGTTCGGCTCGATCCGGCGAACCGCTCCTACGATCCGCAGCGCTATCGCCCCGATCAGGTCCGCGTCCAGGGGAAGCTCGCCGGGTTGCTCCGCCGCTATTGAAGCTACGTGGCGGCTGCACCGTTTGGGGCAGCCGCCACGGATGGTCGCTGGGTCGGCCGGCGACGGTGCGAACCTTCCCGCCCGAAAGCGTGATCGCCACCCCGCCGGTTTGCGCGAGCATCGGACGGTCGAGCTTGAGCCAGCGCGGGGTACAGGTACGCGGCAAGCGCCGCTCGCTGATGGCGATGTCGGCGGCACGGCACAGCGCGACGAACTCGGCGATCGGGACTAGATAACCGCTGCGGGTTGCGAGGATGGTCCAGGTGCGACCTTCGGCGGGTAGCCGAACCAGGCACAGGTCACTGCTGCAGCGCGCCCTTGGATCGTCGCTCAGCGCAGACAAGTCGGCATCGGTCCCCCCGGTCTCGCCGAGCACCCCCCGGACATAGTCCCCCGCCCGATCGCGCAGCAGCGCCATCCCGCCATCGCCGGTCCGAACCGCCACATGCCGTCCGTCGCCGGTGACGATCAGATCGGGTCCCGGCGTCGCCACCGCCCACCCCGCGCCGATCGCGAGCGGCACCGCGCCCAGCCACCGCCACCGCGTCCGCCACAACGCCACCCAGATACCGCCCGCGACCATCAACCCGAACGCCGCCCGCGGCATCGACGGCAACGCCTTCACCGCCCCCGGCGCATCGGCGGTGGTGTGGGCGATCCACAGCAAGGCGCGCAACGCCCATTCGGCCAGCCACCAGAATGGCGCCCCCAACCCCGCCGAGTCGAACACCAACGCCGCCGCCTCGAGCGGCATCACGACAAAGGTCGTCAGCGGAATCGCCACGATATTCGCGAGCGCGCCGTACACCCCCGCCTTGTGGAAATGGAACAACCCGATCGGCATCAACGCGAACTCGACCACCAATCCGGTCAGCAGCAGCGACGCCAGCCCGCGCAGCAGGCTCGCCCCCCGGCTCTCCTCGCGCTTCAGGAACCAGCCGCGCACCACCCGATGCTCGTGCAGCGCGACGATCGCGGTCACCGCGGCGAAGCTCAGCTGGAAGCTCGCCGACATCAGCGCCTCGGGCCACAGCAGCAGCACGATCGTCGCCCCCGCCGCAACCAGCCGCAGCGTCACCGCCTCGCGCCCCATCGCCAGCGCCCCCAGCACCAGCAGCGCGGCGATGCACGACCGCACCGTCGGCACCTCGGCACCGGTCAGCCAGGTATAGAACACCGCCACCCCCGCCGCCGCGCCGGCCGCGACGATCGGCAACCGCCACCGCAGCGCCAGCACCGGGCTGAGCGCCAGCAGCTTGAGCACCAGCAGCATCGTCGCGCCGACCACCGCGGTGACGTGGAGCCCGCTCACCGACAGCAGATGCGCCAGCCCCGATCGCCGCAGCGCCTCGTCATCGGCCTCGTCGATCGCGCCGCGGTCCCCCGTCGCCAGCGCCGCGGCGATGCCGCCCGCGCTCCCCTCGATCCGCGCCTGGATATGCCGGGTCAGCCGCTCGCGCAGCCCCGCCCCCGGCGCCTCGCCCGCCCCAACCACCGTGATCGGGGCGAACGCCCGACCCGTCGCGCCGAGCTCGCCGAACCACGCCACCCGCTGGAAGTCATACGCCCCCGGCACCACCGCCGCCCCCGGCGGCATCAACCGCGCCCGCAGCGACAACACCGCCCCGCGCCCAACCCCCTGCGGCAAATCGCGCTCGGCAACGTTCACCCGCACCACCGGCGGCAAGCCCTGTGCGGCAGCGTCCACCACCGCCAGCCGCAGCCGAACGATTTCCCGCGCGGGCATCGGCTCGACCTGCTCAACCCTACCGGCAAAGGCCACCACCACGGGTCTAGAAAGCACCGGCGCGGCGACTCGCTCGGCGCGCGACCACACGAGCCCGCACCCCGCCGCCATCGCGCATCCGGCGACCAGCATGGCACGGCTCGACCGACCGCCCCTCGCGACGCTCACCCCCGCCAACGCCAGCGCCCCGCACGCCGAGAGGAACGCGCTCCAGCGCGCGATGTCGGGCAGCAGGAACCACGCCGCGATGCCGATCCCCAGCATCACCGGCAGCCACAGCACCAATTGATCGCGCTCGGCCTCGAGCCACCGCTCGATCGCCGGGTTCGCCCTTGAAATGCGCGGCCCCGGCGCGATTTGAAGCGAGCCGACACGCATGCTAGGGGCGGTCGCGGCACGTGAAGCCATCGTTTTTCAAGTCTGGGAGCAACCGCGCGTGGGCGCAACACCCGATATCTGCCAAGCCCCCGAGCACGCTGCCGTGGTCACCCGTTTCGCCCCGTCACCGACTGGATTTCTCCACATCGGCGGCGCGCGCACCGCGTTGTTCAACTGGCTGTTCGCCCGCCATCATGGCGGCAAGTTCCTGCTGCGGATCGAAGATACCGACCGCGCACGTTCGACCCAGCCCGCGATCGAGGCGATCCTCGACGGCATGCGCTGGCTCGGGCTCGATTGGGACGATGACGAGGTCTATCAGTTCGCCCGCGCCGATCGCCATGCCGCGGTCGCGCACCAGTTGCTGGCCGCCGGCCACGCCTATCGCTGCTATGCGACGTCGGAGGAACTGACCGCATTGCGCGAGGAACAGCGCGCCGCGGGCAAGCCGATGCGCTACGATGGCCGCTGGCGCGACCGTGATGCAGCCGACGCGCCCCAGGGCGTGCCCTTCGTCGTACGGCTCAAGGCGCCGACCGAAGGCGCGGTGACGATCGAGGACCGCGTCCAGGGATCGGTGACGGTCAACAATGCCGAGCTCGACGATTTCGTGCTGCTTAGGTCGGACGGCACCCCCACTTATATGCTCGCGGTCGTCGTCGACGATCACGACATGGGCGTCACCCATGTGATCCGCGGCGACGATCACCTCAACAATGCCTTCCGCCAGCTCGCGCTGATCCGCGCGATGGATGCGGTCGAGGGCGGTTGGCCCGATCCGATCTATGCGCATATCCCGCTGATCCACGGTTCGGACGGCGCGAAGCTTTCGAAGCGCCACGGCGCGCTGGGGGTCGACACCTATCGCGACGAGATGGGGGTGCTTTCCGAAGCGCTGTCGAACTATCTGCTGCGGCTCGGCTGGGGTCATGGCGACGACGAGATCATCAGCCGCGAACAGGCGATCGAATGGTTCGATCTGGGCGGCGTCGGCAAGTCGCCCTCGCGCTTCGACCAGAAGAAGCTCGAGAACCTCAACGGCCTGTATATCCGCGCCGCGAGCGACGATCGGCTGGTCGAACTCACCGCCCCCCGGCTGCCGTTCGAGGCATCCGACGCCGATCGCGCGCTGCTGACCCGCGCGATGCATGCGCTGAAACCGCGCGCTGCCAGCCTCAACGAACTCGCCGACGCCGCAACCTTCCTGTTTGCCAAGCGTCCTTTATCACTCGACGAAGCAGCCGCCGCGCTGCTCGATGCCAAGGGCAGTCAGCTGCTCGCGGCACTGCATACCAGGCTTGACGCGCTTCCCACCTGGGATACGGAAGCGCTCGAAGCGGCGGTACGCGAGGTCGCCGAAGCCGAGGGCGTGAAACTGGGCGCAGTGGCACAGCCGCTGCGCGCCGCGCTTACCGGCCGCAAGACCTCACCCGGTATCTTCGACGTGCTCGTCCTGATCGGGCGCGACGAAAGTCTGGGGCGTATCGCCGATCAGCTGGCCGTATCGGCCGATCAATGACCATGAATGAAAAGGATACCGCGATGAGCGATGCCGCCAGCCAGACGATGACAATCGGGGAAAAACAATATCCCGTGCGCCAGGGTAGTGTCGGGCCGGACGTCATCGATATCCGCAAATATTACGCGCAGACCGGGATGTTCACCTATGACCCCGGCTTCACCTCGACCGCCAGCTGCGATTCGGCGCTGACCTATATCGATGGCGACGAAGGCGTGCTGCTGCACCGCGGCTATCCGATCGGCCAGCTCGCCGAACAATCGACCTTCATGGAAGTCGCGCACCTGCTGCTGAACGGCGAATTGCCCTCGGCCGACGAGCTCGAGAAGTTCAGCTACACGATTACCCGCCACACGATGCTCCACGAGCAGCTGGCGCAATTCTATCGCGGCTTCCGCCGCGATGCGCATCCGATGGCGATCATGTGCGGCATCGTCGGCGCGCTTTCGGCCTTCTACCACGATTCGACCGACATCGCCGATCCGCACCAGCGGATGGTCGCCAGCCACCGGCTGATCGCCAAGATGCCGACGATCGCCGCGATGGCGTATAAATATTCGGTCGGGCAGCCCTTCCTCTATCCCGACAATTCGCTGAGCTACACCGGCAACTTCCTGCGCATGACCTTCGGCGTGCCCGCCGAGCCCTATGAAGTGAACCCCGTCGTCGAGCGCGCGCTCGACCGCATCTTCATCCTTCACGCCGATCACGAACAGAATGCGTCGACCTCGACCGTCCGGCTCGCAGGGTCATCGGGCGCCAACCCGTTCGCGTGCATCGCGGCAGGCATCGCCTGCCTGTGGGGCCCGGCGCATGGCGGCGCCAACGAAGCCGCGCTCAACATGCTGCGCGAAATCGGTACGCCCGACAAGATTCCGGAATATATCGCGCGCGCCAAGGACAAGAACGATCCGTTCCGCCTGATGGGCTTCGGCCACCGCGTGTACAAGAACTACGATCCGCGCGCGACGGTGATGCAGAAGACGGTGCGCGAGGTGTTCGACTCGCTCGGCGTCAACGATCCGGTGTTCGAAACCGCGCTCCGGCTCGAGGAAATCGCGCTGAAGGACGATTATTTCGTCGAGAAGAAGCTGTTCCCCAACGTCGACTTTTATTCGGGCGTCATCCTGTCGGCGATCGGTTTCCCGACGACGATGTTCACCGCGCTGTTCGCGCTGGCGCGTACCGTCGGCTGGGTCGCGCAATGGAACGAGATGATCTCGGACCCAGAGCAGAAGATCGGTCGCCCGCGCCAGCTGTACACCGGCCCGACGCAGCGCGACTATATCCCCGTCGACAAGCGCTGAGCCGATGCGGCGCCGGCGCATCCTGATGATCGTCGGCGTCGCGATGGCGCTGATGGGGATGTTGTGGATCGGCCAGGGGCTCGGGATCGTCCGCTGGCCGGCGTCGAGCTTCATGGTCGATCAGCGCCCCTGGGTGCTCAACGGATCGATCCTGGCGGTGCTGGGACTGGTACTCGTGTTGATCGCTCGCCGGATGCGTTGAGCGCTCGCAGGCTCAGTCGCCCGCCGGCAGCGCCAGCGTGAACCGCGCGCCTTGGCCGGGCGTGCTTTCGACCGAAAGCTCGCCCCCCATCGCTCGCGCCAGCCGCCGCGCGATGTACAGCCCCAGCCCGGTGCCGCCGGGTTCGTTGGGATCGACCCGCCCGAATTTTTCGAAGATGCGGTGATGGTCGCCGTTGGCAATCCCCTTCCCCTGGTCGGCTACCGTCACGCGCGCCTGGCTGCCCACCTGCTCGAGCGCGATCGACACGGTGCCGCCGGGCGGCGAATAACGCACAGCATTGCCCACCAGATTGACGAGGAC
The DNA here is from genome assembly GCF_026167545.1 of Sphingomonas sp. S1-29. Classification (NCBI taxonomy): domain Bacteria; kingdom Pseudomonadati; phylum Pseudomonadota; class Alphaproteobacteria; order Sphingomonadales; family Sphingomonadaceae; genus Sphingomonas; species Sphingomonas sp. S1-29. The sequence goes on along the minus strand of NZ_CP110678.1, from coordinate 443,954 downwards.
CTGCAGCGCGCGCCGGAACTCGCCGCGCGCCGCCAGCGTATCGGCGAAATCGGGGCGGTCGATCCGCACGTCGGCGTTCGCCGCGCGTACCGATAACAGGCCGCCGGCGCGGCGCGCGACATCGGCCAGGTCAATCGGCTCGACCTCGACGCGGAAATCGGCGCGCTCGATCGCTTGCAGGTCGACCAGATCGTCGACCAATCCCATCAAATGCCGTGCGGCGCTGGCGATATCCTGCGCATATTCGACATATTCGGGTTTCACCGGGCCATCGGCCTGCGCGCCGATGCTGTCGGCGTGCGCGACGATTCGCGTCAGCGGCATCCGCAGCGCGCGTTCGAGCCGCTCGCTGAAGGTGTCGGGAAAGGCGGGGGCGCCGTCGTCGATCGCGGGTTCGGCATCGGCGGTCGGCGTGACGAAGCGGCCCGCGCCGACGAACCCTGCGAACCGCCCCGCCGGATCGAGCCGCGCGCTCGCGGAAAGCCGCACCCGCCGCCCGGTGGCGCGGATCGTCGCCAGCTGGTCGACGAACCCGGTGCTGGCTGCCGCGGCAGCGAGGATCGACACCGTGCTGTCGCTTTCGTCGTCAAGCACCAGAAAGCGGGTGATCGGCTTGCCCAGCAGCGCGTCGGCATCGAAGGTCGCGTCATCGCCCGACAGCGCGGTAAGGCACATCGCGGCGTCGCTTTCCCAGCGGAAATCGGCATCGGCCTCGTCGAACGCCGCGGTTGCCGCAGCGCCGGTTGATGGCGGCTGCGGCTCGCGCATCTGCCAGCCGCTTACCTGCAGCAAGGTTGCTTCGTCGTCGGGGGTCGCCCGCACCCACAGGTCGAGATCGTCGTCGCCATCGGCGACGATCGCAGGCCGCGCCACCACGATGCCGAGCCGCCGCGCCAGCCGCGCGACCGTCGCCACCGCGGGCAGCGCCAGCGGCGCGCCGATCGCGCCCCCCGCCTGAGCGTTGAGCTGCTCCAATCGCGCATCGGCAGCGACCAGCCGGCCATGCTCATCCAGCCGCGCAAGCGCGACCGACGGGCTCGTATCGAAGACGCTCATGACCCCGGCGCCGCCAGCGCATCGCGATAGTCGCGCGGCAGCTTCAATGGCGCGAGCGCGGCCAGCGCGTCCTCGGGCGCCAACGCCGCGAGCGGATCGAGCAGATCGGCGAACGTCTCGATATCGCGGCGCGGATCGGCCTCGCTCAGCATATAGCCGATCCGCGCGATCGTCGCGCGGGGCAGCCCCAGCGCGCGTAGCGCCAGCCACAGCCGGACGTCGCCCGGCTGCACCACCACGGTGCGCACATCCTCGAACGCAATCCGCAATCCATGCGCGACTAGCGCGATGAACAGCGCGACGCGACGATTGCCGAGCGCTTGTTCGAGTAGGACGGGCAGATCGGGCGTAGGCGCATCGATCGCGCTCGCAAGCCGAACCGCCGCCGCTTCGAGCCGCGCACCCTCGTCATGCGCGGCAAGGCTGCGCAACCCGGCATCGGCAAGCGCACGGTGCAGCGCCGCGCCGCCCTCCCCCGTCGCGGCGATCGCCGCTGCCGTCGCCCATACCGTTCGCACGTGCAGCTCGGCCGACAGATCGGTCGCGTAGGGCGGCTGATCGACCGGGGTACGCCGCCGGCTTTCCGCCGCCAGCAACGCCGCCGCGCGCTGGGCGACGACCCGATCGGCGTGATCGATATGCCGCACCGGCTCGCCCGATTCACCGTCGGCCAGTCGCTCGGCGAGCAGGTCCATCGCTACCCGGTCGAGCAATTCGCGGGCGACTTCGGCGTGGCGGAGGAGCTGTGCCTGGACGCGGGCGAACATATCCTCGACCGCGATATCGGCGATCGCTCCGGCCGACCGCGTCTCGCCGCGATCGGTGAGCAACCGGATCGCATGGCCGTGCAGGTCGCCGCCGATCGTGCCGATCATCGTGCGAAGCAAGGTCGTCAGCGCGACCCGCGTCCGATCGTCTAGCCGTGCCGCGTCGGGGGCGAGGAAATCGCGGATTGCCGCGGTTCCGGTGGCGCGCGCATGGGTTTCGTGTGCCGCCGCCTGCGCGAGCAGCGCGTCGGCGCCGACCGGTTCCCCCTCGCGCATATCGAATTGGTAAGGCGCCATCGACCCTCGCTTAACGGCAATGTCGTTAAGGGGCTCCTAAGCTTTTTTCCGCAAAATTTCGACTGCGGCGGCAAGCGTCGCAAGCGCATACAGCGCCGCCACCGCCAGCCCGACCGCGGCGAACCCGGCGAGAACGAAGGGAAGCAGCACCAGCAGATAGGCCGAGGGGCTGCCCCACCATAGCGGCCCGCGGATCGCCGTCCGCTCGGCGATCGCCACCGCGGCGAACAGCCCGAGCGCCAGCACCAATGCGGTGGCGTTGCCGTCGTCCCAGCTGGTCGCGAGCCCGGTCAGCAGCGCGCCGGTGCCCGCTGCGGCTGCGATCGCGATCTCCTGCACCCGCGCGCGCTGATCGTCGCCGCGCAGCCAGCTCAGCAGCGAGCCCGTCGACAGCAGCGCGATCGCCACGACGATCGCGACCAGTCCCGCGGCGACATGGCGGTAGAGCATCGCGGCCACGCCGCCGGCGGCAAACAGCGCAGCGCCCGCGATCACCGCCCACACCGGCACCCCCCGCGCCACCATCTGCGGCAGCGCCAGCCGCGAGATCGGCGTGAAGACGAAGCGGTCGGGCCAATCGACCCGGCTGTTCGCCAGCGCCGCGAGCACCGCGTTGCTGCGGCTGGCCAGCTGGTCGGGGTGGCGAACGACGCCGTGGCCAGCGCGCTTCGCCGAACCCGGCAGCATCAATTGCGCCGCGCCGCCCTGCACGCTCACGCGCAGCAGCCCCGACTGGAAGTCATAATCGCGCGGCATCTCGGCGATTTCCGCAAGCCGTGCGCTGGTGAGCGAGGCGAGTCCTGCCCAGACATGATCGGCGTCGACGCGCTCGACCGCCGCCGGGGTCGCCGAATCGGTGGTCACCATCAGCGTATCGGGCTGCGCCGCGGCGATCGCGCGTACCGCCAATTCGGTGGTCACCAGCGAATCGGCGATCACGACGATGCTGGCGAGCGGGTGCGCGCGCGCCGCGGCTTCCTCGGCCGAGCGGACGATGTCGACCGCGATGCCGCGCCGGGTGATCCGGTTGACCGCGCCGAGCAGCGCGGGGGTCACGCGCGCCACTGCGACCATCATGTGCGACGCCCCCGCCGCGATCAGCAGCCGCGCCTGGTATTCGAGCAAGGTCATGCCGCCGAACGGCAGCGTCGCCGCCAGCGCCTCGGGGCGGTCTTCGGCGGGTTCCGTGGCGAAGATCAGGCCGGCGATCATGCAGCCGCCGCCCGGTGCAGCGTCCCGCCGGTCAGCGGCGCGGCCACGCCGGTGGTGCCCGGATAGCTGATCGGCAGGCCGCGGAGCGACCGCACCGCCATATAGGCGAATCCCTCGGCCTCGACCGCGTCGCCGTTCCAGCCCAGGCTGTCGGTCACCTCGGGGGTGAGCCCGGTCCGCTGCGCGATCATCGCCAGCATCACCGGGTTGCGCCGCCCGCCGCCGGCCACCAGCAGGCGGAGCGGGCGCGCCGGCAGATGGCGCAGCGCTTCGGCCACCGTCTGCGCGGTGAACGCGGTCAGCGTCGCCGCGCCGTCCTCGAGCGACAGCCCACGCGCAGGCTGGATCGTGAAATCGTTGCGATCGAGCGACTTGGGTGGCGGTGCGTCGAAATAGGGATGATCGAGCATGTTGGTCAGCACGATCTCGTCGACCCGGCCCGCCGCCGCCAGCGCGCCATCGGCATCGAAGCGAAGCCCGCGCTCGGCCTCGACCCACGAATCGATCAGCCCGTTGGCAGGCCCGGTGTCGAACGCGATCAGCGTGTCGGCTTCGCCGATAAAGGTGATGTTGCCCACCCCGCCCAGATTGAGCACCGCGATCGGCCGGGCGAGATCGCCCGCCAGCGCCCGATGATAGACCGGGAGCAGCGGCGCCCCCTGCCCCCCCGCCGCGACATCGGCACCGCGCAGGTCGCCTACCACGTCGATGCCGGTAACCGCGGCGAGCGCCGCGCCATCGCCCAACTGCCAGGTCCAGCCGCGATCGGGGCGGTGCGCGATCGTCTGGCCGTGAAAGCCGATGACGCCGATCGCGTCGCGAGCGATCCCGGTCTTCGAAAGCAACGCCTCGACCGCAGCGGCGTGACGCGTCGTCAGCAATCGCTCGGCTGCGGCGATCGCCGGATGCTCGCCGGGCGTGGCCATCGCGAGCGCGACCTCGGTCGCCGCCGCCAGCAGCGCGCGGTCGGAATCGTCATAATCGCTACCGACGAACCCCAGCGCGCGCACAAAGCCTTCGCCATCGGTCTCGATCAGCGCGGCATCGATCCCGTCGAGCGACGTGCCCGACATCAGTCCGATCGCCAGCATGCGCGTGTTGTCCGTCATCGCCCACCCCTATCGCGGCCAGTCGCGCGAAGTCGAGAGCGTTCCGCTTGTCGCTCCACTCCCTGGACAAGGTAGGGGAGGAACCCCGGCTTCGCACTTCGCCGAAACATGCTATCGGGCACCCGCTATGACCCAATTCGCCTCCGACCTGCTCCGCACCCTGGCCGACCGCGGCTATATCCATCAGCAGACCGATGCCGCCGCGCTCGATGCGCTGGCGTGCCGCCAGGTCGTTCCGGGCTATATCGGCTTCGATCCCACCGCGCCCTCGCTGCATGTCGGCAGCCTGGTGCAGATCATGATGCTGCGGCGGTTGCAGCAGGCCGGGCACAAGCCGATCGTCCTGATGGGCGGCGGCACCGGGAAGATCGGCGACCCCAGCTTCAAAGACGAAGCGCGGCGGCTGCTCACCCCCGAGACGCTCGGCAGCAACATCGCCTCTATCAAGACGGTGTTCGAACGCTTCCTGACCTTCGGCGATGGCCCGACCGACGCGCTGATGCTCGACAATGCCGAATGGCTCGACGCGCTCGAATATATCCCGTTCCTGCGCGACATCGGCCAGCATTTCTCGGTCAACCGGATGCTGAGCTTCGACTCGGTCAAGCTCCGGCTCGATCGCGAACAATCGCTGAGCTTCCTCGAATTCAACTACATGATCCTGCAGGCATACGACTTTCTCGAGCTGTCGCGCCGCGCCGGGTGCCGGCTGCAGATGGGCGGATCGGACCAATGGGGCAACATCGTCAACGGCGTCGAGCTGGCGCGGCGGGTCGATTCGACCGAGGTGTACGGGCTCACCACGCCGCTGATCACCACCGCCGACGGCGGCAAGATGGGCAAGACGATGGCGGGGGCGGTGTGGCTGAACCCCGAACAGCTGTCGGCCTATGATTATTGGCAGTTCTGGCGGAACACCGACGACCGCGACGTCGGGCGCTTCCTGCGGCTGTTCACCGACCTTCCGCTCGACGAGATCGGTCGGCTCGAGGCGCTGGGCGGTGCCGAGATCAACGAGGCCAAGAAGCTGCTCGCCAACGAAGCCACCGCCTTGTGCCGCGGCACCGACGCGGCGGTCGAAGCCGCCGAGACCGCGCGGCGGACCTTCGAAGAGGGCAGCGCGGGCGACGCGCTGCCTACCCATGTTCTCGCCGAGCCGACGATCGGCATCGTCGATGCGATGGTCGCACTCGGGCTCGCAGCGTCGAAGGGCGAGGCGCGCCGGCTGATCAAGGGCGGCGGCGCGCGCGTCGATGGCGTCAAGGTCGAGGACGAAGCGCTGGTAGTCTCGATCGGTGACGCGCCGGTCCGCGTGTCGGCGGGCAAGAAGCATCACGGGCTGCTGGTGCGCAAGGACTAGGCTAACCCCCGATTAAGGACCTCTATTGCCATGCGGTTCATGCGTGGCGAGCTAGGCGTATGTGTCCGGCAATACGGCGCCGGATGTATCGAGGGGGCGTTCGTGACCAGTGCCGTATCCTATGCCGACCAGCGCGAAGTCGACCGCGACCTGGTCGATTACCGCGCGCGCGGCTTCGGCCCCGATGCGCGCCCGCTGTCGCTGCAGATCGTCAATATCTCGCCGCACGGGATGATGGCGCGGCTCGAGGCCAATTATGTCGCGGGGCAGCGCATCCGCGTGACGCTGCCGGTGATGGGGGTGATGGTGGCCGAGATACGTTGGGCATTGGGCGGGCGGATCGGCTGCAGCTTCGACGTCGCGATCGATCTTGCATCCTATTACGAGCTGCTCGCGACGATGCTCAAGCGCTGAGGCTCAGCCGCGGCGCACCAGCACCACGCCGACCAGCACGAGCACGACCCCGGCGACGCGCGCGAGGCTTACCGGCGCGCGATCGAGCCCGAACAGCCCGAACTGGTCGAGCACCAACGCGGCGACCAGCTGGCTGGCGATCATGATCGTCAGCATCGATGCGAGCCCCAGCCGCGGCGCGGCGAAGGCCGCGGCGGCAACGAAATAGGCGCCGTACAGCCCGCCGAGCAGCATCCAAGGCTTCGCACTCCGGACGTTCGCCAGCGGGGTCCGGTCGGCCGCCAGCCAGATCGCGAGCAGGATCGCTGTGCCGATCGCGAACGACAGCAATGCGGCGACGAGCACCGAGCCGACGCTTCGCCCGAGCGCGGCATTGGTCGGCGGCTGAACCGCCAGGCCGATGCCGCCAAGCAATGCGGCCAGGATTGGAATGAGGTTGCCCATGGAGGGGGCCCTATCTTCGGGCGCATCCGGAAGGAACCGTTCGTTTCGAGCGAAGTCGAGAAAATGGTCCGGGAGCCCGGTTTCTCGACTTCGCTCGAAACGAACGGAAGGGTAATTATCCCGACCGCAACAACCCCACCGCGGCATCGCGCTCGAACAGATATAGCGCCACCCGCGCCGCCTGCCCGCGCTCGCCGCTGAGCCCCCCATCGCGATCGACCAGCAGCCGCGCGTCGCTGTTGGCCGGCGGTAGCAGATCGCCCAGCATTTCGGGTGCCGCCAGCCGGAAGGTCATCTCGCCCGATTGCCGCGTTCCGAGCAATTCACCGCTGCCGCGCAGCCGCAGATCCTCCTCGGCGATGCGAAATCCGTCATTGCTCTCGCGCATCAGCGCCAGCCGCGCGCGCGACGTTTCGCTGAGCGTCCCGCCGCGCAGCAACAGGCACACCGATTTGCCGCCGCCCCGCCCGACCCGCCCGCGCAACTGGTGCAACTGCGCCAGCCCGAAACGGTCGGCATGTTCGATCACGATCAGCGTCGCGTTAGGCACATCGACCCCAACCTCGATCACCGTCGTCGCCACCAGCACCCCCGCACGCGCCTCGGAGAACCGCGCCATCTCGGCGTCCTTTTCCAGCGGCTTCATCCGGCCATGCACCAGCGCCACCGCCGCATCGCCGAAGCGCCGCCGCAACGTCTCGGCGCGCATCTCCGCCGCCGCCATGTCCGACGTCTCGCTTTCCTCGACCAGCGGACACACCCAATAGGCCTGCCCCCCGCCCTCGAGATGCCGCCCCAGCGCCTCGACCACTTCCGCCAGCCGCTCCTCGGACAGCACCCGCGTTTCGATCGGCTGGCGACCGGGGGGCATCTCGTCGAGCCGGCTGACATCCATCTCGCCATATTGCGCCAGCGTCAGCGTGCGCGGGATCGGCGTCGCGGTCATCACCAGCAGATGCGGCGGCACCGCGGCCTTGGCCTGCAACAGCATCCGCTGCGCGACGCCGAAGCGATGCTGCTCGTCGACCACCACCAGCCCCAGCGCCTTGTAGGTCACCGTGTCCTGAAAAATCGCGTGCGTGCCGATCAGGATGTCGATCGATCCGTCGGCCAGCCCCATCAGCGTCGATTCGCGCACCCGCCCCTTGTCGCGCCCGGTCAGGATCGCGACCGATGCGATCCCCGCCAGCGTCCGCGACAGCGTCTCGTAATGCTGGCGCGCGAGGATTTCGGTGGGAGCCAGCAGCGCACCCTGCGCCCCGCCCTCGACCGCGATCAGCAACGCCATCGTCGCCACCAGCGTCTTGCCCGATCCGACATCGCCCTGCAGCAGCCGCAGCATCGGGCGGTTCTGCGCCATGTCGCCCTCGATCTCGCCGATGCTGCGCGATTGCGCGCCCGTCGGCGAATAGGGCAGATCGAGCCGATCGCGCAGCCGCCCGTCACCGACCAGCGGCCGTCCGCGCTTCGACCGCGCCTCACCGCGCACCAGCAGCAGCGCCAGCTGGTTGGCGAACACCTCGTCATAGGCGAGTCGCGCGCGCGCCTTCTCGTTCGACGGATCGGCGTGGATGGCCGCCAGTGCCTCGCGCCAGCCGGGCCAGCCATGCTTGGCCTTCAGGCTCGGTTCGATCCATTCGGGCAGCTCGGGCGCGCGCTCGATCGCCTGCGCGGCGAAGGCGGCGAGGCGTTTCGAATTGATCCCCTCGGCCTGCGGGTAGATCGCCTCGCGCCCGCCGACGGTGCTCGCCTCTTCGGGCGGCACGACGATGTCGGGATGGACGATTTGCAGTTCCTGGCCGTACAGCTCGAGCTTGCCCGACACGAAGCGCGGCTCGCCCAGCGGCAGCAATTTCTTCACCCAGCCCGAATTGCCGCCGAAATAGACCAGGCTGACATAATTGCCCTTGGCGTCGACTGCATGCGCGCGCGTCGGCCCACGCCCCGCGCTCGATTTATAGTCGACCGCGGTCAGCTGGATCGCGATCACCCGCCCGGCATCGGCCATGTCGAGTTCGTCGCGCGGGCAGCGATCGATCCAGCCGGTGGGCAGATGGAACGCCACATCGACGACGCGCGACAGCTTCAGCCGCTCGAGCGGCTTGGCGATCGCCGGCCCCACCCCCTTCAGGACGGTTACCTCGGCGAACAATGGATTGAGTAGATCGGGTCGCATGCCTATCTGCCCCCATACACCAGCCGGCGGCCGCTTCCAGCGCCGCCGGTCTATCCGCGTTGGAGAGATGATGGACCGCGATACGAAAATAAAGCGCCTGCGATTTCGCGCCTGGCATCGCGGCACCAAGGAAGCCGACCTGCTGATCGGCGGCTTCTTCGACCAGCATCATGCCGGCTGGACCGACGCCGAGATCGACCAGTTCGAGGTGCTGATCGAGGAACAGGATGTCGACATCATGGCCTGGGCGATGGGGACGCAACCCGTGCCCGATCACTATCGCGGCACGCTGATGCAGGCGATGGAAACGCTCAACTACGTGCCGATCGCGCGCTGAAATCTCCCCTCCCTGAAAGGGAGGGGCCGGGGGTGGGTCGAGGCCAGGCGATAGCGGCGCCGCGCACCCGACTCATCCGTACCACGAGCACGCCACCCACCCCCAACCCCTCCCTTCCAGGGAGGGGAGCAAAGAGCAAAATGCCCGACATTTCCACCGTTCTCGGCGCGCGCCAGCCGCTTACCCTGTCGGGCGTCGCCGCCGGCTTCGTCCCCGTCCTGCTCGCCGATCTGGCGCGTGCGGCCCCCGGCGGCGCGGTGCTGATCGCGTCCGACGATGCCGAGATGCGCGCGATCGCAGGCACCGTGCCGTTCTTCGCGCCCGAAATCGAAGTGCTGCAATTCCCGGCCTGGGATTGCCTGCCCTATGACCGCGCCAGCCCGTCGCTTCGCACCATGTCCGAACGATTGGGCGCGCTGCACGCGATCCAGACGCGGCCCACCCGCCCCCGGCTGTTCCTCACCACCGTCAACGCCGCGACTCAGCGCACGCTCACCCCGTTCCGAATCCGCCAGCTCGTCGCCCGGCTTGCCCCCGGCGAGCGCATATCGCTCGGCAAACTGGCCGAATTGCTGTCGTCCAATGGCTATCTGCGTACCGACACGGTGCATGATTCGGGCGAGTTCGCGGTGCGCGGCGGGCTGGTCGATCTGTGGCCATCGGGCAGCGATTCGGCGCTGCGGCTCGACTTCTTCGGCGACGAAATCGAAAGCGTGCGCACCTTCGACCCCACCGATCAGCGCACCACCGGCCGGATCGACGGCTTCACCCTGCTGCCCGCGTCCGAAGCATTGCTCGACGAAGCCAGCATCAAGCGCTTCCGCGGCCGCTACCGCGAACGCTTCGGTGCCACCGCGACCGGCGATCCGCTATATCAGGCGGTGAGCGAAGGCCGGCGGCTGGCGGGCATGGAACATTGGCTGCCGTTGTTCGAGGAACGGCTCGAAACGCTGTTCGACCATCTGCCCGACGATGCCGTCGTCGTTCGCGATGCCAACGCCCCCGCCGCCGCCGAGTCGCGATTCGAGGGGATCGCCGACTATCAGGCCAACCGAGTCCGCGCGCAGAGCACCGATGTCGGCAGCTACCGCCCGCTCGGCACCGATCAGCTCTATCTGCTCGCCGACGAATGGGCCGGGCTGCTCAAGGAAGCGCGCGCGCATCTGATCAGCCATTTTCACGAACCCGCCAGCGCCACCGTTCTCGATTTCGAAGTCGACGGCCCACGCGATTTCGCCCCCGAACGCACCGCGCAGGCGAATGTCTATGAAGCCGTGGTCGCGCACGTCGCCAAGCTTCGCAAGGAGGGCCGCAAGCCGATCCTCGCCAGCTATTCGATCGGCGCGCGCGAACGGCTGGGCGGCTTGCTCGCCGATCACGGCCTCAAAGGCGCGGTACATGCCGATAGCTGGCAGGAGGCGCTGGGCATTACTGCCCCCCTCCCTGAAAGGGAGGGGTCGGGGGTGGGTCGAGGCCTGGAGGCACGGCAGCCGAGCACGCAGCCCGACCGTAGCACGAGCATTCCACCCACCCCCAGCCCCTCCCTTGCAGGGAGGGGGGCCAAGAGCGCTGCAGTCGCGCTGATCGTCCTGCCGCTCGATCACGGCTTCACCGCCCCCGGGATCGCGGTCCTCACCGAACAGGACATGCTGGGCGACCGGCTGATTCGGCGGACCAAGCGCAAGAAATCGACCGACGCCTTCCTCGCCGAGTTGTCGTCGCTGTCGCCGGGCGACCTCGTCGTCCATGTCGATCACGGCATCGGCCGCTACAAGGGGCTGACCTCGATCCCGGTCGGGCAAAGCCCACACGATTGCGTCGCTCTCGAATATGCCGGCGGCGACAAATTATACGTGCCGGTCGAGAATCTCGACGTCCTGTCGCGCTACGGATCGGGCGAGGAAGCCGCCACGCTCGATCGACTGGGCGGCGAGGCGTGGCAGCGCCGCAAGTCGAAGATGAAGGAGCGGATCCGCGAAATCGCAGGCGAACTCATCATCGTCGCCGCCAAACGCGCCACCCGCCCCGGCCAGATCGCCGAACCCGATTCGAGCGGCTATCCCTCGTTCCTCGATCGCTTTCCCTATGAGGAGACCGAGGATCAGGACCGCGCGATCGAGGATGTACTGGGTGATCTTTCGGCGGGCAAGCCGATGGACCGGCTGGTCGTCGGCGATGTCGGCTTCGGCAAGACCGAAGTCGCGCTGCGCGCCGCCTTTGTCGCGGCGATGGCGGGGATGCAGGTCGCGGTCGTGTGCCCGACGACCCTGCTCGCGCGCCAGCATTACACCAATTTCAGCCAGCGTTTTGAAGGCTTCCCGATCCGCATCGGTCGCCTCTCGCGCCTCGTCCCAGCCAACGAGGCCAAGGGAGTGAAGGAAGGGCTTGCCGACGGCCAGGTCGATATCGTCATCGGCACCCATGCGCTGCTGTCGAAGGGGATTGATTTCAAGCGCCTCGGCCTGGTCGTCGTCGACGAGGAACAGCGCTTCGGCGTCACTCACAAGGAACGGCTGAAGGCGCTGAAGGCCGACGTCCACGTGCTCACGCTCACCGCCACCCCGATCCCGCGCACGCTGCAAATGGCGATGTCGGGGCTGCGCGACCTGTCGGTGATCCAGACCCCGCCGGTCGATCGCCTGGCGGTTCGCACCTATGTCATGCCCTGGGATCCGGTGGTGGTGCGCGAGGCGCTGCTGCGCGAGCATTATCGCGGCGGCCAGGCCTATTTCGTCACGCCCAAGATTTCGGACCTGCCCGAGATCGAGGAATATCTGCGCCGCGAAGTCCCCGAAATCCGCTACGTCGTCGCGCACGGCCAGATGGCCCCGACCGAGGTCGAAGAGCGGATGTCCGCCTTCTACGACAAGAAGTTTGAGGTGCTCGTGTCGACCACGATCGTCGAAAGCGGGCTCGACATCCCCAGCGCCAACACGATGATCATCAACCGCGCCGACCGGTTCGGCCTGGCGCAGCTATACCAGCTTCGCGGCCGCGTCGGGCGCGGCAAGACGCGGGCTTATGCCTATATGACCACCCCCGCCGAGCGGCTGATGACGGTGGCGGCGGACAAACGGCTGAAGGTGCTGTCCGACCTCGAATCATTGGGTGCAGGCTTCCAGCTCGCCAGCCACGATCTCGATATTCGCGGTGCCGGCAATCTGCTCGGCGACGAACAGACCGGGCATATCCGCGAGGTCGGCTACGAACTCTACCAGTCGATGCTCGAAGAGGCGATCATGGACGCCAAGGCGGGCCGCACCCGCGACGATGGCGAATTGCAGCCCGGCGAATTCAGCCCGCAGATCACCGTCGACGCGCCGATTCTGATCCCCGAAACCTTCGTCCCCGATCTCGACCTGCGGATGGGGCTCTATCGCCGCCTCAACGATGTCGACGATCGTCCGGGGATCGAAGCATTCGCCGCCGAGATGATCGACCGCTTCGGCAAGCTGCCCGAACCGACCGAGAATCTGCTGGTGCTGATGGAAGCCAAATTGAACGCCAAGCGCGCGTGCATCGCCAAGCTCGACGTCGGCCCGCGCGGCGCGCTGGTGGCGTTCCATGCCGACAAATTCCCCAATGTCGACGGGCTGCTGGCCTATGTCGCGCGGCTCGAAGGATCGGCAAAGCTACGCCCCGACATGAAGCTGGCAATCACCCGCCCATTCGCGAACCCCAAGGCAAGGCTGAACGCCGCGCTGCAAATCACACGGGGGCTGGCAAAGGCGGCTGGCTAAGCAGCGCCCTTCGCCCCCTCCCCGTTCGCATTGAGCCTGTCGAAATGCCGTTCTTCTTACGCGCGGCGACAGAAGAACAGTGCTTCGACAAGCTCAGCACGAACGGAAAGAGGGGTTGCCGCTTAGCTGCTATGGTCCGCCACGATCCGCCAGCCGCCATCCTCACGCTGGAACACCAGTCGTCATGCCCGTCTGGCCCTCGCCCAGCCGCCAGCGCGCGGTGAGCAGCGCATGGTCGTCGCCAAGCAACCGGAAATCCTGGAACACGAACGACAGTACGGGGATCGCCTCGCGCTTCGCCGCCGGTCCGAAAATCGCCGGATACCCCGCGATATAGCGGGCGCGGATCGCCGCCTTGCCGCGCACCAGGCCCTTCGCCCCGGTAAAGCTGGTTGCGGGATCATCCGAATAGACCGCCAGGAACCGATCGAGGTCGCCCGCATTCCATCCCGCCGCCGAATCGCGCATCGCGGCTTCGATCGCCACCCTCGGCTCGGCGATCGGTGCCGCCGCAACCAGTACCGGCACTGCCCATAATCCGATCATCGCTGCCTCTCTACCAACGCCACCAGCGCCGCGACGTCGATCGGCGGCGCGCACAGAAAGCCCTGGAAATACTGGCACCCTTCCTTGGCCAGCAGATCGAGCTGCACCTCGGTCTCGACCCCTTCGGCAATCACCGACAGCCCCAGCGAGCGCGCCATGTCGATTACCCCGCGCACCACGATCCGGTCGCGCGGAGTGCCTTCGATGTCCTGGCTCAACTGCTTGTCGATCTTGAGGTAATCGAGCGGCAGCGCCTTTAGATAGGCAAGGCTCGAATAGCCCGTGCCGAAATCGTCGATCGCCACCCGGCATCCCGCGCGGCGCAGTTCGGCGAGCAGCCGCGCCGCCTCGCCCAATTCCTCGATCAAGCCGCTCTCGGTGATCTCGATCGTCAGTCGCGAACGCGGGAAGCCGCTGGCGTCAATCCGCCCGAGCAGGATGTCGGCGAAGTCGGGCTTGGCCATGTCGCCCGCAGTGATGTTGATCGCCAGCCGCAATCGCCCGAGCGCCGCGGGCCAGCCCGCCGCACGCCGCAACGCCAGCGCCTGGACATGCTCGGACAGCGCCAGCGCGAGCCCCGCACGGTCGGCAGCGGCGAACAGCATCTCGGCGCCCAGTTCGCCCAGCACCGGGTGCCGCCAGCGCGCCAGCGCCTCGACCCCGACGATCGCCCCGCTCGCGATCGCCACCTGCGGCTGGAACAGGATATCGACCTGCTCGGCTTCCATCGCCTGGCGCAGCTCGGTCGCCAGTCGCTCGATCTGGTCGCGACCGCCCTCGCCCCTCGGCGCATCGAGCGCATCGCCGACGCGGCGCAGCAGCGCGGTCGCATCGTCGCCCTCGACGCTCGCCGCGGTCGCGATCCGCGCGCCCATCGGCACCATCTCACCGCCGACGACGAAAGGCCGCCCCAACGCCGCTCCCACCGCCTGCGTCGCGCGTGCAAGCGCGTCAGACCCCTCGCGCGTCGCGACCGCGAAATCGGCGCCGCCGAGCCTGGCAACCATCGCTCGCCGCCCCAGCACCGCCGATGCCGCCTCCTCGATCCGCTTGGCCGCCGCGCGCAGCAGTCGATCCCCCGCCGCACGGCCATACGCCATGTTGACCACATCGAACCGCGCGAGCGTCACCACCGCGACCTGCAGCGCGGTGCCCGCCCGAAGCGCGTGATCGATCCATTGCCGCGCGCCCTGTTCGTCGCGCACCGCCGGCATCGTCTCGCGCAGCACCGCGCCGACGTCGGGCGGATTGCCCAGCGGCTCGACCAGCGACTGCAGCCGCCCGGTGCGCACGTCGCGCTGCAGATGCTGGACCACCCGCCCCAGCGGCGACAGGTCATGCGCGAACGCGGTAACCGTGCCCCCCGCGAGCCGATGCAGCGCACGCGCCAGCATCCGGCGTTCCTCGCGCTTGATCGTGCGCAGCAGCGCGCGCACCGTCTGCGTCTCGCCCAGCTCGAGCATCGCCGCCAATGCGGGGGTCAGCTGCACCGTCCGCCGCGCGGGGTCGTAACGCCAGCCCAGCATGTCGGCGGGCTTGTCGTCGCCGCGTTCCTCGCCCGCGATCCCGCGCCTCGCAAAGCGAAGCGCGTGCAGGAACTCGACCTCGGCGATCGGGCTGACCAGGAAATGCGTTGCGCCTGCCGAATAGAAATCCCCGAGCGCGCCGACGTCGCCGCGCGAAACGCAGGCGACGATCGCGCCCGGCCGGGAGGCACCGGCCCCCGCCAGCGTCGCCACCGCCGCCAATCCCTGCGCCAGCGATCCCCTCGCATCGACCACCGCCAGTTCGGCGCCGCTCGCGCGAAACCTCCGCTCGACCGCCTCGTCCCGCCGCGCCGCGACCACGCGCCAGCCACCACGCGCGGCCAGCGCGGCGAGTTCGTCGCGCTGGCGAAACGACAGGATGAACAACGGCAGATGGGGCGCAGCGGAGGCGTCGGCTTGTGTCACGTGCGCATGGGTTCCCCCGGCACAAGGTCGCGCCGAACGATCAGTTTAGCCGCGTGCGCCCCGCGCGCCAATCCGTCCTGGATGCCGCAATCGCCCATTGCGCGCCTCCTTGTGCCATTGCCGGGCAGGCCTTAGCTGTAGCGCGATGCCCAATTCCCCCGCCCTGATCGATCGCCACGGGCGGACCATCCGCTATCTGCGCGTTTCGGTCACCGATCGGTGCGACCTTCGCTGCCGCTATTGCATGGCCGAAAAGATGAGCTTCCTGCCGCGATCGGCGCTGCTCAGCCTCGACGAAATGGCGCTGATCGCCGAACGCTTCATCCAGCGCGGGGTTAGCAAGATCCGGCTTACCGGCGGCGAGCCCTTGGTCCGCCGCGACGCGATCGATCTCGTGCGGCGGCTCGGCAACCATGTCGGCGCCGGGCTCGACGAATTGACGATGACCACCAACGGCACCCGACTGGTCGAGCACGCCGAAGCGCTTGCCGATGCCGGGGTGCGGCGGATCAATGTCAGCCTCGACAGCATCGACCCCGACCGCTTCCGCCACATCACCCGCCATGGCGACCTGGGCCAGGTGCTCGCGGGTATTCGTGCGGCGACCGCAGCGGGGATCGCGGTCAAGATCAACACCGTCGCGCTCAAGGGGCTGAACGAGGACGAACTCCCCGCGATCCTCGCCTGGACGGTCGCCGAGGGGCATGACCTCACGCTGATCGAGACGATGCCGCTGGGCGCGATCGACGAGGACCGCGCCGACCGCTTCGTGCCGCTGACGCGCGTATTCGATACGCTGGCCCAGCGCTTCGCGCTGGTCCGCAACGCGCATGATAGCGGCGGTCCAGCGCGCTATTGGCAGGTCGACGGATCGACGACGCGGCTCGGCCTCATCTCGCCGCTCACTGGCAATTTCTGCCAGGGCTGCAACCGCGTCCGGCTGACGACCGAGGGGATGCTCTACACCTGCCTCGGCCATGACGATTCGGTCGATCTCAAGGCGGCGATCCGCAGCGGCGGCCTCGCCGCGGTCGATGCCGCGCTCGATGAGGCGATCGCCGCCAAGCCCGCAGCGCACGACTTCAACGTCGAAGCTGGCGCCGCGCCCGCGGTATCGCGCCACATGAGCGTCACCGGCGGATGAGCGACGGCGTTCGCCGCGCGCTGGTCGGCTCGCCCACCCACCCCGCACGGGTGGCCGAGCGCGAGCTGCGCGACCGCTACGACTGGGTGGCGCCCGACGAGGCCGATCTGATCGTCGTGCTCGGCGGCGACGGCTTCATGCTCCAGACGCTCCACGCGATGCTCGAGCGCCGCCGGATCGTCCCGGCGTTCGGCATGAACCTCGGCACCGTCGGCTTCCTGATGAACGACTGGCGACTCGAGGGGCTCGACGAGCGGCTAGCGCGCGCCAAGCCGTTCCGCGTATCGCCGCTGTCGATGACCGCGACAACCATCGACGGTGAGACACACCAGATCCCAGCGATCAACGAAGTCTCGCTGCTGCGCGAAACCCGCCAGACCGCCAAGCTCGAGGTCACGGTCAACGACCGCGCGGTGCTGCCCGAGCTCGTCTGCGACGGTATCCTGGTCGCCACCCCTGCAGGTTCGACCGCATACAACCTCTCGGCCAACGGCCCGATCCTGCCCTTGGGTTCGGCGCTGCTGGCGCTAACCCCGATCAGCCCGTTTCGTCCGCGGCGCTGGCGCGGCGCGATCCTGCCCGAAAAAGCGCGGATCGCGATCACCGTGCTCGAACCCGACAAGCGCCCGGTCAGCGCGGTCGCCGACCAACGCGAAGTACGCGACGTCGCGCGCGTCGAGATTGCGATCGATCGGATGCGCGGGCTCACGCTGATGTTCGATCCCGAACACGCGCTCGACGACCGGATCACGATGGAACAGTTCATCGCCTGAACCGCCAAACGATCTTTCGGCGAAAGCCCGCTTGCCAAGTCCGAAAAACCACTGCTATAGGCCCCGCTCCCGCAGCGGCCCAGCCGCTTCGACGCGGGCGGCCTAGCCGCTCTCGACGGTGTTCCCCGGTAGCTCAGCGGTAGAGCGTTCGACTGTTAATCGAATGGTCGCCTGTTCGAATCAGGCCCGGGGAGCCACCGCCGCTTTTGCCGTTTCGCGGTATGGCGCGCCCATTCAGCAACCATCAATCCTGTTCATGCCACGCGTCGTCGCTATATAGCGTGGAGCGCAACGCACCGCCGCGCGTTGGTTTGGCTAAGCGTCTCGTCGGCGCGTCCGTGGAGAGTATGAATGACTTACCGCCGTTTCCGTCCCGCACTGCTCGCAATCGCCAGCACCCTGGCGCTGGCCGCCTGCGCCACCCCCACCCCCTATGCGCCCGCGACCGGCCAGGGCTATAGCCGCACCGGCTATTCGGACGAGCAGATCGAAAGCAATCGGTTCCGCGTATCCTTCTCGGGCAACAGCGTCACCGCGCGCGAGACCGTCGAGCGCTATCTGCTGTTCCGCGCGGCGCAGCTCACGCTCGAGCGCGGGTTCGACCATTTCACGCTGGTCGACCGTGACACCGAACGCCGAACGCGCACCCAGATTATCGATAACGGCTTCGGTCCCGGCTGGGGCGGCGGCTTTGGCGGGTTCGGCGGATGGGGTCCGAGCTGGCGCTATTTCCGTCCGGGCTTCGGCTGGGGCGGTTGGGGTGGCTGGGGCGGCGGCTTTGGCGGCGGCGTGACCGACGTTCGCCAGATCGACCGCTACGAGGCGATGGCAGAAATCCTCACCGGTCGCGGCCCCAAGCCCGCCGACAATGTCCGCGCCTTCGATGCGCGCCAGGTGATCGAGAATCTGGGGCCCAACGTCGCGCTGCCCGAGCCGGGTCGCCGCTGATCGGGTGACGTGGTGATCGAATGCAAAAAGGGGCCGCGCATCGGATGATGCGCGGCCCCTTTTTTTGCTCCCCTCCCTGAAAGGGAGGGGTCGGTGGTGGGTCAAGTGCTCGCGATACGGCAGGGGTTAAGCGCGCGAAAGCCGTACACCCGGACCCTACCCACCCCCAACCCCTCCCTTCTAGGGAGGGGAGCCACCAGCGCCGCCCTCAGGCCACCAATGCGCCGTGGCAGTGCTTGTACTTGCGCCCCGAACCGCATGGGCACGTTGCATTGCGGCTGACCTTGCCCTCCCAGTCCGCCGGATCCTCGCCGATCGCTTCGCCCGTCGGCTGCGGAATCTGGAACGGCGGCATCTGCTGCGGCAGCGTGCCGAAGGTCGCGGCGTCCCAATCGTCGCTGTCGTCCTCGCCGGTCAGCGGGTCGAAATGATGCGTCAGGAAATCGGGCAGCTCGGGCAAGCCCGGGGGCGGCGCCATCTGGAACTGCGCGCGCGCGAAGGTGCTCGTCACGTCCTCGCGGATCGCCGAGAGCATCCGCTCGAACATCGCGAAGGCTTCCTGCTTGTACTCGTTGATCGGCGTCTTCTGCGCATAGGCGCGCAGATGCACCACCTGGCGCAGCGCATCGAGCATCGCCAGATGCTCCTTCCAATGGTGATCGAGGTTCTGCAGCAGGATCGACTTCTCGACCTGGCTCCACGTCTCGGGCGCGAGCCCTGCCGACTTGTCGTCGATCAGCTTGTCGGCCGCTTCGCGGATCCGCGTCTCGATATCCTCGGGCTCGAGCCCGTCCTGCTCGGCGATCCACTGGTCGACGGGCACGTCGATGCCGAGCACCGCCTGCGCGCGCTCCTTGAGCCCCTCGACATTCCACTGCTCGTGATAGCTGTTGAGCGGGATCGCCTCGGCGACGATCGCGTTCACCGTCTCGGCGCGCATGTCGACCACGACGTCGCCGACGGTGTCGGCATCCATGATGTCGCTGCGCTGCTCGTAGATCACCTTGCGCTGGTCGTTCATGACGTTGTCATATTCGACGACCTGCTTGCGGATGTCGTAGTTGCGCGCCTCGACCTTCTTCTGCGCGGTCTCGATCGCCTTGCTCAGCCATTTGCTGCCGATCGCCTCGCCATCGCCGATGTTCGATCGCATCATCTTGGCGAACATCGTGTCGGGGCCGAAGATGCGCAGCAGATCGTCGTCGAGGCTGAGGTAGAATCGGCTCAGGCCCGGATCGCCCTGGCGCCCCGAACGCCCGCGCAACTGGTTGTCGATGCGGCGGCTCTCATGGCGCTCGGTGCCGAGCACGAATAGCCCGCCTGCGGCCAACACCGCCTGCTTCTCGACCTCGATCTCTTCGCGGATCTTGGCGATCGCCGCGTCGCGCTCGGGTCCTTCGGGCATCTCGGCGAGCTCTTCCTCGACGCGGAATTCGAGGTTGCCGCCTAGTTTGATGTCGGTACCGCGCCCCGCCATGTTGGTCGCGATCGTCACCGCGCCGGCGCGTCCGGCCTGCGCGACGATATACGCTTCCATCTCGTGGTAGCGCGCGTTCAGCACCTTGTGCGGCACGCCCTCCTGGGTGAGATATTCGCCCAGCAGCTCGGACTTTTCGATCGATACGGTACCCACCAGCACCGGCTGGCCTTTTTCGGCATGGACCCGGATCGCCTTGGCGATCGCGATGAACTTGTCCTGCATCGTCTTATAGAATTCATCCTCCTCGTCGATCCGGCGGACTTCGACGTTGGTGGGGATGCTGACGACGTTCATCTTGTAGATGTCGTGGAATTCGGCGGCTTCGGTCGCCGCGGTGCCCGTCATGCCGCTCAATTTGGGGTACATGCGGAAATAATTCTGGAAGGTGATCGATGCCAGCGTCTGGTTCTCGGGCTCGATCTGGACGCCCTCCTTGGCCTCGACCGCCTGGTGCAGCCCGTCGGACCAGCGGCGGCCGTCCATCATCCGCCCGGTGAACTCGTCGATGATCACGACCTTGTCGTCCTTGACGATATAGTCGGTATCGACCTTGAACATCATGTTCGCGCGCAGCGACTGGTTCACATGGTGGACGACCTGGGTGTTCTCGAAATCATATAGGTTCGCACCCTGCAGCAGGCCTGCGGTTTCGAGCAGGCGCTCGATCCGCTCGGTGCCGTCCTCGGTCAGGATGATCGACTTCTGTTTTTCGTCCTTCTCGTAATCGTCTTCGGTCAGCTGCTTCACGATGAGGTCGACGCTGCGATACAGATCGGACTTGTCGTCGGTCGGGCCGCTGATGATCAGCGGGGTGCGCGCCTCGTCGATCAGGATCGAATCGACCTCGTCGACGATCGCATAGGCGAAGGGCCGCTGCGTCATCGATGCGCGGTCATATTTCATGTTGTCGCGCAGATAGTCGAAGCCGAACTCGTTGTTCGTGCCGTAGGTGATGTCCGAATGATAGGCCGCGCGGCGTTCATGGTCGGGCAGGTTGGGGACGATCACCCCGGTGGTCATGCCGAGGAAGCGGTAGAGCTGCCCCATCCACTCGGCATCGCGCCGCGCCAGATAGTCGTTGACGGTGATGACGTGGACGCCCTTGCCCGCCAGCGCGTTGAGATAGGTCGCGAGCGTCGCCACCAGCGTCTTGCCCTCGCCCGTCCGCATCTCGGCGATCTCACCGCGATGCAGGACGATGCCGCCGATCATCTGGACGTCGAAATGGCGCATGCCGAGGATGCGGACCGATCCCTCGCGGACGGTGGCGAACGCTTCGGGCAGAATGTCGTCGAGTGTTTCGCCATTCGCCAGCCGCTCGCGGAAGCGCGCGGTCTGCTGCGCCAGCTCGTCGTCGCTCATCGCCTGGAGCGTGGGCTCGAGCGCGTTGATCTTCTGGACGATCGAGCCGAGCGACTTGACGTAGCGATCGTTGGAGGAACCGAAAAAAGTCTTGGCGAGGCCACCGAACATGATGATTTCCTGATATTTTGGTCGCAGCGCCCGGCCACGAATGCGCGTGCCGGGAGCGTTAGAATGACGAGAGCAAGGGGCACGCGCGGGTCCCGCGCCGGCCGGCAGCCTATTCGCGGCGGCGCGCGGGGCGTTCGTCGGCGGGCAGGAAGGCCAGCGCAAAGCGTAGTGCGTCGATACGCAACGCCGGCGCGACGCGCGACCGCAACGCCTCGAACGAAGCGCGCAGCGGTGAGGTCACAAGCCGCGCGGCGGCGACCGCCACCGCCTGCGCGCGTTGCCCGACCGCACTCGCAGCGATGCGCGGCTCGTCGATGACCGTGCCGCCAGCGGCGATACCGGTGATCGCCGCAAGCAGCGCGTAGAGGAACGGAAGCAGGTTCACGATCCGCTACTTATGGCGTCGAACGATGAACGTCCACCGAATGCAGCCCCATCAAGGTACCCAATTCACCCCCGGCAGCAGATATTGTGCCTCGCGCGCCTTGCCGTCGACGTCGAGCGCGGGTGTGAAGCGGCCGTTCTGCCGCGCGAGCATACACGAGCCCTCGTCAAGATTGGTCGATCCGCTTCCTTCAATAACATTGCACTCGCGCACCCTGCCGGCACGATCGATCAGCAACAACATGGTAACCGAGCCGCCCTCACCTCGCCGTTTAGCCGCTCGCGGATAGGCTTTCAGGGGGAACCAGGTCGCTGGCGGAGCCTTGGGTGAGGCGCCTGCCTCTTTGCCGATACGAGGAGGCGCTATCTCCGTAGTTACGCTGGGAGACGAGTCCGGAGTTTTCGGCAAGGTCCAAGCGACGCGCGCTCGCACGGTGCTGCGCATGGGCCTTCCATCGTTGCTGGCCGGCTCGAACTGGGCTCGCGCCGACAGAAGCGCGCAGGTTGCCTCGGCCAGCGCCGTAGCCGCCATCGGGTCACTTACGACACAATGATCGACTGACCCGTCCAAACCAGTCAGCAACAGCATCTCGATCACGCCCTCTACTCGGGCCTCGGCAGCCTGGAGCGGATAATCAGCGGGTAAGATCGGTTGTACATCGCGCAGTTGCGCCGTCTGATGCTGCCGCGTCAGCGTTGGCGTGGACCACAGCAAAGCAAGAAAGAATAGAGTCAGTCTCAAACGCATCTCGTTCGCCACCCCTGCCTGCCTCTACCGTTGTCCGAAAAAGTGTCGTTGCACCTTTTCGGTTGTCGGTATGATGCAGCAATCGAGGGGTAGCGCTAGTGGTAAACCGCCCCCAACCGCGCTAACCCCGCGCGCATGACCCGTTCGCCGCTCGCTTTGCCCTTCCCCGCCATCCCCGCCATCGCCGGCGTGACCCCGCATGTCGCGCGTGCCGGCTACAAGCCGTGGGACCGCGCCGACCTCACCTTTGTGACCTTGGATGAGGGCACCGTCGTCGCGGGCGTCACGACGCAGAGCAAATGCCCGTCGCCCGAAGTCGAATGGTGCCGCCGAGCGCTGGTGCTGGGCCGCGCCCGCGCGCTGGTGGTGAATGCGGGCAACGCCAACGCCTTTACCGGCGCGCGCGGCCGCGCGGCGGTCGAGGCGATCGCCGCGCGCACCGCCGGGTATCTGGGCTGCCAGCCTTCGGACATCTTCATCGCCTCGACCGGGGTGATCGGCGTGCCGCTGCCGATCGACAAGGCCGAAGCCGGGCTCGACGCCGCCTTCGTCGCGTCAACCGCCTCGTGGCAAGAGGCCGCCGACACGATCGGCACCACCGACACCTTCGCCAAGGGCGCGACCGCGACCGCGATCGTCGATGGCCGAACGGTCACGATCGGCGGCATCGTCAAGGGTTCGGGGATGATCGCCCCCGACATGGCGACGATGCTCGGCTTCGTCTTCACCGATGCCGCAGTCGAACCCGGCTTCCTGCAAGACGCGCTGGCCGACGCCAATCGCGATACGTTTTCGTGCATCACCGTCGACAGCGATACCTCGACCAGCGACACCGTGCTGGTGTTCGCGACCGGCCAGGCGGGGAACCGCGTCCTGAGCGATGCCACCGATCCGGGTGCCGACGCCTTCCGGGCCGCGCTCGCCGATGTCTGCCGCCAATTGGCGCATCTGGTGGTGCGCGACGGCGAAGGCGCGACGAAGTTCATCCGCGTCGATGTCGAAGGGGCCGACAGCGACCGCAGCGCCCGCGAGATCGCGATGAGCATCGCCAATTCACCGCTGGTGAAGACCGCAATCGCGGGCGAGGACGCCAATTGGGGTCGGATCGTGATGGCGGTCGGCAAGGCCGGCGAACCCGCCGAGCGCGACCTGCTATCGATCCGCTTCGGCGGGATCGAAGTCGCCCGCGAAGGGCTGGTGGTCGAGGGCTATGACGAAGCCCCCGTCGCGGCGCATCTCAAGGGGCAGGAGATCGAAATCGGCGTACACCTGGGCCTGCATGAAGGCCGCGCTACCGTGTGGACCTGCGACCTCACCCACGGCTACATCTCGATCAACGCCGATTATCGGAGCTGAAGCGCCGCGTCATCCCCGCGAAAGCGGGGATCCAGAGCCGAAGCGGTTGAGGCCCAAACCTCCACTGCCGCCTCTACATATCCCCGTATTCGCCCGAACGACGGTCGCGATCAGCCCAGTTCGCCCTCGAGCCATGCCTTCAGTCGGCCCTTGGGCTCGGCCCCAACCTTCGTTGCCGCAGGCTGGCCGTTCTTGAACAGGATCATCGTCGGAATACCGCGCACGCCGTATTTGCCCGGCGCGTCGGGATTCTCGTCGATGTTGAGCTTGGTGATCGTCACCTGCTCGCCCAGTTCCTCGGACAGTTCCTCGAGGCTCGGCCCGATCATCTTGCACGGGCCGCACCATTCGGCCCAGAAATCCACCAGTACCGGCTTGTCCGACCCTAGCACGTCGGTGTCGAAGCTTGCGTCGGTGATTGCCTTGGTACCCATCGAAATTCTCCTGAAACGTCTTGAACGACAATCTATGCACCGTCGCGCTTTGGCTCAAGCGCGCGAGGCCAAGCTTTGCTCCCCGCGCGCGAAGCCGGGCTTGTGCAGTGCCAGCAGTTCGGCGGGAAACGCGATCAGCCGCGGCGCGGCGGTGTAGAGCAGCGCCGCCTCGACCGCCCGCCCGGGAAAGATCACCGCCAGCGCCGCGGCATAGGCAGCCATCTGCCGCAGATGATAGACCGGCACTTCGTCGATCGTCGCCGGCGCGCTCCGGCCGGTCTTGAAATCGACCAGCACGATCCGGTCGTCGCGCACCAGCAGCCGATCGACCGTACCCGATACCACCGCGCCCCCGACCACCGCGGCGATCGGCGCTTCGACCAGCGCGTCGTCGCCGAACAAATCGGCGAAATCGGGATGCTCGATCACCGCCAGCGCGGCATCGACGAGCGGCGCGGCATCATCCGCTCCCGCCCGCGCCAGCCAGCGCTCACCAGCACTTCGCCGGGCATCCGCAGCAACCCCTGGCAACCGCTCGAACAGCCCATGCAGCAGCCGCCCGCGCTCGGCAGCGGCGCGCATCGCCGGGGTCGGCGGCGGATCGGCCACCGAATCGTCGCCGATCGCCGAAGGGGCTAGTGGCCTTGGCGGGCGCGCCTCCTGCGGCGCGGGTCGCCGGGCCCAATCGGGAAGCGCTGGAGCCGCAACCGTAGCAACAGCGGCGGGCGCCTTGGCGGCGACCGGCAGTTCGGCATCATCGAGCACCCGCACCTCTCCCGGCGCAACGCCCAGCGAATCGAACGCCCGCGCGCAGGCTGCATACCAGCTCAACGCCGGCGGCTCGCCCTTGGCGCGTGCGGGCAACGATCCGGCGATCACCAACTGCTCCTCGGCGCGGGTGGCAGCGACATAGAATAGCCGCCAATGCTCCTCGATCTCGCGCTGCTCAGTTGCCGCGAGCACCTCGCCCAGCGGCCCGCCGCGCTCGTCGGGGCGCGGGCGGAAGATCGGAAAGGCCGCGCCCTCATGCCCCTCTGGCAGCCAGTCGAGCAGGTCGCGCCGCGCCGCCTTGGGATCGGCGGTGGCGTCGGCCAGGATCACCAGCGGCGCTTGCAGCCCCTTGGCGCCATGCGCGGTCATCACCCGCACCGCCGCCTGCGGGCGCGAGGAATCGCGCACGATCTCGACATCACCGCGATCGAACCAGTCGAGGAAACGCTGCATCGACGGTGCGGTCAGTCCCTCGAAATTGAGTGCGGCGTTGAGCAACTCCTCGATCGGATCGCGCGCTTCCTCGCCCAGCCGCGCGATCAGCTTGCGCCGCCCGTCGAGCTCGCCCGACAGGATTTCCTCGAAAAAGCGATAGGGCGTCGCGACATCGGCGCGGCGCAGCAACAGATATAGCGGCGCGAGCCGTGTCTCGTCCTGCGTGCGGCGCAGATGCCGCCACAGGCTGGTCGCCGGGCGATCCATCGCCGCCGCCATCAATTCATCCTGCGTCCAGCCGATCAGCGGCGACACCAACAGGCTGGCAAGGCTCAGATCATCCTCGGGCTGCAACGCAAAGCGCACCGCCGCCAGCAGATCCTGCACCGCCAGAGGCGCGTTGAGCCGCAACCGATCGACCCCCGCCACCGGCACTCCCTCGGCATAGAGCCGCGCGACGATCAGCGCCGCGAGGTCGCCGCGTCGCTTGACCAGGATCATGATGTCCTCGGGGCGAAGCACGCGGCCCTTGGCCCCCAGCCTATGCCCGTCGTTCAGCCATTGCCGGATATGCCGCGCGATCCGCTTGGCGAGTTCGCGCGTGGCGTCGTCGACCCAGCCTTCCTCATCGTCGACATCGCCCCCCGCCACCACCGGCGGCAACAGCGTGACGATCCCCGGCCCTGCGACTTGCGAGGCATGCGGCTCGATCGCGCTCAGCGCCCCCAGCCCCGGTTCGGGCACCGCTTCGATCGCTGCATCGACGAAGCGCAGCACCGTCCGCGTCGATCGAAAGCTCTGCGTCAGCGACAGCGATTGCAGCGGGCGTGCAGGCTCGTTGGGGAAGGGTTCGGCGCTCGCCAGCGCGTCGAACCGCGCCTGCGCCGCGCCGAAATAGACGGGGTCGGTGCCCTGAAAGCCATAGATCGCCTGCTTGTAATCGCCGACGGTGAACAGCGTCCGCACCCCCGATCCCCGCGCGCCCTCGCCCGCGAAAAATTCATCGGCGAGCGACGCGATGATCGCCCATTGCTCGGGATTGGTGTCCTGCGCTTCGTCGATCAGCACATGCTCGGTCGCCTGGTCGAGCTTGTAGCGCACCCAATCACCCATGCCCAGCTTGGCGAGCAGCTTCACCGTCGCTTCGATCAGATCGTTGAAATCGACCGCGCCCGCGCGCCGCTTCGCCTCGCCATAAGCGATGGCATAAGCCCGCCCCGCTTCAAGCGCCTCGGCCAGGCAATCGGCATAGGCCGCCTGCGATCGCATCGCGAGCAGCGCGCCGCAGCGCTCGTGCAGCCGCACCGCCCAGCCGTCATAGCCCTCGTCCTTGGGGCCGTGCTTGGCGCGCATCTCACCCTTGGCCGTCGCCCAAACCGAATGCAGTTCGCCCAACCCCGCCGCCCGCGCGCGCGGCGATCCGGTGATCCAGCGCGCGATGATGTCGGCGCGCGTCAATCCGGTCTTGGTCGCCCAACCGGCGTTGGCGGCGGCGATCGCGCGCAGCGATTGCATATCGAACACATCATCGCCGCAGCATCGCTCGATCTCGGCCCCGATATCGCCGCTCGGCAGATCGAGCGCGCGGCGGATGAACGGGCCGATGCCGCTGGGCAGCGCCGCCATCGCCGCCGGCTTGCGCGCGCAAGCCATCAGGAAATCCTCGGCCTTGCCCTCGCCCAGCCGCAGCGACAGCGCGCCGATCGCCTCGACGATCCGCACCCGCCCCACCGCCGCTTCGTCCTCCAGCATCCGCGCCAGTGCCTCGCGCGCCAGCACCGCCTCTTCTCGCCCTTCGAGCGGGCGGAAACCCGGCACCAGATCGGCCTCGACCGGGAAGGCCGACAACAGGCTCTGGCAGAAACCGTGGATCGTCTGGATACGCAGCCCACCCGGCGCATCGAGCACCCGCGCGAACAAGGTGCGCGCGCGCTCAATCTGGTCGATGCTGCCGCGCTCGCCCAGCGCCTGCAATTCGGTGAACAACTGCGCCTCGGGGATTCGCACCCAGCGCGCCAGCGTGCCGTTGATCCGCTCGGCCATCTCCGCCGCGCCCGCCTTGGTAAAGGTCAGGCACAATATGCCCTCGGGCCGCGCGCCGTGCAGCAACAGCCGGAAGACGCGCGCCGACAACACCTGCGTCTTGCCCGTCCCCGCCGACGCCGACAGCCAGATATGCGCGGTCGGATCCGAAGCTTCGCGCTGCGCACCCTTCAGCGGATGGATCGCGCTACTCACGCCCGTACCATTCGTCGCGGCGCATCAATTGGTCATATTCGGCATAGGGGGCGAATTCGGGTTCGAGCTTGGCGATAAAGGGTTCATCGCCGGTCAGCCAACGTCCCACCGCATCGGCGAAATGCGCCTGCGCGGTGGCGATGAAGTCGTCGGGGTCGATCTTGCCGCCCTTGCCCTCGGGCGCGACCGGCGAGCGGATGAAGCCGAACTTACCCGCATTCCGCCCCAACGACCAATATTCGAAGGTCCGCGCAATCCCGTCGACCCGCTCGAACCCGCCGCGCTCGGCGATCAGCCCGATCAGCCCCAGCTGGAGGCTATACCCTGCGCTCACCGCCTTGTTCGACGGCGGGGTACCGGTCTTGTAATCGACGATCCCCAGCGTCCCGTCGGGCATCCGGTCGATCCGGTCATATTTGCCGCTTAGCGTCACGCCCGCGATCTGCAGCTTGCCTGCCTGCTCGACATCGATCACCGCGCGGCCTTCGTCGCGCTGGCGGGTGAGTTCGCCCGCGATCCAGTCGATCGCCTCGATCAAGCGCGGCTGCCACAATGCCCGCAGCACCGGATGCGTGCGGGCATCGCCCAACATCGCCAGCGCGCGCGGCTTGAGCGCGTCGGGCCGGCACTGGTCCTGCTCGGACCAGGCCTGCAACACCGCGTGGACCGCAGTGCCGCGCCACGCCGGGGTCGGATCCGCATCGACCGGGTCGAGCGGCATCAGCCCCAGCATCCGCCGCGCGTAAAAGGCGTAAGGATCGGCCTTCAACCGATCGACCTCGGTCACCGATATTTTCCGCGGGCGTGCCTCGACCGGCGGATTGGGCGCGGGCCGGGTGGCAGGCGCGTAGGCATCGGGCCGGTCGAGCGCGCGCGCCCAATCTGCCAGCCCCTCGGGGGCTTCGAGCCCCGCCGACAGTGCCTCCATCCGCAGCCAGAAGCGCGATGCGATCGTCGGCGAAGACGAATCGCGCCGCGCCCGCGTCAGCAGCACCTCGGGCGCGCCGAGCGCCATCGCGAAGTCGTGCGCGGCAAGCCCGATCCGGCGTTCGAGCGAGGGCAGCCCCAACTCGCTACGGATGCGCGGCGCAAGCCAGGGATCGGGTGCAGGCAACGCCGGCCAGACGCCTTCGTTGAGCCCGCCGAGCACCATCAGGTCCGCAGTCTGCAGCTGCGCTTCGATCAGACCGTAGATCGCCAGGCGCGGATGCCCTCCCTGCGGCGGACGCACCGAGATTTCCTCGAACAAGGTGCGCAGCAGCGGCAACAGATCCCCGGGGGCGACATGGCGCGGGCCATCGGCGCCCTCGATTTCAAGGTCGGCGAGCAATTGCGCCGCGGCTCGGCCATCGGCGCGCGACCAGACGGCATCGCCACAGAGCGTCGTGGCGGCTTCGCGGAGCATCGCGATGAGGCTCGACAACTCCTCTCCCTGGAAGGGAGGGGTCGGGGGTGGGTGGAGGCCTGGAGCTGCGGACGTCGGGGGCACAAGCGCTTCCGTATCGCGAGCACTCGACCCACCCCCAGCCCCTCCCTTCCAGGGAGGGGAGTCCAACGCAGCAATCCCTTCTAACCGCGCGCGCGCCTCGCCCCACCACGCCGTTGCCGTCTCGCGCACCCGCGCCGTCCGCTTGTCGCCCTCGCGCAGATGCGCGTCGATTCCATCGAGCCCCGGCCCCGGCCGCGGCCCCCGCAGCGCCAGATCGAGCGCGCGCGCGCCTTCGAGCCACGCCAGCCGCCCCTCGCCCGCCGCGACCAGCGGGTGCTTGAGCAATGTCAGCAACGCCATTGGCGCGAAGCGCTGGCCGATCGCATCGGCAATCGCCAGCAACAGCGTCCCCGGTGGCAGCGTCGACAATTTCTGCCCCGCCGAATCATCGACCGCCACGCCCCAGCGCGCGCAATGCGCCGCCACCCGCCGCGCAAGATTACGATCGGGGGTCACCAGTGCGGCGGTCCGCCCCGGCAGTTCGAGCACTTCGCGCAGCGCCAGCGCAATCGCCTGTGCTTCCTCGGCTGGCGTCGCGACCTCGAGCGCGCGCACCCCGTCGAAGCGGCGCTGGCCGCCGGGCAACGTCGTCCACAGATGGGTAAAGGCTGCCGGTGCCATCGCACTGGCGATCGCCTTGCCCCGCGCCGGGGTTGCATCCAGCTCGCTCGCCACCCGCCACGCCGCCACTTCGGCACGGTTGACGCCCATCCGGTCGAGCAACAGCTTCAAATGATATTGCGGGTGGGTCTCGATCGACCGAATCCGCGCGCCCGTCACCGGATCGGGCGCATGCGGCCCGAGCGACGCCCATTGCGCCTCCTCCATATCGGTCGCGAGCCCCGGCAGCACCACCAGCCCACGCTGGAGGCCGGCAACCACCCGCAACAGCCGCGCGATCGGCGGCGAGGAATTGGTGACGCCCGCGACGCAGACAAACCCCTCGGGCGGTCGATCGCGCCATGACACGGCGGTGCGATCGAGCAGCATCCTCCGCCGCACGACCATGTCGATCATCCCCAGCCGCGCGAGCTCGCCCGGCCAGCGATCGAGCACCACTTCAAAAGTCGACAGCGCGCTTTGCCAATGGTCCGAAAGCTCGGCCGTGAGTTCGAGATCGCGCAGCGCCGATGCCTCGACTTCCTCGACCTGCATCTGGTCGAGCGTGCGGCCAAGCTCGCCCGCCAGCCGCACCGCTTCGGCAGGCTCGATCGAATCGCCGCGCGCCTCGGTCAGCAGTCGCGCCAGGATCATCCGGCGCTTGAGCGGCGGGACTGCCGGCGGCACCGGCTCGGCATCGGCGGGATCGAACAGCGGCCCCACCGCCTCGTCGAGATCGGGGTCGCCGATCGCCACGATCCGCGGCAGCAGCAACCCGCCCTCGCTCGCGCGCACAAAAGCATCGGTGATCGCCCGCCCCGCGCGATGGTTGGGCACGAGCACCACCCCGCGCGCCAGCCCCATCCGGTCGCGCCCGAAGCGCCGGATCAGCCCGATCGCAAGCGTATCGGCGAACGCCCGATGCGGCGGTATCGTATAGAGGCCGAGCCTGCGCTCAGCCATCGGCGAGCAATGCCTCGGCCGCGCCGATCGCCCCCGGGCTGCCGACGTCGAACCAGAGCCCCTGGTGCACCATGCCCCAAGCGCGCCCCGCATCGATCGCGCGCTGCCAGAACAAATTGGTCGAAAACGGCCCCTGCGGATAATCGACGATCAGCTTGGGGCTCAATATCTGCACCCCGGTATAGACGAAGGGCGCAAGCCGACCGGGCTTGCGCCGCCCGACGATCCGCCCCTGTGCGTCGAGATGGAAATCGCCCTGCCCCAAATGGCTGTTGGCGCGCGCCAGTGGCACCATCAGCAGCAGCGCGTCCATCCGGTCGGGATCCCAGGTCGCGGCGAGCGCGCGGATCGCATCGACCGGCCCATCCACCCACAGATTGTCGCTGTTGACGCACAGAAACGGTGCATCGCCGAGCAACGGCAGCGCCTTCACCAGCCCGCCGCCGGTCTCGAGCAGTTCGGCGCGCTCGTCCGAAATCGCGATCTCGATGCCCTTCACGCGGTGCTGGAGATGCGCTTCCATCGCGTCGGCGAGATAATGGACGTTGACCACCGCGCGCGCGACACCCGCCGCGCGGAGGCGATCGAAGACATGGTCGATCAGCGGCTTACCCGCCACTTCGACCAGCGGCTTGGGACGGGTCGCGGTCAGCGGCCGCATCCGTTTGCCGAGGCCCGCCGCCATCACCATCGCAACCTGCGGAACGGCGACGGCAGGATTGGGCCGCAACGCCAGCGTTTGCGCCATGGGTGTCAGGCTTCCAGCAAGGTCGGGTCGCCGCGCTTGGCGGCGGGGATGTTGGCGTCGAACCAGTCGGCAACCGGGCGCAGCGCCGGATGCGCCAGATCGCGGTGCAGATAGTCCCACACGCGCGGGCACAAGGTGGGATAGCGCGGCTTGCCATCGCGTTTCCACAGGCGGGTGAAGATGCCGATGATCTTGGCGTTCCGCTGCGCGCCGAGCACATGATAGGCGGTTTCGAACGAGCGGTCGGCACCGGTGGTGCGACGATAGCGATCGAGCATCGCCGCCTCCAATGCTGCAGGCACGTCGCGCCGCGCATCCTGCAGCAACGACACGAGGTCATAAGCGGGATGCCCCGCCAGTGCGTCCTGGAAATCGAGCAGCCCCAGCGTCTCGCTGCCCTCGATCAGCATCAGATTTTCGGCATGATAGTCGCGCAGCACGGTCACGATCGGCGCATCGCCGAGCGGCTCGAGCACCTGCGCCCAGGCGGCGCGGTAGCTCTCCAGATCGACCGTCATCCCGATCGCAGGGCAATACCATTCGACCAGCAGCCCAGCTTCGCGCTGATATTCGGCCATGTCATAGGGCTTGAGCGCCATCGGCGCCTCACGATGCAGACGCACCAGCACGTCGATCGCGGCTTCATAGAGCCGCAACTCGCTTTCGGGCGCGGCATCGGCGGTCTCGCGCATCCGCGCATTGCCGAAATCCTCGATCAGCACGAGCCCTTCGCCGAGCTCCTCGCCCAGGATCGCGGGCGCCGCGAAGCCGCGTTCGCCGAGCCAGCGCGCGACCGCCAGGAACGGGCGCGGGTCCTCGTGCGGCGGCGGCGCGTCCATCAGGATCGCGCTGCGCCCGGGCGCGACGACGCGAAAATAGCGGCGGAACGAGGCATCGCCGGCAAGCGGCTGGATTTCGGCATCGTCCCACCCGACCGAAGCCAGGAACGGGACGGCGGCGGCAGGCGGGTTCAAGTCAGGGGCCATCGCGCCCTCCAAGCCGCCGGCACCTGCGCTGTCAAGACGCGCGCGTCGTCCTCGGCCACCACAAGCGTCAGCGCGAGTGCATCATGCCACC
This sequence comes from Sphingomonas sp. S1-29, assembly GCF_026167545.1. Classification (NCBI taxonomy): domain Bacteria; kingdom Pseudomonadati; phylum Pseudomonadota; class Alphaproteobacteria; order Sphingomonadales; family Sphingomonadaceae; genus Sphingomonas; species Sphingomonas sp. S1-29. The sequence goes on along the minus strand of NZ_CP110678.1, from coordinate 411,483 downwards.
AATGCGCGCCCGCGCGCTCGGGCCATTCGACCAGCAACGCCGAATCATGCCGCGCATCGTCGAGCCCGAGTTCGAGCAGCTCGTCCTCGTCCTCGATCCGGTACAGGTCGACGTGCAGCACCGGCAGCGCGAGCTCGGGCGGGGCATAGGGCTGGACGATCGCATAGCTCGGGCTCGGTGCTTCGCCCGCCAGCCCCAGCTCGGCGAGCAACCCGCGCGCGATGCTGGTCTTGCCCGCCCCCAGCGGCCCGCTCAACGTGACGACGTCGCCCGGCGCCAATACGCGCGCAAGCTTGGCGCCGAACGCGCGGCTCTCGCTATCGCCGACAAGCCGGATCATGTGCGCGGCAACGCGATGGTCACCAACGTCCCCTGTCCCGGCTCGGACACCAAGCTGATCGTCCCGCCATGCGCCTCGACGAACTGCTTGGCGAGCGGCAGCCCGAGCCCCAGCGCGCGTTCGCCGCTGCCGTTGAAGCCATGCCGCGCGAACCGATCGAACGCGCGCGCCTGGGCCTTCGCGTCCATCCCCGGCCCGTCGTCGGAAACGACGATCCGTGCGCCCTCGTCGGTGCCGTCGACGTGGAGCAATATCCGGCCCCCCGGCGGGGTTTCGGCCAGCGCGTGGCGAAGCACATGCTCGATCGCCTGGCCGATCCGCCGGACATCGCCGGTCACCACGCCCGCGCTCTCCTGCGCCTCGACCGCAAAGTCGATCGCCTTGTCCGCCGCCGCCGCCGCCAGCCCCGCCGCCACCGCCTCGGCCGCGGGCTTGAGGTCGATCCGCTCGCGGACCGGGGGTGCGTCGCCCTGGGTCAGGTCGAGCACGTCGTCGACCAGGGTCCCCAGCCGCTCGACCGATTCGAGGATCGCCGCGGTGTAGCCGCTGCCGCTTTCGCTCAGCGGCCCGGCATAGCCCGCATGCAGCATCTCGGCGAACCCCTTGATCGAGGTCAGCGGCGTGCGAAGCTCATAGCTCATATTGGCGACGAACTGCGTCTTGACCTCATCGGCGGCAACCAGCGCTTCGTTGCGGTCGCGCAGCGCCTGTTCGATCCGCTTGCTGTCCGAGATGTCGAGCATCGTCAGCAGCGCGTTGCCGTCGGGCAGGGGCACCGCGGCGAATTCGAAATGGCGTCCGTCGGCAAAGGCGACGCGCCCGCCGCGCTGGAGCCGGTCGGCAGTCGCCGATCGTACCAGCTCGGCGATCAGCATCGCGCGCTCGGGTTTGGCGAGCCGGTGCGCCGCCTCGCGCGCCAGCGCGTCGACGCGCGGATGGGTGGCGAGCAGCAGCGTCGAAAAACCCCAGACGGTGCGGAACTTGTTGTTCCACAATTGCAGCCGACCGTCGGCGGCGAACACCCCCACCGCCTCGAACAGATTCTCGGTCGTCGCGGTGCGCACGCGCAGCAGCGTGTCGCGCGCGCTCGCCAATTGCACCTGCTCGGTGCGGTCCTCGAAGATGATCAGCAGCCCGCGATCGGGCAGTGGCTGCGCCACCACGCGCAAATGCGTGCCCCCCGCGAGGTGCCAATTCTCCTCGATCGACGCCTCGGCCGAGCGAAACCATTCGCGCCGCTCGGCCTTCCAGCCGGGAAAGTCGCGGACCTCGGGCAAGCGCCCGGCCTCGCGCATCCGTTCGATCACGCGATCGAATTCGGGGCGATCGGCGAGCCATTCGCTGCGCATCGCGAACATCCGCCGGAACGGCTGGTTGCAGAACACCATCGCGCGATCGGGGCCGAACTGGACCACGCCGGCCGAAATCCGGTCGAGCATCGCGCGCTGCGCCTGGCCGAAGCGCTTGATGCCGCTGCGCGCCTGTTCGAGCTCCTCGATATCGATCGCGAAGCCCGCGGTGCCGCCATCGGCGAGCGGCACGTCGTGGACTCGCAGCATCCGCCGCGCGCCGGCGATCGTCGTCGGCATCGCGCTGATCTGCGGCGCTCCGGTATCGCGGGCGATCGCCGCCTGCGCCATCGGCCCGCCGAGCGCCGATCGTTCGATCAGCTCGACCTGCCGTGCGACCACATCCTCGCCATCGCTGGCGTCGACCGCGTGGACATAGGCGGTGTTCACCATCGCCAGCCGCAGGTCGTGCCCGCGATACCACATCGGCATCGGCGCCGCCTCGATCAGCCCGGTCAGCGCGGTATAGGCGTCCTCGAGCCGCTGCGCGCGATCGGCGAGCCGCGCGACCTCGCCCTGCATCTCGGTCGCATCGAAGAACCAGACGAGCACTCCGCCGGTCGCTCCCAGCGCATCGGGCGCGCGCTCGCCCACCGCAAGCATCAGCCGCGCCGATCCTTGCGCGCGCACCGGCAAGCGAAATCCGCGCCCCGCCTTGGCAGCGACGTCGATCGCGTGCGCGAGCGCGTCGCGGTCTTCGCGCACCAGCCCCTCCTCGCCCGCCGACAGCCCCGCGACATCGCGCGCCGGCGCCTGCAGCCCCAGCCAATCGGCAAGATGGCTCGACAGCTCGACCTGGCCGTCGGCGCGCACCACCATCGCGCGCGCCGGCGCGGCGCGCACCAGCGCCCACAACCGCGCATTGTCGCGCTCGCCCGCACGCGCGCGCGCGCGGAGCGCCAGCCCGGTATAGAGCGCCCATCCGGCGCACCCCACCAGCGCAGCCAGCACCATCCCGGCAAGCACGACCTGCCAGATGCCCGTCTCGATCATGTCCGGCCGCCCCGAACCGACGCCCTGCCCCGCCCTCGCATCATGGCATAGCCCTAGAACGCAGCGGCGGTGCGCGGAAGGGGGCGCCGCCGCCGATCGCGCGACGCGCAAATAAAAAGGGGCGCCGGTGGATACCGACGCCCCTTCTCTACTCGGTTCGACCGATCAGTAGCGGTAGTGATCGGGCTTGAACGGCCCTTCGACCGGTACGCCGATATAGCCCGCCTGCTTCGGGGTCAGCTGCGACAGCTGGACGCCCAGCTTCTCGAGATGAAGCGCGGCGACCTTTTCATCGAGATGCTTCGGCAGGACATAGACCTGGTTCTGATATTCATCGCCCTTGGTCCACAATTCGATCTGCGCCAGCACCTGGTTGGTGAAGCTTGCCGACATCACGAACGAAGGATGGCCGGTCGCGCAACCCAGATTCACCAGCCGGCCCTTGGCGAGCACGATGATCTGCTTGCCGTCGGGGAACTCGACCAGGTCGGTGCCGGGCTTCACTTCGGTCCACTTGTAGTTCGACATCGCGGCGATCTGGATCTCGCTGTCGAAGTGGCCGATGTTGCACACGATCGACATCGGCTTCATCGCCTTCATGTGATCGGCGGTGATGACGTCGGCATTGCCCGTCGCGGTGCAGAAGATGTCGGCGCGCTTGACCGCCTCTTCCATCGTCACGACCTCGAAGCCCTCCATCGCCGCCTGCAATGCGCAGATCGGATCGATCTCGGTCACCATCACGCGCGCGCCGCCGTTGCGCAGCGACTGTGCCGAGCCCTTGCCGACATCGCCGAAGCCGGCGACGCAAGCGACCTTGCCCGCCAGCATCACGTCGGTGGCGCGACGGATCGCGTCGACCAGCGATTCCTTGCAGCCATACAGATTGTCGAACTTCGACTTGGTGACGCTGTCGTTGACGTTGATCGCCGGGAAAGGAAGCTCGCCCTTCTTGGCGATCTCGTACAGGCGGTGGACGCCGGTGGTGGTCTCTTCCGAGACGCCCTTCAGGTTCTTGACCGTTTCGGTCAGGTAGCCGGGATATTTTGCGACGAACGCCTTCAGCGCGCGCTGGAACTCGACTTCCTCGTCATTCTCGGGCTCGCCCAGCGTCGCGCCGGCTTCGAGCTTGGCGCCCCACAGCGCGAACATCGTCGCGTCGCCGCCATCGTCGAGGATGATGTTGGCGGTCGTACCGTCGGTGTCGGCACCCCAGTTGAAGATGTCGCCGACATAGTTCCAATAATCGGCCAGGCTCTCGCCCTTGATCGCGAACACCGGCACGCCGGTCGCGGCGATCGCGGCGGCGGCATGGTCCTGCGTCGAGAAGATGTTGCACGTTGCCCAGCGGACGTCGGCGCCCAATGCGGTCAGCGTTTCGATCAGCACCGCAGTCTGGATCGTCATGTGCAGCGAACCGGTGATGCGCGCGCCCTTCAGCGGCTGCGACGCGCCGAATTCCTCGCGCAATGCCATCAGGCCGGGCATTTCGGTTTCGGCGATGTCGATTTCCATCCGGCCGAAATCGGCGAGGCTGATATCGGCGACGACATAATCTTTGGTGTCGAGAACGGGGGCGGTGGCCACTGGAAAATCTCCCGGGTCGTGAAAAGAGGCCGGCAGGCGCAAGTCGCCCGTCGGTGCTGCCGCTTCCCTAGCCAATCGACCCGCCAAACGCAAACTCAATATAAAGATATCTTTATATGTGTTCGGTCAGGCGCTCCCCGCGCTGCTCGCGAGCAGCCGCGGGTCGATCCCCGCTTGCGAAAACCCCGCCTCCCAGCGCGCTTCGGCGGGGGTGTCGTAGAGCAGCGAGACGTCGCCCGGGGTATTGAACCAACCGTGGCGCGTCATCTCCCCATCGAGCTGCCCTTCGCTCCAACCGGCATAGCCGAGCGCCACCAGCCATTGCGACGGCCCGGTCCCGTCGGCGATCGCGCGCAGCACATCGACCGTGCCCGACAGCACCCAGCGGCCCGCGACGTCGATCGAATCCTGCCCGCCCCAATCGTTCGAATGGAGCACGAAGCCGCGCTGGGGTTCGACCGGGCCGCCGAAATGCACCGGCGCATCGCCGACGATTCCAGGCTCGATCTCGAACTGGCGCAGCACGTCGCCGAGCGTCAGCCCGTCGATCACCGCGCCGATGCCGACGCCGAGCGCGCCTTCGTCGTCATGGCTGCACATGGCGATCACCGCGCGGTCGAAGCGCGGGTCGCCGATGCCGGGCATCGCCAGCAGGAACTGGCCGGTCAGATAGGGGGTCTCGTCGATCATCGGTTAAGCATATGTCCCCTGGCTGCGATCCGCCACCGCTTGAAAACGCACAGTCGCGCCCCGAAGTGCCGCGCACCGCGCCGAGTGGGCGCATTTCACGGGAGCATCGACACCATGGCCATCGCAATCGGCGAGAAACTGCCCCAAGCCACCCTCGTCAAGGCGACCGAAGCCGGTCCCGACCAAGTCACCACCAGCGACTTCTTCGCCGGCCGCCGCGTCGCATTGTTCTCAGTTCCCGGCGCCTTCACCCCGACCTGCTCGGTCAAGCACCTGCCGGGCTTCATCGAGCGCGCCGATGAGATCCTGTCGAAGGGGATCGACGAGGTCGCCTGCACCGCGGTCAACGACGCGTTCGTGCTCGCGGCGTGGAGCAAGGCCAACGAAGCCGATGGCCGGGTGACGATGCTCGCCGACGGCAACGGCGAGTTCGCGCGCGCGATCGGCCTCGACACCGACAGCTCGGCCTATGGCATGGGCCAGCGCGGTCAGCGTTATGCGATGATCGTCAACGACGGCGTCGTCGAACAGCTCCATGTCGAAGCGCCCGGCGAGTTTAAGGTGAGCTCGGCCGACTATCTGGTCGACAAGCTCTAAGCCCGCCCGCGGGGGCGATGCTTGGCCGCAAGGGAACAACATCGCCCCCGTAACGGTTTGCAGGTGCGAAGGGAGAAATTCATGACTACCGAGAGTTTCCAGAACGACACCAATGCCGCCAACGACACCGCCGAGGGCAAGGTCGCCCAGCTCACCGACGCGGCTAGCAAGCAGCTGTCGAAGGCGAGCGACGCTACCGTCAAGGCTGCGGGCGCTGCGCGCGACAAGATCGAATCGGCGACCGAGACCACCGTCGATTCGGCGCGTCGCCATCCCGTCGCCGCCGCTGCGATCGTCGCGGGCGCTGCCGCTGCGGTTGCCGGCGCTGCGTTCGGGGTCAGCAAGCTGATGGAAAAGCAGAAGGCTTCGCCGGCGAAGCCGAGCACGCCCAAGGCGCCGGCTGCGCCCAAGAAGCCCACCGCACCGCGCAAGACCGCGGCGAAGAAGCCGGCGAGCACCACCCCCAAGGGCTGAGCCGCTGACGAACCCGTCGGGGTCGGCGCACCGGGGACCACCCCGCGCGCCGGCCCCGATTTGCGTCTGGGTATCGCCACGCCGTCCCCCACGTCTTGCCAGCGTAACGCGCGCGCGATAGCCGCTTGGGATGACACAGGCATCCGACATCGTCGCCGAACTCGATCGGCTCTACCGCGCCTCGGTGGCGCGCCTCCAGGCGGCGCTCGGCGCCTATCTCGCCGACGGCACGACCCCGCCCCCGCAAAGCCGGACCGACGGATCGTTCGCCTATCCCGAAATCCGCGTCCGCTACACCGGCGGCGCCGAACGCCCGACCCCGCTGCGCTCGTTCGGGCGGCTCGTCACCGCCGGGGACTATCGGATCAGCGTCACCAAGCCGGCGATGTTCGCGGACTATCTGGTCGAGCAGCTGACCCTGCTGATCGAGGATTATGCGGTCGAGGTATCGGCGGTCGCGGGGACGCAGGAAATCCCCTTCCCGTACGTGCTCGACCCCGGCCACGCGCTGCAGCTCGACGAAGTATCGGCGCTCGAACTCGCACGCTTCTTCCCCGCCACCGAACTGGCGCATATCGGCGACGAAATTGCCGATGGCCTATGGGTCAGCACCGACGAGACGCGTCCGTTGGCGCTGTTCGACGGACTGCGCACCGATTTCAGCCTCGCGCGGCTTCGGCATTACACGGGCACCCCGCCCGAGCATGTCCAGCGCTACATCCTGTTCACTAACTATCACCGTTATGTCGACGAATTCGTCCAATGGGGGTTGGGCCAACTCAATACCGACAGCCGCTTCACCGCGCTGTCGGGCGCCGGCGGGCTATATATCGAGGCAGGCGGCGATCCCGACCAGATCGTTACCGACAGCGCGTGGCGGCGGCACCAGATGCCCGCCTATCACCTGATCGCCCCCGACGGCACCGGCATCACGCTGGTAAACATCGGCGTCGGGCCGTCGAACGCCAAGACGATCACCGATCACCTCGCGGTGCTGCGGCCCGAGGCGTGGCTGATGATCGGCCATTGCGGCGGCTTGCGCCCCAGCCAGCGGATCGGCGACTATGTGCTGGCGCACGCCTATCTTCGCGACGACCATGTGCTCGACGAAGTGCTGCCCCCCGCGATTCCGGTGCCGGCGATCGCCGAGGTGCAGCTCGCGCTCGCGCGCGCCGCCGCGACCGTCTCGGGCCAGTCGGGCGACGACCTCAAGCGCCGGCTCCGCACCGGCACGATCGTCACGACCGACGATCGCAATTGGGAGCTTCGCTTCTCGGCCTCGGCGCTGCGCTTCTCGCTCAGCCGCGCGGTGGGGATCGACATGGAATCGGCGACGATCGCCGCGCAGGGCTATCGCTTCCGCGTACCCTACGGCACCTTGCTGTGTGTCTCGGACAAGCCGCTCCACGGCGAACTCAAGCTGCCGGGCCAGGCCAACCGCTTCTACGAACGCGCGATCAGCGAGCATATGCGGATCGGCATCGAGGCGTGTGAGGAATTGCGCCGAGAGGGCGACAAGCTGCACAGCCGAAAGCTGCGCGCGTTCAACGAGCCGCCCTTTCGTTGATCTTGTTGGGAGAGCCTGGCGACCTCGTGCGTTGACCAGGCAAATCTCAGCAGGAGTTTCAGCATGGCCACCGCACTCAAGCCGCTCGCCGAACAGACGATCGTCATCACCGGCGCCTCGTCGGGGATCGGTCTCGCGACCGCGCGCCGTGCCGCACGTGCCGGCGCGCGGGTCGTGCTGGTTGCGCGCAACGAGGATGCGGTGCGCGAGGCGGCCGAGGGAATCATCCTCCGCGGCGGCAAGGCGGCCTATCTCACGCTCGACGTCACCGATGAGGATGCACCGCAGCGGATCGGCGCGCTCGCCGACCAACGCTTCGGCGGCTTCGACACCTGGGTGAACAATGCCGCGGCGGCGATGTATGCCGAACTGCTCGACACCAGCATCGAGGGGCATCGCCGGGTCTTCGAAGTCGGCTATTTTGCGTTGGTGCGGGCGTCGCTGTTCGCGGTGCCCCGGCTCGACGAACGCGGCGGCGGCGCGCTGATCAACATCGGCTCGGTGCTGTCCGAACGCGCCATCTCGCTGCAGGGCGCGTACAGCGCCGCCAAGCATGCGGTGCTCGGCTTCACCGAAGCGCTGCGCACCGAGGTCGAAGCCGCGGGCAAGCCGGTGTCGATCACGCTCATCAAGCCCGCGGGGATCAACACCCCCTATCCCGAACATGCGCGCAACAAGATCGGCGCCCCCGCCCGCATCCCGCCGGTCGTCTACGATCCCGAACTGGTCGCCAAGGCGATCTGCTTCGCCGCGGCCAACCGCAAGCGCGAGCTCACCGTCGGCGGGGTCGGGTTGATGATCTCGGGGCTTGGCAATGCGATGCCGCGGATGACCGATCTGGTGATCGAAAGCTTCATGGGCCGCACCGCGCAAACGATCGACCAGCCTGCCGAGGCCGGTGCCGAAGATAATCTGTTCGAACCACGCAAGGATGGCCGCGAGCGATCGAACCAGGACATTTATGTCCGCCGCCAGAGCGTGACGCTCGAAGCGCAGATGCGCCCGCTGGCGGCTGCGACAATGATCGCTGGCCTCGGCGCCGCCGCCTATCTGCTCACCCGCAAGCCGCAGCCGCCGGTGTTCGCCGTCCAGGCGACCGGCGCGCACCAGCCCGATGGCACCGATTCGAGTGCGTCGTTCGCCGCCGGGATCGCCGATGAAAGCACGATCCCCGAAGTGCAGCCTTCCGTTCGTACCGAGTAGCCGCCAGCACGAACGGCTGCCTCAGTCGCGCAGGAACGCCGCTAGCGCATCGCCCATTTCGGGCTTGGTCACCGAACTCATATGGCCGCCGGGCACCTCGACCAATGTCGCGTTGGCGAGCAGGGCGGCGAGTTCGGCGTGTGACCCGTTATCGTCATCCTCTTCGCCCGCCAGCACCAGCACGGGCTGCTCGACCGCCAGCACCTGCTCACGCGAGCTATCGACGAAGGTGTCGATCACGTGGCGCAGCGCCACCGGATCGCCCTTGGTGGTCTTGAGGAACGCCTCGACCATCCATTTGGGCGATCCGCGTTCATAGCTGCCCAGATTGTCGAGGATGTCGCGGAAATGCCCCGCGCGGCGATGGGTGTCGAGCAACCCCTCGAGCCCCATGCCGGCGAACACCACGCGCTTCGGCGCGGGCACGATCCCGCGCGCTATCATCCGCATCGCGGTGCGCGCGCCGAGCGAATAGCCACCCAGGTCGTAATCGGTCAGCCGCAGATGCGCGATCAATGCCTCGCCATCCATCGCCAGCGCATCGGATGGATAGGCCGAAGCATCGTGTGGCCGATCGCTGTGCCCGTGCCCGCGAAGGTCGGGCATGATCACCCGCCGCCCCGCCGCGGCGATCTTTGCCGCATGCCCATAGCGCACCCAATTGGTATGCGCGTCCGACATATAGCCGTGGATCAGCACGACGGGCCGCCCCTCGCCGACCTCGGTCCAGGCGATCTTGGTGCCGTCGAAACTGGTGAAATGGTGTTGTATGTGGGACATCAAACCTCGTCGAGAAGTTGAAGGGGATGGCCGCGCGCAGCCTGCCGAACGGCATCGGCGAAGCGCTTGTCCGCAGTGACCAGGATAGCGCCGACGTCGATCGCCAGCGCAAGATACAAGCAGTCATAAAATGCATGCTGCAGCGTCAGGGCGAGTTGCATGGCGGACGCGATATGGCGTTCGGCGGGATAAAGATCGTGGAAGAAACGCGGTAACGTCTCAACGCCCTCGCTCGCGTCGCCTGCGGTCATTTCGCCGCGCGCTACCTTGTTCAACAGCGCATTCGCAACCTCGGCAACGATCCAATCGGGAGCAACCAACGCACGCGGATCGCCGAGAATTTTCTCGGCCGCTTCACTGCCGGGCTCTTCGACCAGCCACTTCACTGCAACGCTGGCATCGATGACGAGCATTTATTCGCCTGGGTCCAGCCTACCCGCATTGGTATCGCGCGCCTGCCGCAGGAAGGGCGTGCTGTCCGACGGCACGCCGTGCGTCCGCAGCCGTAAGCCGCGCGAAAGGGCGGTCAGTGCTTCGACATCTTTCGCTCGTTTCGGCGCATGCGTCTCGATCACTGTCCGCAACTCGGCTTCGAGCGACGTCTGCCGCTCGACCGCCAGCGCACGATACGCGGCCAGCGTTCCGGGCTTGAGCTTGCGGACGAGCGCTTGTTCCATGTCGCGATGATAGCACGACGCTATCATCGCGACAACGCCTTCAACCCTTCTTCAAATGCCGCCGCCCCAACAACTCGGCGATCTGCACCGCGTTCAGCGCCGCGCCCTTACGCAGATTGTCCGACACGCACCAGAAGGCCAGACCGTTCTCGACCGTCGGGTCTTCGCGCACGCGGCTGACATAAGTCGCATAATCGCCGACACATTCCACCGGCGTGACATAGCCGCCATCTTCGCGCTTATCGACGAGCATGATCCCCGGTGCCTCGCGCAACAGGTTCTGCGCGTCCTCCGCCGAAAGCTCTCGCTCCATCTCGACATACACCGCTTCGGAATGGCCGACGAAGACGGGCACGCGCACGCAGGTTGCGATCACCTTGATCTTGGGATCGAGGATCTTCTTGGTCTCGACCACCATCTTCCATTCTTCCTTGGTCGAACCGTCGTCGAGGAAGCTGTCGATGTGCGGGATCACGTTGAACGCGATCTGCTTGGTGAACTTGCGCGGCTCGGCGCTGTCGCCGACGAAGATGTTGCGGCTCTGCTCGAACAGCTCGTCCATCCCCGCCTTGCCCGCGCCCGACACCGACTGATAGGTCGCGACGACCACGCGAAGCACCTTGGCGGCGTCGTGCAGCGGCTTGAGCGCCACCACCATCTGCGCGGTCGAGCAATTGGGATTGGCGATGATGTTCTTGGCCTTGTAGCCGTCGATCGCCTCGGCATTCACCTCGGGCACCACCAGCGGCACATCGGGGTCCATCCGATACAGCGACGAATTGTCGATCACGACGCAGCCGGCTGCGGCAAAGCGCGGCGCGTGGATCGCGGTCGCTTCGCTGCCGATCGCGAACAGCGCCATGTCCCAGCCGGCGGGATCGAAATGCTCGATATTCTGAATCTTCAGCTTGCGCCCGGTCTCGCCATAATCGGCCAGCTCACCCGCCGAGCGCGACGATGCCAGCACCGCGATCTCGTCGGCCGGAAACTCGCGCTCCGCCATGATGTTGAGCATTTCGCGCCCGACATTGCCGGTCGCGCCTGCGACCACCACCCGATAACCCATGATCCATTATCCCGTATTAGGCGCGCGAACGGCGCGGCCCGCTGTTTACGCGGGCGCGCTCCGATTGAAAGACCCTTTCGCTAGGGCATGCCCAAACGCAACTATCGCGCTGGCTTGGTCACCACCTCGCGGTCGAGGAAGTCGAAGATCGTCCCCCACAGATGCTGGCTCACCCCCGCGCCGCCGACGCGGTGCGTCTGGCCGGGGTACAGCATCACCTCGAACGGCCGCGCATTCTGCTGCAGCTTGGCCATCATCACCGTCGAGTGTTCGAGCACGACATTGTCGTCGGCCATGCCGTGGATCAGCAGCAGCGGATCGGCGATCTTGCCCGCATCCTCGACGGTGTTCGAGGTTTTATAGGCATCGGGCACGACGCGCGGATCGCCCATATAGCGTTCGGTATAGTGCGTGTCGTACAGGTCCCATTTGCTCACCGGCGCGCCAGCGATCCCCGCAGCGAACACGCCCGGCGCCGCCTCGAGCATCTTGAGCGTCATGTAGCCGCCATAGGACCAGCCATAGGTCGCGATCTTGTCGGGCGCGACGAAGGGCTGCTGCTTCAGCCAGTTGGCGCCTGCCACCTGGTCGGCAACCTCGACGCTGCCCATCGCGTGGTACAGATGATCCTCGAACGCCTTGCCGCGATTGGCGGCGCCGCGATTGTCGATCTGGAACCAGATCCAGCCGCGATCGACGATCATCTGCTGCAACGCCCCGCCCCAGGCGCGGCTGACCGTCTGCGAATGCGGCCCGCCATAATGCTGGAAGAACACGGGATACTTCTTGCCGGGCTCGAGCGGCGGGGTCATCATTTCATAGTGCAGCGTGGTGCCGTCCGGCCCCTTGAACGTGCCGAAGCTGCGCTCGCGATGGCTCGCCAGGAACGGCGCATAGGGGTGATCGCCTTCGACGCGGTTCTCGCTGATCCACGACAAGCGCTTGCCCGCCGCGTCCGCCAGATAGCTCTGCGCCGGCTGGTTGATGTTCGACCGGGTGATGATCAGCCGGGTGCCGCTCGAATCCATGCTCGCGCCATGCCACCACCCCGCCTCGGTCAACCGCGTGACCGCACCCGGCTTGGCGATGTCGACGGTGTAGAGGTGCCGTTCGAGCACGCCGTCCTTATTGCCCAGGAAGGTGATCCGCCCCTTGGCCTGGTCGACGCCGACCACATCGGCGACTTCCCAATCACCCTTGGTAAGCTGCGTCCATTTGCCGTCGCGGAAGCGGTACAAATGCCCGTGCCCGTCACGCTCGGACCACCAGATCAGGCTGCCGTCGTTCAGCGCGCGAAGCCCGTTCGACAGATTCACCCAGCTACGCTCGCCCGATCGCTCGGTGAACAACACGCGCGACTTGCCCGTCGCCGGATCGACGCGAAGCATATCGAGCGTCTTCTGGTCGCGGCTCTGGCGCTGCACCAGCAATGCTGACCCATCGGGCAGCCAATTGACCCGCGCCAGATAAATGTCGCGCTCGGGCCCCAGATCGACTTTCACCTGCCCCGACCCGTCGGGCCGCATTACATATAGTTCGACCGCGACATTGTCGGTCCCCGCCTTGGGATAGCGCTGGTCGTACACCGTCGTGCCCTCAGCCCCGATCGCCGCGCGGCTGACGATGCCGACCGGCGCTTCGTCGAACCGTTCGACCGCGACCAGCCGGTCGCCGGGCGACCACCAATAGCCGGTCGAGCGATCCATCTCTTCCTGCGCGACGAACTCGGCCTCGCCCCAATGGACGGTGCCCGCGCCATCCTTGGTCACCTGCCGCGCCTCGCCGCCGCCCAGCGGCTGCACCCACAGATTCTGGTCGCGCACGAACGACACATAGCCCCCCGCCGGACTAACCACCGGGTTGAGTTCGCCGCCCTCGGTCTGCGTGAGGCGCCGCACCTGCCCGTCGAGCGTCGCGAGGTACAGATCGCCGTCGAGCGGCACCAGAATCGACTTGCCATCGGGTGCCCAATCATAGGCGACGATCCCCGCCGATCCGCCGATCCGCGCGCGCTCGCGCTGCATCTTCTCGGCCTCGGACAATTCAGCACCGCTGCCGACCTGCTTCGAATCGACCAGCATCCGCCACTCGCTGGTCGCGGTATCGAGCGCCCACAGATCGAAACGGTTCGGCTCGTCGGCACGCGCGCGCAGCAGCGTCAGCAGCTTTCCGTCGGGCGACAGCTTCACCGCGCGCGCGCTCTGGCCGTTGAGGTCGGGGCCAGAAAACACCCGGTCGATCGTCAGCGCCCCGCCATCCTGCTTCGCCACTTGCGTCGCCACCTGTGCCTGCGCCGCCACCGGATCAGCCGCCATCGCCAGACCGCTCACCGACGCGAGCGCAATCCCAACCAACCATTTACGCATTCCTCGAACTCTCCGGTGACGTTGCCCGACGAACGCGGGACTCGGCGCCGTTATCGCGAGCCGCGGCGGCCGCGTAAAGCCTTACGCCCCGTGATCGATCCCCGGCACCTTCACGTCGTGCCCCAGCGCGTCGCGCGTCCACAGCATCGTCACCAGCGTATAGAGCACCACCGCGAGCGGCGCCGACACGATCACCCCTAGCACGCCGAAGAGCGATCCCAGCCCCGCCAGCGCGAACAGCAGCAGCGCCGGCGGGATCGACACCGCGAAGCGCTGCACCAGCGGGGTCAGCAAATTTCCCTCCAATTGCTGCGCGACCATGTACACCGCAGTGGCAGCCAGCCCGGTTTCGGGGCTCTGCGCGAACGCGAGCAATATCCCGGGAACCGCGCCGATGAACGGCCCGACCAACGGCACGAAATTGGCGAGGCCGACGATCACCCCCAGCGCCGCGGCCGAGGGCACGCCGACAAAGGTCAGCCCGACCCCCACCAGCGTTCCCACCGCGACCATCGTAACGAACTGCGCGAGCAGATATTTGCGCAGCGCCAGCCCGCTCGCCCGCAACGCTTCGGCCACGCGCGGCCCCTCGTTTTTGGGGAACAGCTTGGCGAGGCCGCCGGCATAGAGCCCGGGTTGCAGCGCCAGATAGATCGCTGCGATCACTACAAGCACCAAATTAGTTGCTGCGCCGACCGCGCCAAAAGCGAAGGTCAGCACACGCCCAGCGACATTCTGGATGTCGGGGGTGTTCGACAGCATCGATCGGAAGAACGGGATGCCCGCCGCCCATTGCTGCGCGCGGGCGATCGCGCCGGGCAACTGGTTGCCGACGATCACAAACTGTTCACCAAGCTGCGCGCCGAACAGCGACCCGGCAAGCCACAGCAGCGCGACGATCGCTGCCAGCCCTAGCAGCGTCGCGGGCGTATCGGGCATCCCCATATGCAGGAACGGCAGCGCGGCCGATCGGATCAAGGTGGCCAGCAGGATCGCCGCAAAGATCAACAGGAACACGAACGACAATTGCGTCAGCAGCATCGCGACGCCGACCAGCAGCAGCACGATCAACGTATTGCGCACCACGCGTCCCTGGTCCGAACTGCCCATCTTTTCCCGCTTTCCAACGCCCTGCGCCAATCGCTACGCGGCCCTGTCAGCAGCGTAACGACCGCCTGCCGTGCTTGATCCACATGGCCCGACAAAAGCAACACGCCGGCAAAAGCAACGCTCCGGCAAAAGCAAAAGGGCGCGGCAGCCGAAGCCACCGCGCCCTTGGGCGACCGTCAAGCCCGCATCGATTACTCGGCAGCGGTGGTCTTTGCCGGACGCGGATCGCGGCGCTCGGCGATACGCGCCGACTTGCCGGTACGACCGCGCAGATAATACAGCTTGGCGCGCCGCACGACGCCGCGACGCACGACTTCGATCGACTCGATGTTGGGCGAGTAGAGCGGGAAGACGCGCTCGACGCCCTCGCCGAAGCTGATCTTGCGCACGGTGAAGTTCGAACCCATGCCCTTGTTCGAACGCGCGATGCACACGCCTTCGTAATTCTGGGTACGCGTACGCTCGCCCTCGACGACCTTCACGCCGACCTTGAGGGTGTCGCCCGCGCGAAACTCGGGGATGGTCTTGGCCGCCGCGAACTTCGCGATCTGTTCGGCCTCGATCTGCTGGATGAGGTTCATCTCATTCGTTCCTATTCTGTCGCCGCGCGCCAGAGGGAGACTGGACCCGAGCGTCCTCATGACGCTCCCACAGATCCGGCCTCCGTGACCGTGTATCGACCTCGGCCTGTTGCTTTCGCCAGGCCGCGATCCGCGCATGATCCCCCGATCGCAGCACTTCGGGGATCGTGCGGCCCTCCCATTCTACCGGTCGGGTATATTGCGGATATTCGAGCAGCCCCGTTTCGAAGCTCTCGTCGTCCCCGCTAGAAGCCGCGCCCATTACGCCGGGAAGCAGTCGAATGCAAGCATCGAGCAGCGTCAGCGCCGCCATCTCGCCCCCCGACAATATGTAATCGCCGATCGAGACCTGTTCGATGTCGCGCGCCGCGAACAACCGCTCGTCGATCCCCTCGAACCGGCCGCACAGGATCGTTACCCCCGGCCCCCCCGCCAGCGCGCGCACCCGCGCCTGCGTCAGCGGCGCACCACGCGGGGTCATCGCAAGGACGGGCCTTCCCCCCTCAACGCTGCCAAGCGCGGCGGCGATCACATCGGCGCGCATCACCATCCCCGCCCCGCCCCCCGCCGGGGTATCGTCGACCGAGCGATGCTTGTCGGTGGCGAAGTCGCGAATTTGCACCGCCTCGAGCCCCCACCGCCCCTCGCGCAGCGCCCGCCCTGCGATCGATGCGCCGAGCGGCCCGGGGAACATCTCGGGGTAGAGGGTGAGGATGGTGGCGGCGAAGGTCATGCCTTGACCCACTCGCGCAATTGCAGGGCGCGAGCAATATGGCGTGGCGCCTGTGCCTTCCCGAAGTCGGTGATGCCTTCCCCCTGCAATGCCCCTCTCGTATATTTTCACGGCTGAGGTACCGCGATAAGCACCGGCTCGTCATCGAACGTCGATCTCATCGCGCCCAATTCTCAACCTGCAATGCCGTCACGTCATTAAAGTCGCGCTCATTTGCCGTGACCAGCGTGAGTTTGCAGGAGAGTGCATGAGCCGCGATAAGCCGGTCGAAACTGCCGCGGCGGAAGGGCAACCGCGAATACTGTTCGGCGGCGTTTCGGTCGAATGGCAACGCTTCGATCACCGCGAAGAACTGCGCGGCCCGCTGGAGGGTCGCGGGATCGGCATGGACGAAGCCGCGCATAACCTCGGCATAAGCGATCGACGAGGTAACGACGCTTCCGCGTGCCATCTCTTGCAGGCGCAGCGCGGCGGGCGAGCTTGCATCGGCCAAAATATAAATGACGATGTTTGAATCAATGAGAAACTGCGGATTAGCCATGTTTGGGCTCTAATAGGTGCCACTCACGTGGATTATCTTCGAACTCGCGTTCCTCTTGGGTGAGCGGCTTCAACCAAGGCATCGACCCGGCAATTCCCGTCAAGTCGATCAGTTCAGGTTCCACCGGAGCGGGTTCGAAAACGAATTGGCCATGGTCCTCGCGCAGGATCATTTCGGTGCCCTCCAGCACGCCAAGCGACTTCGGCAGTCGCAACGCCACCGAATTACCCGACTTGAAAACTTTCGCGCGATATTCCCGGCTCATTGCAACCTCCGTAGATACCGAACGTATATACGCGGCGCATTCAGCACAAGGGCGGCCCCAATGGACGACTGCATCATCATCGGCGGCGGGCCCGCCGGCCTTACCGCGGCGATCTATCTCGCGCGCTATCACCTCTCGATCCGGTTGTTCGACAGCGGCGACAGCCGTGCGGCGATGATCCCACGAACGCACAACCACGCCGGCTATCCCGGCGGCGTCGAGGGCCCCGAGCTACTGCGGTTGATGCACGAACAGGCCAAGAGCTTCGGCGTGTCGCGCGAGAACCGCGTCGTCACCGCAATCGAAACCGCTGGCGAGAACTTCATCGTCCGCACCGCCAATCACGATTTCGCCGCGCGCACGGTGCTGCTCGCGACGGGCGTCGTGAATTTGCGCCCCAAGACGCTCGACGACGCGCTTCATGACGACGCGTTGCTTCGCGGCCTGCTGCGCTACTGCCCGGTCTGCGACGGCTATGAGGTCACCGACAAGCGCGTCGGCGTCATCGGCACCAGCGACCACGGCATGAAGGAAGCATTGTTCCTGCGCGCCTACACCGCCGACGTCACGCTGATCGCGCCCGACAGCGAGCATGATCTCGACGCCGCCTGCCTCGCCAAGCTCGACGACGCCGGCATCGTCCGCGTCGATGGCCCCTGCGGCGATTATCGCATCGAAGACGAGCGTTTCGTCGTCGAAACCGCCACCGGCCCGCTATCGTTCGACAGCGTATATCCCGCACTCGGCTCGACGATCCGCTCGGACCTCGCCATCGCCGCGGGGGCCGAGACCGCCGAAGACGGCAGCCTGAAGGTCGACAGCCATATGCGCACCAGCGTCCCCGGGCTGTTCGCGGCGGGCGATGTGGTGCTTGGGCTCGATCAGATCAGCAACGCGATGGGCCAGGCCGGCGTGGCGGCGACGACGATTCGTAACCTGCTCAACGAGCGCACGCCGATCCGGCGCTGAACCCGCCGCTCAATCCTCGACGTAGGCGCTATCCAGTAGCATCCGCGCGGCATCCCATTCGGGCACCGCTTCGGGCCGCATCGGCACCATGAAGCGCTTGGCGCGTCCTTGGTCGTCGACGGGCTTTTCGATCTCTATCACGTCGCCGGCGCCGAAATTATCGATCGCCACGACGCGGCCGACCGCATCGCCGTCGGTGCTCACTACCGGCAGCCCGATCAGGTCGACATGATAATATTCGCCCTCGGCCAGCGGCGGCAGCGCCGAGCGCGGAACGGTCAGTTCGGTGCCGCGCATCGCCTCGGCAGCGTTGCGATCGGCGACCTCGGCGAAGCGCACAATCGCGCCTGCCGGGACGATCCGCAGCGCCTTCACCGTCAGCGCGCCATCGTTGAAGCTCTTATGCGGCGCGAGATCCTCGGCGAAGACCTTCAGCCGCACCTCGCCGCCGATGCCGTGTGCACCGGTGACGACGGCGAGCGTCACGCGCTTGTCTCCCGCCCCGCTGGCGGGAGGAGTCGAGGGGGGGCTTGTTGACATAGACGTTCGCTAGAGGCCCACGGCCCCTCCCCTAACCCCTCCCGCCAGGCGGGAGGGGGACATCGGTTCAGCCCTCGGCCGGTGCGGCCGCGCTCTCGCCTTCGTTGGTCGCGTCTTCGGTCGCTGCTTCCTCGGCGGGAGCGGCTTCCTCGGCAGGCTTCGCCTTGGCGGCTTCCTCGGCTTCGCGGCGAGCGTCTTCAGCTGCCTGGACCTTGGCTGCACGCTCTTCGGCGCGCTCGGTCGCCTTCTCGCCGGGCTTGCCCTTGTTCGGGTTGCTGCGCGCCGCACGCTCGCGCAGGCCGGCTGCGTCGAGGAAGCGGGCAACGCGGTCGGTCGGCTGCGCGCCGACGCTCAGCCAATGGGCTGCACGCTCGTTGTCGAGCTTGATCCGCTCGGCATCGTCCTTGGCCAGCAACGGGTTGTACGTGCCGATCTTCTCGATGAATTTGCCGTCGCGCGGTGCGCGCGCATCGGCGATCACGATGCGGTAATAAGGGCGCTTCTTCGAACCACCGCGCGACAGGCGCATGCTGATTGCCATGTAATCGTCTTCCTTCTTTGAAATCGTCGCCCCAGCGAAAAGCCGGGGTCTTCTGGTTGATGGTCCGAACCGCACCGCGAGACCCCCGCCTTGGCTGGGGCGACGGGAAAGGTCCGGGCTAGCTCACTTCTTCTTCATGAGATTCTCGAACCCTGGTGGCAGCTTCATCGTGCCGTCACCACTCCCGCCCAAGCCGGGCAGCCCGCCGCCCGCCTTCGACATGAAATCGCCCATTGCGGGGCCACCCAGCGCGTTGCCGATGCCGCCCATGCCGCCGCCGGGACCGCCCTTGCCGAGCAACGCCGCCATGCCCTTGATGCCGCCCATCTTCTTGATGCGCTTCATCGCACCGGCCATTTCCTGGTGCATCTTGAGCAGCTTGTTGACGTCCTGCACGGTCATGCCGCTGCCCTTGGCAACGCGGATCTTGCGCTTGGCGTTGAGCAGTTCGGGCTTGGCGCGTTCCTTGATCGTCATCGATCCGATCATCGCGTCCATCCGCAGCAGCAGCCGCTCGTCGACCGCACCATTGGCCATTGCCGCCTGCGCCTTCTTCATGCCCGGGATCATGCCGGCAAGCGCGCCGAGGCCGCCCATCCGCCGCATCTGGCCCAGCTGCGCGCGCAGGTCGTTCATGTCGAACTGGCCCTTGGACAGCCGCTGCGCCATTCTTTCGGCATCATCGACCTGGATCGCTTCGGCAGCGCGCTCGACCAGCGAGACGACGTCGCCCATGCCAAGGATGCGCCCAGCGACGCGCTTGGGATGGAACGCCTCGATCGCGTCGAGCTTCTCGCCGGTGCCCGCGAACTTGATCGGCTTGCCCGTCACCGCGCGCATCGACAGCGCCGCGCCGCCACGCGCGTCGCCGTCCATCCGCGTCAGCACGACGCCGGTCAGCGGCACCTGGTTGCTGAAGTTCTGCGCGACGTTCACCGCGTCCTGCCCGGTCAGCGAATCGACGACGAGCAGGATTTCGTTGGGCCGCGCGATGTCGGCAACCGCCTTCATCTCGTCCATCAGCGCCTGATCGACGTGCAGACGCCCGGCGGTATCGAGCATCACCACGTCGAAGCCCTGCAGCTTCGCCGCCTGCAACGCGCGTCGCGCGATCTCGACGGGCTGCTGGCCCTGGACGATCGGCAGCGTCGAAACCTCGGCCTGGGTTCCCAGCACCGCAAGCTGCTCCTGCGCATTGGGGCGATTGACGTCGAGCGACGCCATCAGCACCTTCTTGCGCTCCTTGCCCGCCAGCATCTTGGCGAGCTTGGCAGTCGTCGTCGTCTTGCCCGAGCCCTGCAGGCCGACCATCATGATCACCGCGGGCGGCGAGACGTCGATGTTGAGCCCCGCGGTATCGGGCCCCAGCATCTCGACCAGCGCGTCGTTGACGATCTTGACGACCTGCTGGCCGGGCGTGACCGACCGCAGCACCTGCTGACCGATCGCCTTTTCGGTGATCCCTTCGACGAAATCGCGCGCGACGGGCAGCGCGACGTCGGCCTCGAGCAGCGCGATCCGCACCTCGCGCATCGCACCGCGCACATCGGCTTCGCTCAGCGCACCACGGCCGCGCAGTCGGTCGAAGACGCCGCCTAGCCGGTCACTGAGGGATTCGAACATGCTCTACTCCAGTCGCTTCGTGCCGCCCCGACCGTAACGCAAAACACGCCGGCGGACGAGAACTCGTCGGCCGGCGTACCCCTTGGGGCGCGGATGCATCACGTTCGCGAAGGAACGATCGAGAGCGCCAATAGCGAGAGTCGGTGTCAGAGGCAAGCATCGCTTGTCAGCGAGCGGCCTTGCCCCAGCAACCCGCGCGCACCCGCGCCCTTAACTCCTTCTATACCCACATCATGCCAAGTACGCGGCATGGAGAACCCGAGCATGCCGAGCGATCACGACCTGCTGGAACGCCGGCGCACGAGCCTCGTCCGCACCGATATCATCACCGGCGCGGTTTCCGCCGCCGCGATCCTGTTGTTCGTCGGTACCGGCGGCGCAGTGCTGTCGCAGACCGTCGCGCACTATACTGAAGGTGGGGCGCCCGCCGATCGCGGGCTGGTGATCGCCTTGCTGCTCAACGTCGCGCTGGTGCTGATCGGCTGGCGCCGCCACGACGCGCTGTCGAAGGAAGTCCGCGTCCGCACCGCTGCCGAAGCGCGCGCGACGATGCTGGCGTCGCGCGATCCGCTCACGGGCTTCTACAATCGCCGCAGCCTGGCCGACGAAGGCGCCGCGCTGCTCGCGCTGGCCAAGCGTCGCGGCAAGGCTGTCGCATTGCTGATGCTCGATCTCGACCATTTCAAGTCGGTCAACGACATGCACGGCCACGCGATCGGCGACACCTTGCTGCGGATGGTCGCCGACGAGATCATCGCGATCCTGCCGCCGACCGCGCTCAACACCCGATTGGGCGGCGACGAATTCGCCTGCGCCTTCCTGTTCGATCCCACCGTCCCCGACATGGTCGATCGGATCGCCGACCGCCTGGTCAGCCGCCTGGCGCAGCCGTTCGAGGCCGAGGGGCTTCGCCTGCACATCAGCTGTTCGGTGGGAATCGCGCGATCGGACTTCGAATGCCCGACGATCGAGGCGCTGATGCGCGCGGGCGACATCGCGATGTACGCCGCCAAGAAATCGGGCCGCAACCGCTGCGTGTGGTTCGACGCATCGATGGAGCGCGAGCTGCAGCAGCGCAACGACCTCGAACAGGGGCTTCGCGTCGGCATCCCGCGCGGCGAGATCGTCCCCTATTTCGAACAGCAGGTCGACATCGCCACCGGCAAGCTCAACGGCTTCGAGGTGCTTGCGCGCTGGGAGCATCCGACGCGCGGCATCATCAGCCCCGAACGCTTCATCCCGATCGCCGAGGAAACCGGCATGATCGCCGACCTGTCGATGTCGATCATGCAACAGGCGTTCACCGCGGCGCGCGACTGGGATCCCTCGCTCACCATCTCGATCAACATCTCGCCCTGGCAGCTGCGCGACGCGTGGCTGGCGCAGAAAATCATCAAGACGCTCACCGAAACCGGCTTTCCCGCCGGCAGGCTCGAGATCGAGATCACCGAAAGCGCGCTGTTCGAGAACATGGCGCTGGCGCAATCGATCGCGGGCAGCCTGAAGAACCAGGGGGTGAAGCTGGCGCTCGACGATTTCGGCACCGGCTATTCGAGCCTCGCGCATCTGCGCGCGCTGCCGTTCGACCGGATCAAGATCGACAAATCCTTCGTCACCTCGATCAACGAAAGCGCCGATTCGGCGGCGATCGTCACCGCGATCGTGCGGTTGGGCGAAAGCCTCAACCTCCCCGTCACTGCCGAGGGGATCGAGGACGCCGCGATCGAGGCCCGGCTGAAGGCGATGAACTGCGCCAAGGGCCAGGGCTGGTTCTACGGCAAGCCGCTGTCGCTGATCGGCGTGCGGCGGTTCCTCGCCGAGCGGCACATGCTGCTGGGAACACCCGCGAGTGGCTTCGTCGAGGCGGTCGACGGGCGGCGCATGGCTGGGTGATCGGGGACGTTGGAAAGCCACTATCGCGCGGCCTGAACTCGGGTTAGGCTTGGCCAGCGATTAAGGAGTTCGTCCTTGCTTTCCATGCTCTTGGCTTTCCTTCCGGCACCGCAGCAGACCGTACCTGCGACCCCACCCTCCGCGTCGTGCGAATATGACGACAGCCTGCTGACACTGAGCTTTGATGCGTTCGATCAGGACCCCAAGGGCGGCTGGCGAGCCTTGGCCGAGCGGCCTGGATGTGAGGAAGCTGCCGCCGATCTAATCTACCATTATCGCTTCCGAATGGCCCAATTGATCCCGTTGATGACCTGGCATGAGGCACAATTGCGCGCGCAGGCAGGGGCCGACGCCGGAGCGATCGAGTTGATGCGGCAATCGCGCAAGCCCGACGATGCCG
Organism: Sphingomonas sp. S1-29; assembly: GCF_026167545.1. Lineage (NCBI taxonomy): Bacteria > Pseudomonadati > Pseudomonadota > Alphaproteobacteria > Sphingomonadales > Sphingomonadaceae > Sphingomonas > Sphingomonas sp. S1-29. Next base: position 388,598 of record NZ_CP110678.1, on the reverse strand, counting down.
ACCCGACCGGCTGGAACCCATATGTCGATGCCACGATCGCGTTTCTTCGCAAAGATAAACCGGCTTTCCTGGCCGCCCGTGAACGACTGCGCGTCCTTCCGAAACCAGTAGATCAGCCGAAGGAGCGGGCATGGCCGCCCAACGGTCATGTGATCGAGCGGCTGTGGAAGTGTTTCGATCAATCCTACGAGGTCGCCTATAGCTCCGCCTGCTGAGGCAGTTTCGCCTTCTCCCCTCCCTGAAAGGGAGGGGTTGGGGGTGGGTCGGCTGCTTGGGCCATGTACCGCCCCGACAACGGACCAACCCACCCCCGGCCCCTCCCTTTCAGGAAGGGGAGGCCCCCTCACCAGCCGCTGTCGCGCGTCGCCAGATATTCGCGCTCGGCTTCGGTGCTTTCGCGGCCCAGCGCCGCATTGCGGCTCGGAAACCGCCCGAAGCGCGTCACCACCTCGGCGTGATCGCGCGCGAAGGCGATGTTCTCGGCCACCCCCAGCGCCTCGAACAACCGCACGCTCTCGGCCTGCGTTGCGGCGTCCTCGGCGTGCATGAAGGGCATGTAGAGGAACACCCGCCAGGCATCGGGCATCGCCCGGTCCCAGCCGCGCGCGATCGCCGCGCGTGCCAGCTCGAGCCCCAGCGCATCGGCTTCGAACGCGCGCGCGGTGCCGCGGTGGATGTTGCGCGTGAACTGGTCGAGCAGGATCACCGCCGCAAGCAACGGCTCGGGCGCATCGCGCCACGCCGCCGCACCGGTCTCCAGCACCTGGTCGCGCAAGCCTCCAAAGCGATCGGCGATCATCGCGTCGAACCCGGCATCCTGCGCGAATTGCCGCTCGGGCGGCGTCTCGTCGAACCAGAACGCCAGCACGCGCGCGGCGGCTGCATGGACTTCGCCGCCATCGGTCCCTAGATCGCTCGCCATGGTCGCTCCCCCTCGATTGGTCCTTTGCCGGTGACGAACATCGTCACCTTGGGCTGTCGCCTGAACATCGCCGAAAGCGAAACGATCCGCGCGCTGGTCGGCGACCGTGCGGTGGCGGTGGTCAACAGCTGCGCGGTGACCAACGAGGCGGTGGCCAACACCAACCGCGCGATCCGCCGCCTGCGCCGGCTCCATCCCGATGCCGAACTTGTCGTGACCGGATGTGCGTCGAACATCGATCCCGAACAGTATCGGTCGATGCCCGAAGTCGATCGCGTCGTGTCCAACCTGACCAAGCTCGATCCGATGCATTGGGCGCCCGACGCCGTGACCGCACCGCGTCCCATTTTCGCCAGCCATTCGCGCGCGTTCGTCGAGGTACAGAATGGCTGCGACCATCGCTGCACCTTCTGCGCGATCCCCTATGGCCGCGGCCCCAGCCGGTCGCTGCCCGCGGGCGGGGTGATCGAGCAGGTCCGCCAGTTCGTCGATTCCGGCCACCGCGAGATCGTCCTGACCGGCGTCGACCTGACCAGCTATGGCCACGACCTTCCCGGCCAGCCGACGCTCGGCCAATTGGTCGAACGTATCCTGATCCACGTCCCCTCCCTCCCGCGCCTGCGCCTGTCGTCGCTCGACGGGATCGAGATCGACGACCGGCTGTTCACGCTGCTGACGCAGGAAGCGCGGGTGATGCCGCATGTCCATTTGTCGCTGCAGGCGGGCGACGACCTGATCCTCAAGCGGATGAAGCGGCGCCATAGCCGCGCGCAATCGGTGGCGTTGGTCGAGCGCCTCAAGGCCGCGCGCCCGGCGATCGCGATCGGCGCCGACCTGATCGCGGGCTTCCCGACCGAAGACGATGCCGCGTTCGCCAACACCCTGGCATTGCTCGACGATTGCGACGTGGTTCACCCGCACATCTTCTCCTTCTCGCCGCGCAGCGGGACGCCCGCCGCACGGATGCCGCAAGTCGCGCCAACGGTGGTGAAGCAACGTGCGGCGCGCCTGCGCGAGGCGGCGCAACGTCGCCGCTCGGCATGGCTGCGGTCGCTGGTCGGCACTCGCCAATCGATCCTGATCGAACGCCCCGGCGACCGCGGCCATGCCGAAAACTTCGCCGAGGTGAAACTGGCCTCGGAACCGTTCGCGGCGTCCCCAGGACGTGTCGCCCCGACCCTCATCACCGCCGCCACCGAAACCGCGCTTACAGGAAATTTCGCATGACCAACTCCAGCTGGCACGATCGCCTGCTCGGCGGCTTCCGCAAGACATCGGACCGGTTGATCGGCAACCTTGCGGGCCTGTCGGCGGCACGGCTCGACGATTCGACGCTCGACGAGATCGAGGAGGCGCTGATCGCCTCCGACCTCGGCCCGCAGACCGCCGCGCGGATCCGCACCCGCCTCGCCGACGGCGCCTATGAGCGCAACATGGAAGAGCTCGGCATCCGCCTGGTCGTCTCCGAAGAGATCGAGAAGGTCCTCGAAAAAGTCGCGCAGCCACTAGAGATCGACGCCTTCCCTCGCCCGCAGGTGATCCTGGTGATCGGAGTCAACGGATCGGGCAAGACCACGACGATCGCCAAGCTCGCCAAGACGCTGGTCGACCAGGATTATGGCGTGATGCTGTGTGCGGGCGATACCTTCCGCGCCGCCGCGATCGGCCAGCTGCAGACCTGGGCCGATCGCGTCGGCGTGCCGCTCGTGCGCGGCTCAGAAGGCGGTGACGCGGCGGGTATCGTGTTCGAGGCGGTGAAGCAGGCGACTGCCACCGGCATCGACGTGCTGATCGTCGACACTGCAGGACGGCTGCAGAACAAGCGCGAGCTGATGGACGAGCTCGCCAAAATCCGCCGCGTGCTGGGACGCCTGAACCCCGAATCGCCGCACGACGTGGTCCTCGTCCTCGACGCCACTACCGGCCAGAATGCGCTTAGCCAGATCGAGGTGTTCAAGGAAGTCGCCGGCGTCACCGGGCTGGTGATGACCAAGCTCGACGGCACCGCGCGCGGCGGCGTGCTGGTGGCGGCGGCGGAGAAATACCGGCTGCCGATCCACGCGATCGGCGTCGGCGAGCAAGCGGATGACCTGCGCCCGTTCGACGCCAACGAAGTCGCGCGGATCATATCGGGCGTTGAAGCGATGGTGCGATGACCCACCCCCGTTCGTTTCGAGCGAAGTCGAGAAACGTTCTGGCACCACCCACCGCAAGGTTTCTCGACTTCGCTCGAAACGAACGGAAGCACATCAAGTGACCACCAAGCCCCCCCTCTCCCCCACCGCACGGATGGCGATCGATTACGGCCCGCTGGTCGTGTTCTTCGCCGCGAACAGCCTGCTGCCCGGCAGCCAGCTCGAGCGCGTGCTCGCGGCGACCGCGGTGTTCATGGTCGCGATCATCGCAGCGATGGTCTATTCGCAGATCAAGGCGGGGACGATCTCGCCGATGCTGTGGCTATCGGGGGCGCTGGTGCTCGTGTTCGGCAGCCTGACGCTGTATTTCCACGACCAGGCCTTCATCCAGATGAAGCCCACGATCGTCTACGGGATGTTCGCCGCGATCCTGGCGTTCGGCCTGATCACCGGACGGCCGCTGCTGCAGAGCCTGCTCGAAACCGCCTATCCGGGGCTCACGCCAAAGGGATGGCGGCTGCTGACGATCAACTGGATGATCTTCTTCGTCGCGCAGGCGGGGCTCAACGAGGTGATGCGCGCCTGGCTCGATTGGGATGGCTGGGTCGCCTACAAGACCTGGGCGGTGATCCCGATGACGCTGATCTTCGCGATCGCCAACATCCCGATGCTGATGCGCCACGGGCTGAAGGTCAGCGACCCCAAGGAAGCCCCGATCCCGCCCGAGGGTTGAGGGTGACCGCCATGCCGAACCGACGGGTCCGGCATGGCGATCGAACCAGCTCAGCCCTTCGCGGCTGCGTAGCGCTGCGACACGACGTCCCAGTTCACCACGTCCCACCATGCCTTCAGATACGCGCCGCGATCGTTGCGGTACGTCAGGTAATAAGCGTGCTCCCACACGTCGTTGCCGAGCAGCGGGGTGCCCTTGGCCTCGACGACGTCCATCAGCGGATTGTCCTGATTGGGGGTCGAGGTGATCTGCAGCGCGCCCGATGCGTCGGCGATCAGCCACGCCCAGCCCGAGCCGAACTGGCCGGCGCCCTTGGTGTTGAACTCTTCCTTCAGCTTGTCGAGCCCGCCGAATGCTTCGACCGCCGCCTTCAGCTCGGGCGACATTTCGCCGCGCTCGCCTGCCGGGGCCATCGTCTTCCAGAAGAAGTCATGGTTCCAAAAGCCGCCGCCATTGTTGCGTACCTGCGTCGATGCCGACGAGATGTTGGCGAGGATTTCCTCGATCGACTTACCCTCGAGTCCGTCCTTGGCGACGCCCTCGTTCAGTTTGTCGGTATAGGCCTTGTGGTGCTTGTCGTGGTGCAGCGTCATCGTTTCCTGGTCGATGGTCGGCTCCAGCGCGTCATAGGCATAGGGCAACGGGGGAAGTTCGAAAGCCATGGAATCATGCTCCTAAATTAAGGGTTCGGCAGGGGAACGCCGGAGCCCTTCAATGGGTCCGCGCCGATCGTTACGCAACCGCGTCTACAGCAACGAATGCTTGCGCAGCGCATGGCGCAGCTGGTCGTAGGTCAGTCCGAGCGCCGCCGCGGTGCTGCGCTGGTTGTGGCGATGCTCGGCGAGCGCGCGCGTCAGCAGGCGGCGCTCATAGCTCTGGACGCGGGTGCGGAAGTCGCCCTCTGTCGGTTCGGCGGCGACCTCGGCCGGCGTCGCCTCGGCACTCATCGGCGCCGCCGACGCACCCGGCCGATAGGGTGAATCGAACGGGTCGATCTGGATCGCATCGACCGCGCCACCGCCTTGCCAGCGATACACCGCGCGCTCGACCGCGTTGCGCAGTTCGCGAACATTGCCCGGCCAGCCATAGCGTTCGAGCATTTCGGTCGCGTTGGGGCCGAACCCTGGCCATTGCTCCCAGCCGATCTCGGCCGCCATTCGCCGCCCGAAATGATCGGCGAGGACCAAGATGTCGCCCACGCGGGCACGCAGCGGCGGCAGCGTCACCACCTCGAAGCTCAGCCGGTCGAGCAGATCGGCGCGGAACGTCCCCTGCTCGACGCGCGCGGGTAGATGCTCGTTGGTCGCCGCGACGATCCGCACATCGACACGCATCGCGCGCGACGAGCCGATCCGCGTGATCTCGCCATATTCGACCGCGCGCAGCAGCCGATCCTGCGCCGCCATCGACAGCGTGCCGAGCTCGTCGAGGAACAAGGTACCGCCATCGGCCTCCTCGAAGCGTCCCGCGCGCGACTTCGAGGCGCCGGTGAAGGCGCCGGCTTCGTGGCCGAACAACTCGGCCTCGATCAGCGTTTCGGGCAGCGCGGCGCAGTTCATGATGACGAGCGGCTGATCCCAGCGGTTGCTCAGGCGATGGAGGCGCTCGGCGACCAGCTCCTTGCCGGTCCCGCGCTCGCCGATCACCAACACCGGCCGGTCGAGCGTCGCCGCGCGACTGGCGTGCTCGAGCGCGTCGAGGAAGACCGACGATTGGCCGATGACAGGGGCTACGCGATCCATGCGCCAAGCTTGTGGCGTAAATTGCCAACTGTTGGCAAGTCCCTTCGCAGGCGAACATCAATCAGCGTAACAACCCTCAGAAAACCGTCGATTCGAAAACTGGCACGGGTCCTGCAAAGCTTCCTGCAACCGCCTCAGAGCGGGCAATAACCACCAGGTTCAGGGAGAACCACCATGATGAAGCCGACCAAAAGCCTGACCAACGCAACCGTCTCGATCGTTTCGGGCATGACCGCGGTCTTGCTGACCTGTGTGACCGTTGCCGTTCCCGCCAAGGCGAACGAAGCCGAGCTCTCGGTGAATGCCTGGAGCGAGCAGGTTGGTCGGTCGCTGGGCAACACGCTTCGACCGATGGACGGTGTGCATTCGGTGATGCGCAACAAGCCCGCAACGCTGATCGCGAAGTTCGACAGCGAAGGTCGATACACCGGCGTGACGCTGGCAAGCAGCACGGGCAGCAAGCTGCTGGATCGCGAAGCCAAGCGCGCTGTCGGCCATGTTCGCTATCCGGCGCTGCCAACGACGCTGCGGCAGAACGGCAAAGTGACGATCGAGGTCGTGTTCGCCGACGATATCGTCGCCAAACCGGGACGCCGCGATGTACCCCGCTACCGCCTGATCGCGCGCAGCTACGACGTTCCCGCTGGCCAGCCGCAACGCTGACCGGCTCCTGCCGGGGCGGGTTCGCCCGCTCCGGTCTTTTCCCGATTTGTACCTAGGAGTATCTACATGGGCATTTTTTCCCGCACCCGCGACATCATCGCCGCGAACATGACCGACCTGCTCGACAAGGCCGAAGACCCCGCGAAGATGATCCGCATGATCATCCTCGAAATGGAGGAAACCTTGGTCGAGGTCCGCGCATCGGCGGCACGCACGATCGCCGACCAGAAGGAAATGCGCCGCCACATCGCCAAGCTCGACAAGCTGCAGGACAGCTGGACCGAGAAGGCCGAGCTGGCGCTTTCGAAGGACCGCGAAGACCTTGCCAAGGCCGCATTGGTCGAGCGCCAGAAGGCAGCCGACATGGCCGCCCAGCTGCACGCCGAGATCGCGGTGCTCGATGAATCACTGACCGCGTCGGAAACCGACATCGCCAAGCTGCAGAACAAGCTGCGCGAGGCACGCACCCGGCAGAATTCGATCGTCACCCGGCTCGAAAGCGCGAACAACCGCGTGCGGATGCGTGAAATGTATGCCGGCGAAAAGGTCGCCGACGCCTTCTCGCGCTTCGACATCCTCGAGCGCCGCGTCGATGTCGCCGAGGGCCGCGCCGATGCGGCGGGCATGGGCGGCGTCACCAAGAGCCTGGAGGAAGAAATCGCCGAGCTCAAATCAGCCGAGAAGGTCGATGCCGATCTCGCCGCGCTGAAGGCCCGCATGGGCAAGGAGGGCTGACCCGATGGAAGACGTCTTTCTTCCCATCATGATCTGCGGCGTGCTGTTCATCGGCATGCCCTGGATCATCCTCCACTACATCACGAAGTGGAAACAGGCGCCGACGCTGACCAACGAGGACGAGAAGCTGCTCGACGAGCTGCACCTCATGGCGCGCCGCCTCGACGAACGGCTCGAGACGATCGAACGGATCGTGTCGGCCGACAACCCCGATTTCCGGCCGCAGGCGCGCAGCGCCGAGCCCGAATCGCCCTATGACTATCGGAGGAACTGATGTCCGCGATCCGCACCAAACTGTATCTCGACAAGCCGAACGGGAAATGGATGGGCGTATGCGCAGGCATCGCCGACTATACCGGGGTCGATGTCATCTGGGTCCGCGTCGGCGCGGTCATGCTGACCCTGCTCGGCTTCCCCTGGACGCTGATCGCCTATGGCATGATCGGCTGGATGGCCCCGCAAAAGCCCAGCGGCCTGTACGACAATGCCGAGGACGCCAAGTTCTGGCAGGGCGTGCGATCGAACCCCAAAAGATCGACCGCCGAGGTCCGCTCGAAGTTCCGCGACATTGATCGCCGGCTCGCCGAGATCGAGACCTATTATGTCAGCCGCAACACCCGGCTGGCCGACGAGATCGACCGGTTGCGCTGAGCGCGCCGGCCCAAGAGGGAGAGTAACATGCAGTGGAGTTGGATGGTCCCCGTGCTGATCGTCGCTACGATCGGCATCTGCACCGCCTTCACGACGTGGATCAAAGCCAAGCATGGCTATCCGCTCGAAGACGATAACGGCAACACGGTGCATCGCACCGGCCCCGACGCAGAGCGCAAGATCGCGCTGCTGTCGAACGAGAATGAGCGGCTGACCGGCCAGGTCTCGCGGCTCGAGGAGCGGATCGCGGTGCTCGAACGCATCGCCACCGATCCCGCCGAGCGGCTGGGTCGCGACATCGACGCGCTGCGCTGAAAGGGAATAAGATGGATAAGGCAACGTTGTTTCAAGCTTTCGGCCAACCACTGGCCATTATCGGCGTCGTCGGAATGATCGCGTGGGTCATCACCACCTGGATGCGCGTCAAGAACGGCTACCCGCTCGACGGCAGCTGGGGACAGGCGCTGTACCCCAAGACCAGCGACGAGACGACCGAGCGCGTCCGGTTGCTCAGCCAGGAAAATGCCCAGCTTCGCGCCGAACTCGGCTCGATCAAGGACCGGCTCGCCAATGTCGAACGCATCGTTACCGACAGCAGCCACGCGCTCGATCGCGAGATCGAACAACTACGCGGCCGCGCGAACTAAAAGGATCGCCCCATGAACGCCGCTTTCATCCTCGGTTTCTTTTTCATCGTCGTCGGAATCCCGGTGATCCTCGGGGTGGGCGGCGACATGTTCAAGCGCTGGCTCAAGCACAAGGAAGCGATGACCAGCGCGCTGAACCACCAGACCGCCGAAAAGGCCGCGCAATATGCAGCGCAGGTCGAACGGCTCGAACAGCGCGTCCGCGTACTCGAACGGATCGTCACCGATCGCGGGATGGGCGTTGCCGACGAAATCGAACGGCTGCGCGACGCACCGCTCAACTGAACCCCTTCCCTTCCCCCCCGCGCTGACACGAAAGGCTCGGCAATGACTGACCCCAATCTCTACCTGATCATCGCCACCGAGGGCCTGCTCGGCCTCGGCCTGGTCACCGCCGGCATGCTCGCCGGGTGGCGCGGCTGGCTCCAGCTCAAGCGGCAGGAATTGGCGATGGCGGGGGCACATGACCCCGCGCCGCAAGCGCCCTCGGCGAGCCAGCGGATCGAGATCGCCGACCTCAAGGAGCGGATGCGCAAGCTCGAGGCGATCGCTGCCGGGGTGGACCTATAACCGTCCCCCCGCCACCCCAGCGGATATACGTCACCCCAGCGAAAGCTGGGGTCTCGTTTGGCCAGGCGCGCGCTTGCCAATGAGGAGACCCCAGCTTTCGCTGGGGTGACGGTCAGGGCGGCAGAAGGTGCCCCAAGGGGCCGCTGGCCCACACTTACCCCCGCCGCTATAGCGTGCCGATGCAGACCCTCACCGACATCGCCGACGAATATGGCTTTCTCGATCCCGACGATCGCTATCGTTTGCTGATCGACCTGGGCAAGGCGCTCGAGCCGATGCCCGATCCGCTCAAGACCGATGCGACCTTGGTGCGCGGATGCTCGGCATCGGTGTGGGTCTATCCCACCGTCGCCGGCGATGGCTCGCTGCACTTCCTGGCCGACAGCAATGCTGCGATCACCAAGGGAATCATCGCGCTGGTGCTGACCAGCGTACAGGACAAGGCGCCCGAGGCGATCCTGGCGACCGACATCCCCGGCGAGCTCGCGCCCTTCGATCTGAAGAACCAGCTGAGTTCGAACCGGACGCAGGGGATACCCAACATGATCGCGCTGATCCGGGAAACCGCGGAACGCTACGCTTAGCTCCCCTCCCTGAAAGGGAGGGGTTGGGGGTGGGTCGAGGCTCTGCGTAGCCCCTCATTTTCCGTTCGTTTCGAGCGAAGTAGAGAAACCGAAGCGCGGCGCCGCGTGGCCGTTTCTCGACTTCGCTCGAAACGAACGGTTCGGGGTATGACCTCAGGTATCGTGAGCATCAAGTATCGCGAGCGCTCGCCCTGCCCCCGGCCCGATCCTTCAGGGAGCGGAAGAACGCCCCAACCCAAGTCCCGTTGCAACCTCGTCTAAATCCGCGCCAACCTGCACCAAATTCCACACCCGGCTGTCGGCACCGTTGACCACCACCACCGCGTTGCGAGGGCAAACGCCCAGGCAGCGCACCTCGACGATCCCGGCATCGCCCTTGCGGCCCTTCTTGAGCCCCAGGTGACGCCGCAATGCCTTGGCGAGCGGCGCCTTGCCGCCGTCGCCGAAGCCGCCACCGACCTTTTTCGAGCATTTGGCGCAGACGAGCACCGCCTGCGACCAGTTCGACCGCACGATGGTTTTCATATGCGGGTCAGCCGGGCTGCCATTGGCGGCGTTCTTCGGCGGTACGCAGCACGTCATACGCCGCCTGGATCGCTTGGAACCGCGCCGCGGCTTCGGCATCGCCCGGCCGGACATCGGGGTGATTCGCCTTGGCCTGCCGCCGCCATGCCGCACGAACCGCTTCGAAATCGGCATCGACCTCGAGCTCAAGCAGCTCGAGCGCGCGCATTTCGTCGCGCGAACGGCTCCCGTCACCCGGTCCTGTCCAGGCGTGATGGCTCGATTCGCGGTAACCCGATGTATCGCCGCGCTCCTCGGCTTCGCGCTTGGCGGCGTCCTCGGCGCTGAGCCCTTCGAAATAGTTCCAGCCGCGGTTGTACTCGCCGGCGTGGACCTCGCAAAAATACCAGCGCTCTGGGGAGTTAGGCGATTTGGGGGCGGGCCGATCGCCCGGTTCCTCGCAGCCATGCCGGTCGCAAAGCCGCACCTGCGTCGCCTCGCGGCCCGAGCCGTAGCCCCGCCAGCGTGGAAATCCCCAATCGTTCGAGCGAGTATAACGAGCCATCGGCAACGACATAGGCTGCCGGGGCATCATAGCAAGCTGCCCTTACGGATAACCGGTGTCGGGTTGCCTGCTTAGCCCCAAAACGGCATACTCGGTTCAGCCTGTTATATTGTTTCAACAGAGGATTCAGCTCTTGAACGCGCTTTTCGCAACCTGGCGGCAGGATCTGCCGGCCTCGATTGTCGTGGCGCTCGTCGCCCTCCCTCTTTGCCTCGGCGTCGCACTAGCCTCGGGCGCACCGCTTTTTTCGGGCGTCATCGCGGGCATGGTGGGCGGCATCGTTGTCGGCTCGCTATCGAAATCGCCGCTGTCGGTCAGCGGCCCCGCCGCGGGCCTCACCGTCATCGTGTTCAGCGCGATCCAGAGCGTCCCGAGCTATGAGGCGTTCCTGCTGGCGGTCATGCTCGCGGGCATGATGCAGATGGCGTTTTCACTCACCAAGTCGGGCGTGCTCGCGGAGTTCGTGCCGACCTCGGTGATCACCGGGATGCTGTCGGCGATCGGCCTGACGCTGATCCTCAAGCAGATCCCGCACGCGCTGGGCTATGACGGCGATCCCGAAGGCGACTGGAATTTCTTCCAGACCGATGGCCTGAACACCTTCAGCGCGATCTGGTACACGCTCACCGACAGCTTCCTGTGGGGCGCGGCGTTGATCGCGCTCGCGTCGCTCGCGTTCCTGTTCTGGTGGGAAAAGGCGCGCCCGACCGAGGGGCCGCTGAAGTTCCTGCCGGCGCCGCTGGTGGTGGTGGTTTTTTCAGTCCTCGCCAACCTGCTGTTCGCGGTCGCGGCGCCGGCCCTCGAAGTCCAGCGCTCGCATCTCGTCGAGGTGCCGATTGCCGGCTCGCTCGGCGAGTTCGTCGGTCTCTTCACCTTCCCCGATTTCAGTTCGATCACGCTGCCCACGGTCTGGACGATCGCGTTGACGCTCGCGATCGTCGCCAGCCTCGAATCGCTGCTCAGCGTCAAGGCGATCGACGAACTCGATCCCAAGCGCCGGGTGACCGACAAGAACCGCGAATTGATGGCGCAGGGCGGCGGCAATATCGTGTCGGGGCTGATCGGCGGGTTGCCGGTGACCTCGGTCATCGTTCGCAGCTCGGCCAATGTCGGCGCCAACGCCGCGTCGAAGATGTCGACGATCTTTCACGGTTTCTGGCTGCTGCTCAGCGTCGCGTTGATCCCGACCATCCTCAACCTGATCCCGCTGTCGGCGCTCGCCGCGATCCTGATCCAGACCGGGTACAAGCTCGCCAAGCCCGCACTGTTCGTCGCGCGCTGGAAGATGGGCTATGCGCAGTTCGTGCCGTTCGTGGTGACGATCGTCGCGATCCTGTTCACCGATCTGCTCATCGGCATCGTCATCGGCCTTGGTGTCGGCTTCGTGTTCGTGATCGCGCGCAACTTCCGCCCGTCGGTCAGCTATGTCGAGGACGGCGCCGCGGTGATGGTCCGCGCACGCCGCAACCTGTACTTCATCCACAAGGTCGAATTGCAGTCGGCGCTCAACCGGGTGCCCGACAATGCCACGGTGGTGATCGACGTCACCGCGACCGAATTCGTCGACCCCGACAATATCGACATCATCAACGCGTTCATCAAGAACGCCGAATATCGCAACATCAAGGTCAGCGTCCGCGGTGACATTGCCGGGCGGACCGCAGCGCAGATCAAGGCGCCGACCAAGGAGATCGTTTTCGCATGAAGAGCTATCAACAGCTGATCCTGTCGAACAAGGCGTGGGTGCAGGAAATCACCGAGCAGGATCCCCAGTTCTTCAAGCGCCAGGTCGGCGGCCAGCGGCCCGAAGTGTTGTGGATCGGTTGTTCGGACAGCCGCGTGTCGCCCGACCAGATCACTCAGACGCTGCCGGGCGAGATGTTCATCCACCGCAACATCGCCAATCTGGTGCACGCGCACGACCTGAACTTCATGTCGGTGCTGCAATATGCGGTCGAGGTGCTCGAGGTGCCGCATATCGTGCTGTGCGGCCATTATGGCTGTGGCGGCATCCGCGCGGTGCTCGACGGCGGGGTCGAGGGGCCGATCGCCGAATGGCTCGAAAACGCCAAGGGCGTCCGTGCGCGCCATGCCGAGGAGATCGAGGCGCAACCCACCGCCGAGGCCAAGGTGAACCGCTTCGTCGAATGCAACGTCCGCGACCAGCTGCTCGACGTCGCGCGCACCGATATCGTCCAGGCGGCGTTCGCCAAGGGCAAGCCGCTCCAGCTGCACGGGTGGGTGTATGACCTGAGCGACGGGCTGCTCAAGCCGCTGCTCGAGATCGACGCGAACACCGACATCGCCGAGATGGAAGTGCCCGGGCGGGTATTCGAGCCGGTGATGCCAGAGGGTCTGTAAGCCGGGTTCTGTCCACCGCCCGTTCGCTTGCGCGGCGGGCGGATGGGCGACCATTCCTCTAGGCGCGCCGTTGCCGACGCGCTCGAGCGACCAACCCGGACGACGCGCCGAAACGAGGCGCATGTGCCGTCCCTATTCGGTCTTGCTCCCGGTGGGGTTTGCCGTGCCGCCCCTGTTACCAGGCGCGCGGTGCGCTCTTACCGCACCCTTTCACGCTGACTGGGCCGAAGCCTTAGCCGTCTGCTCTCTGTGGCACTTTCCCTAGGGTCGCCCCCGCCGGGCGTTACCCGGCACCGTCGTTTCGTGGAGCCCGGACTTTCCTCGCGCGGTTGCCCGCCCGCGGTCGCCCGACCCTCTGGCACATCGCCGTCCTAATCATCGCCCTGCGGTTTGGGAAGCAGTAACGCGAGCAGGATCATGCGGCATTCGGCGTCGATGATCCCGTCGATCATCTCGGGGCGGAAGCGCCGCTGAAAGGCGATGACGCTCTTCACCGGATCGCGGACGTCGTAGCCGAAGCGCTCGAGCGCCAGCAGGAAGCCGGCATCGCCCCATTCGGGGTCCATCAGCTTCTTGGTCGGGCGCGGCAGCGCGAGCCGCAGCCGGGCCAACCGCCCCCAGGGGAACAATTCGCCCGGATCGTCCTTGCGATCGGGGGCGATATCCGAATGGCCGACGACGTTGCCGCGGGTGATCGCATGGCGCTGCTTGATATCGGCGACCAGCCGGATGACCGCATCGATCTGCGGCTCGGGAAACGGCCGATAGCCGAGCTGGTGCCCCGGATTGACGATCTCGATCCCGATCGAGGCGCTGTTGACGTCGCGCACCCCGCGCCAATGCGCGCGCCCCGCATGCCAGGCGCGGCGCGCCTCGTCGACCAGGCGAAGGATCGTCCCATCCTCGGCGACGAGGTAATGCGCCGAAACCCCGGCATCGGGGTCGCGCAACCGCGCCAGCGCGGCGTCGGCATCCTCCATCCCGGTATAATGCAGCACGATCAGCGACACCGGGACCGCGCGATCATCGAAATTGGGCGACGGTGCTTCGATGAATTCCATATGCCCCCCGTCTGCGGTCGCTATCGATGCGGCGGAATACGCATCGACGCAAGGCGTCAGCGCATCGCGGCCATTGCAGCCGGCGCGGGGGCGGCCGCCAGCTTGTCGGCGCGATGATAAAAGCCGCGATAGGCGTGGCAGGGGACCAGCGCCTCGGTCCGGCCGATCACGGTCTCGCTGGCGCCCAGCACCAGCCGGCCGTCGGGACGCAACGCCGCCGCCAGCTTGGCCAGCACCGCGCTGCGTATCGCGGGCGACAGGTACAGCAGGACGTTGCGGCACAGGATCAGGTCGAACAGCCCGGGGGGCGCGGCATCCTGCGCCAGATTGTGCCGGCGGAACTGCACCCGCGCGAGCAGATCGGGCGATGCGACCCAATCCTTGCCCACAGGTTCGAACCAGCGGACCATGCTGCGCACCGGTAACCCGCGCTGGATCTCGAACTGGGTGAAGCGCCCCGCTTTGGCGCGCGCGATGACGGCCGCGGAGACATCGGTCGCCACGATATCGGGAAATTCGCGCAGCGGGTTCTGCTCGGCGAGCAGCATCGCCAGGCTCAGCGGCTCCTGCCCGGTCGAACAGCCCGCCGACCAGATGCGCAGCCGGCGTCCCTGCTGGGCGGATTGCTGGTCGCGCATCAGCGTGCCGACCTGCTGGATGACCGAAGGGTCGCGGAAGAACGAACTTTCGTGGTTGAGCAGCGCCTCGACGGTCTCGTCGGCCAGGCCGCGATCCTCGCCGCCGACCAGCGCCGCGACCAACTGGTCGAGCGATTCGAACCCGCGCGCGCGAAGCAGCGGCTTCAGCGCGCTTTCGACCCGCCAGGCGCGGTTCGCGGCAATCCGCTGGCCGGTGCGCGTTTCCATCAGGCCGATCAATATGCTCACCGCGCCGTTCGACACCCCGATCGGCCGCGGCGCCGCGGTCAACGCCCCCGCCCCTGGCGTCCGACCAGCGCGCCGATCGCCTCGGGCGGGAGTATCGCATCGGCGATTCCCGCCTCGGCGACCGCGCCGGGCATCCCCCACACGACCGACGTCGCGCGATCCTGCGCCAGTACCATGCCGCCCGCCGCGGCGACCGCCTGCGCGCCCTCGGCGCCGTCGCGGCCCATCCCGCTCAGCACCACCGCAATCGCGCGCGCGCCCCAAAGCTGCGCCACGCTGGCGAACATCGGATCGGCCGAGGGCATGCAGCCATTGGCGACGGGCTTGTCGAGCAGGCGGATCGCGAACCCGTCCGAGGTCGCGACGCAGCGGATATGCGCGTCGCCCGGCGCGATCACGACTTCACCGCTGCGAAGCCGCAAATGATCGGTCGCCACCCCGCAGGGCCGGTTGGCGAGCACCGCCACCTGCGCCGCGAAATACGGCATGAATGATACCGGAAGATGCTGGGTGATGAGGATGGGGGCCTGGAAAGTGGCCGGCAGCGCGCGCAGCAGCTTGCTCAGCGCATGGATTCCGCCCGTCGAGGCACCGATCGCCAGCACCGCGACGTCGGGGCGGCTCGCCACCCCAGCCCGCTTCTTCGGCGGAACCGCTACCGCCTGCGGCTCGGCCAGCGCCAGGCGTTCGAGCCGTTCGCGCAAGCCGCGCACGAACAGCCCTGCGAAATTGCCCAATGCCGGTTTGCCCAGCGTATCCGACGCGCCGAGCGCCAGCGCATCGATGGTGGCGGCAGCGCCTTCGCCGCAGGCCGAAGAAACGACGATGACGTGCGCCCCCTGCCCCGCGGCCAGGATGTCGGGCAGCGCCGCCAGCCCGTCGATCCCCGGCATGTCGATATCGAGCAGCACGACCTCGACCACATTCGATTTGAGATAGTCCAATGCCGCCGACGCATTGGCCACGCCGCGCGCGACGCGGTGCCCCGGGGTCGCCTCGACCACCCGCCGCAACACCGCGCGCGCGACCGCCGAATCGTCGACGATCAATACGCGGCGATCGACGTCGAACTCGGTCCGGGCATTGGCGGTCGCCACGGCGTTATGCCAGGCCGACGATCTGGAACTTGCTTTCGAGCGTCTCGCGATCGAACGGCTTCATGACATATTCGTCGGCACCCGCCTCGATCGCGGCGCGGATATACGCCATGCCGTTTTCGGTGGTGCAGAACACCACCTTCGGGCGCGGCGAAATGCCGCTGTCGCCGAGCGCGCGCAGGAAATCCATCCCGCTCATCACCGGCATGTTCCAGTCGAGCAGCACCACGTCGGGCGCCTCGGCCAGGCAGGCGTCGAGCGCCTCGCGTCCGTCGGCGGCTTCGCGCACGTCGAAATCGAGCGTCTCCAATATGTGCCGCGCGACCTTGCGGATCACCTTCGAATCATCGACGACTAGGCAGGTCTTCATGAGCGGGCGCATCCTGTTGCGATCATGGGGAAGCCTTGCCACAGCCATCGTAAGCGTAGCGTTAATCGCACATCGCGCTCATTCGGCGGCGACGGGCAGCAGGCAGGCAAGGTCGATGACCAGCACCGGTTCGCCATCGCGCTCGATCAACCCGCGGCCGGCATGCGCCCATGCGCCTTCGAGCGCGACCGCACCGGCAAGCGGCTGCAGCGCGAACGGCGCGACATCGTCGAGCGTATCAACCAAGAAGGCGTAATGATGCCCCTCGACCTGGGTGACGATCGCGCGGCGCGCCATGTCGCCATCGGGCTCGATCCCCAAAGCCGCCTGCGTGTCGATCACCGTCACGACGCGGCTGCGCAGGGTCGCGAGCCCGCGCACCGTGTCGGCGGCGCGCGGCACGGGGGTCACCGGCCCGATATCGACCACCGATTCGACCGACGCCGATTCGATCGCCACCGTGCGGCCGGCGACATGCGCGATCAGGTACAGGTCGTTCATCGCGGCGCTCCGCCCGCGCGGCGCGAGCAATCGCGCAGCGCTTCGAGCAACCCTTCGCGGTCGTAGCGATAGATTCCCGAATCGCCGCTGCGTTCGTGGCGCAGCAGGACCACCGGCAAATCGCTGGCAGCCGCCGCTTCGGGCGCGGGCTCGCCTTCGAGCCGGAGCACCGCAGCGGGCCGATCGTCATTCCCCGCCTCGGTCGCGACGCGATAGCCGGCATTGTTGAGGATCGGCGCCAGGAAGCTCGGCATCCATCCCGCCGCATCGGGTTCGATCAGGAACAGCGGGCGCTCGGCGGTCGGCAGCAGGTCGCCGTGCTGCGCGAACAGCCAGAACGGGTCGAGCAGTTCGACCGGCTCGCCGTCGATCAGGCTGGCCCCCGCGACCGCGCCGCTGGTCGCGGCGGGTGCGAATGCCTGCGGGATCTCGACGATGTCGGCGGCCTCGAGGATCGCATAGCCGACTTCGGTGCGGTCGTCCTTCAGGCGGAGCACCGGGAACGACGTCGCTTCGGGCAGCGGGCCTTGCGCCACCAGCGACAGCAGCCCGCTGTCGAGCGTCAGGCGCAACCGCCCCGCCGCCATGCTGACCGCGGCGCTCGCCACCTGTTCGATCCGATCGACCACCGACAGCGCCACCGCGCGCTGCATGCCGTCGAGATCGATGAACAGCAGCACCTTCATCATCGGTATCTGCTCGACCGGATCCACGGGCGCTTCGATCAGCTGTTCGCGCTGGAAGCGAAGCCCGGCGACATCGGCGATCCCGGCGCAATCGAGCAGCAGCATCGGCTGGCCGCTGTCGGGCATCGTCTGCCCGGCATAGACCCCCGCCGCCATCACCGCGGGCGCCGCGGGCTTGATGACCAGTTCCTCGGCATCGATCACGCTGTCGACCGCGAGCGCGAAGCTCGACGTGCCGATGCCGACGATCAGCAGCATGCCGGTGGCAGCACGCTCGGTGGGAGCGTCGATTCCGAGCAGATCGCGCAGCTCGACCACCGGCAGTAAGCGGTCGCGCACCTGCGCCACCTGGCTGCCGCCGATCCGATCGATCCGCACCGCATTGCCGCGCTCGGCGACGATCTCTTCGATCACCGATCGCGGGACCGCGAAGCGATGCTCGCCGAGGCCGACGATGATGGTGGCGATGATCGACAGCGTCAGCGGCACATGGATCGCGATGCGAAGCCCGGTACCCGGCGCATTGTCGAGCTCGATCCGCCCGCCGATCTGCTCGACGCAGGCGCGCACCACGTCCATCCCGACGCCGCGGCCCGACACCGCCGATACCTCGTCCCTGGTCGTCATCCCCGCTTCGAAGATCAGCCCCAGCTTGGCGCGATCGGGCAGCGCGCGCAGTTCGCGCTCGCTGCGCCCCGCCGCGACCAGCTTGGCGATGACGCGATCGACATCGATACCGCGGCCGTCGTCGGCGATCTCGAGGATGATCTGGTTGCCAGCCTGGCGCGCGCTGACCGTCAGCCGGCCGTGATCGCGCTTGCCCGCGGCCAGCCGCTCGGCCGGGGACTCGATCCCGTGGTCGATCGCATTGCGGATGATATGCGCCAGCGGATCGCGCATCACCTCGATCATCTCGCGATCGAGTTCGACATCGGCGCCCTCGACGCACAACGTCACCAGCTTGCCGACGCCGGCGGCGGTATCGCGCACCATCCGCGGCAGCGCCGAAAACAGCCCGTCGATCTTCTGCATCCGCGTGCGCGTGACGGTGTCGCGCAATTCGGTGACCGTCGCCGACATGCGCTCGAGCGCGGCTTCGACCGAAGGATCGAGATCGCCTTCGCGCATCCGCCGCGCCAGCTCGTTGCGCGCGAGCACCATGTCGGACATGCCGCCCATCATCCGATCGAGCAGGTCGACGCTCAGGCGAACGCTACGCGCCGGCGCGCGCGGGGCGATCGCGGTCTCCGCGACCGCGACTTCGCCCGCGCCCTCGTCGAGCGCGGCGATCAGATGGTCTTCGCCGCTATCGTCGAGCGCGACGCCGGCATCGATCGCCTCGACGATCTCGCCGATCCGATCGATGATCGCCAGCACCGCGTTCACCAGCGCGCGATCGGGCCGGCGGTCGCCGTCGCGCACCTGCGACAACACGTCCTCGGCGGCGTGGCTCAGCCGTTGCAGGCGCGGCAGATCGAGGAAGCCGCAGCTTCCCTTCACCGTGTGGACGAAGCGGAAAATCGAATCGAGCCGCGCGCGATCGTCGGGCGCGGCCTCCCACGCGACGACCTCTCCCGACAGCGCCTCGAGCGTCTCCCGGGTCTCGGCAATGAATTCTTGCAGCAGATCGTCCATGGGCCCCCGCAGTCGCGTGGAGCCGGTAATGACGCCTGTCGGTTAAGGGCAGGTTAGCCTAGCGCGTCCGAAACGATGCACCGAACAACAGGATTTCGGCGTCGGCAGGCGAAACCTGCAACTCGCCATCGCCCTGATCGACGAGCGATCGCACCAGATGCGCGGCCGCCGATCGCGGCGTGACGCCGTCCTCGGCGGTGCCGCCTTCGAGCGCGTTGCGCAATTCGGGGTCGAGCACGATCCGCGTCCCATCGGCGCGCACCACGATTTCGACGCGGTCGTCGGTGGCTTCGGCGCCGATATCGAGCCGCCCACCGCGGATCAGCGCGTCGCCGCCGATCAGCGCGAGGTTCATCAGCACCTTCACCGCATGCTTGGGCAAAACCGGCGCATCGACCATCCAGCCGATCGTCAACCGCTGATTGTCGGCGAACAATCCCTCGATCGCGGCATGCGCCTCGCGCGTGTCGATTGTCTCGCCGAAGCCGCCCGCGGCGCCGAAGGCCAGGCGGAAGAATTTCAGCTTGTTCGCCGACGCCCGCGCGCTTTCGGCGAGCAGTTCGAGGCAGCGCGCGCGCATCTCGGGGTCGTTTTCATCGGCAAGCAGTTCAAGCCCGTTGTTGAGCGCGCCGACGGGGCTCAACAGATCATGGCACAACCGCGAACACAAAAGGCTCGCGAATTCGGTCGGGGAAATATCCAAGGCTACGCTCCACGGGGTTGGCGCCTTGTGGCGCACGCGCGGTCAAGTCGCAAGCAAGCGTTGGTCGTCGATCACGACGAGTTCGACGGCATCGAAACGACCATGGACCGTACCGCGCGCGACCGCCTGCCACGCCGATATTTCGGTTTTGGCGGCGATGATCCAGATGCGACCGTCGGGCGTCGCCATAGCGGCATCGGTCGCCGAAGGGTTGGCATCGCCGCTCGGGTGCGAATGCCAATAGCCGATCACCCGCTCGCCCCCTGCCCGCTGGGCGCGCAGAGCGGCGAACAACGCCGCGGGATCGATCTCGAAGGTGCGCGCCGGGTCGGCCGCGACGTTGCGCGCCTCGGTCGCGCGCAGGATCGCCCCGATGCCGAGCACCAGGCCGCACGCCTCGACGCTCGGGTCGCGGGTCGCCGCGGCGCCGATGAAGCTAAGAGCCGAACTTGCAATGTCGATGCGCTGCACCAATCTATAATAGGACGATGAACCGGGGGGTTTCCACCATAGAAGCGCTGATTGCCGATACAGCCCATGGCTGGCGGCTCGACCGTGCGCTCGCGCTTGCCGTGCCGACGATGTCGCGCGAGCGGTTGAAGGCGCTGGTATCCGGGGGGCAGGTCGTCGATGACGCCGGGCTTCCCGCCAACGACCCCTCGCGCAAGGCGGTTGCCGGCACGCGCTTCACGATCGTCATTCCCGAACCCGTCGCCGCCGAAGCCCAGCCGCAGGACCTGTCGCTGGTGGTGGTGTATGAGGACGAGCATCTGATCGTCATCGACAAGCCCGCGGGGCTGGTGGTGCATCCCGCCGCGGGCAATCCCGACGGTACCCTGGTCAACGCGCTGCTGCATCATTGCGCCGGCCAGCTTTCGGGGATCGGCGGCGTCGCGCGGCCGGGGATCGTCCACCGCATCGACAAGGACACATCGGGGCTGATGGTCGCCGCCAAGTCCGATCGTGCGCATGAAGGGCTGGCACGCCAGTTCAAGGCGCACAGCATCGATCGGCGCTATCGCGCGATCGTCGCTGGCCGCCCGACCATGCTGATGGGCACCGTCGACGCACCGCTGGGGCGCTCGTCGGCCAATCGCAAAATGATGGCGATCACCCCAAATGGTAAGCGCGCCGTCACCCATTATCGCCTGATCAAGGAACTGCGCGGCGCATCGCTCGTCGAATGCCGGTTAGAGACCGGGCGGACGCATCAGGTACGCGTCCACATGACCTCGATCGGCCACGGACTGCTTGGCGACCCAGTCTATGGCAGGAGCAAGGCGGTGCACCGTCAGATGCTGGAAACCATGGGTTTCCGGCGACAGGCGTTGCATGCCGCGCGGCTGGGGTTCATTCACCCCGTGACAAGCATCGCTTTGGCGTTCGATAGCGAAATGCCGGGCGACATGCAGGAACTGTTCACTACGCTTCTCGTATAGACTTATGGTGATATTGCCCGCGCATCTCCGCGCAGCGATATTGCCCAATCAAGGGAGATTTGGTCATGGCAATCGGCAGCAACGTGCCCGCAACGGTCCCCGCCCTGGGCGGCGAGGCCAGCCTCAACCGCTATCTCTCCGAGATCAAGAAATTCCCGATCCTGGCGCCCGAGCGTGAATATATGCTCGCGAAACGCTTCCAGGAACATCAGGATCCCGAGGCCGCGGCGCAGCTCGTCACCTCGCATCTGCGGCTCGTGGCCAAGATCGCGATGGGCTATCGCGGCTATGGCCTGCCCGTCTCCGAGCTGATCTCGGAGGGCAATATCGGCCTGATGCAGGGCGTGAAGAAGTTCGAGCCCGATCGCGGCTTCCGCCTTGCCACCTATGCGATGTGGTGGATTCGTGCGTCGATCCAGGAATATATCCTGCGGTCGTGGAGCCTGGTGAAGATGGGCACCACCGCGGCGCAGAAGAAGCTGTTCTTCAACCTTCGGCGAATGAAGGCCAAGCTCGACGCGTTCGAGGATGGCGACCTGCGCCCCGATGATCTGGCAAAGATCGCCAAGGATCTGGGCGTCACGCAGGACGAAGTGACGAGCATGAACCGCCGCATGGCGATGGGCGGCGACACCTCGCTCAACGTGCCGATGCGCGAGGATTCGGAAAGCCAGTGGCAGGATTGGCTCGCCGACGACCAGCCCTTGCAGGACGAGCGGGTCGCCGATGCGCAGGAGGCCGATGTCCGTCACACGATGCTGGTCGAGGCGATGGACGATCTCAACGATCGCGAGAAGCATATTCTCACCGAGCGCCGGCTGACCGACGACCCCAAGACGCTCGAGGAACTGAGCCAGGTCTATGGCGTCTCGCGCGAGCGGGTCCGCCAGATCGAGGTTCGTGCGTTCGAGAAGCTGCAAAAGGGCATGATGCGCCTAGCGGGCGAGAAGCGGTTGCTAGCGTTCGGCTGATCGGGCAGTTCCTGCCCCATGGTTACGGGCAGCAACAGCAAACAGCGTAGCGCCGGTCGAAGGGTCCACCCTTCGGCCGGCGTTTCGCGTTCACGGCGATCGGTAGGCGGGCGGATGGTGGGGTGGTTGGTCAAGCTGGTGGTGGCGTTCGTGCTGCTGTCGCTGTTGCTGGTGCTGGTGTTCCGTTTCGTCCCCCCGCCCTTCACGCTGACGATGCTCGGCGACGTCTTCGCCGGCCGCAGCGTCACCAAGACCTGGAAGCCGCTATCGGCGATCGATCCCGACATGGTGCGCGCGGCGATCGGCGGCGAGGATTCGCGCTTCTGCACGCATAGCGGATTCGATTATCAGGCGATCGGTGCGGCGGTGGTGCGCAATGCGAAGGGCGGGCGTATCCGCGGCGGATCGACGATCAGCCAGCAGACCGCCAAGAACGTCTTCCTGTGGCAGGGCGGCGGCTATTTTCGCAAGGGCCTGGAGGCGTGGTTCACGCTGCTGATCGAAACTGCCTGGGACAAGCGCCGGATCATGGAAGTCTATCTGAACGTCGCCGAGACCGGGATCGGCACCTATGGCGTCGAACAGGGCGCGCGGCGCTATTTCAAACATGGTGCGGGAACGCTCTCGGAGCGCGAAGCGGCGCAGATCGCCGCGGTATTGCCGCTGCCAAAGAAGCGTGCGGGGGTATCGCCGACGGGTTTTACAAGGCGCTATGCGCGCTCGATCCAGTCGAGGATCGGGGTGGTGCGGCGCGAAGGGCTCGATAGCTGCCTTCGCTAAACGGCCCGCGCCCGGTTCACCCGGGCGCGGGCCAGTAAGGCGTCGTTACTCGACGGTCTTCTTGGCAGCGTCGCCGACCGCGGTCGCGCCGTCCGATACGGCATCGGCAGCGCCGGTGATCGCATCGGTCTTGATCGCGTCGTTACGGCTCTGGTTCATCAGGAAATAGGCGCCGACGACCACGGCGATCAGCAATGCCAGGCCGATCAGGATCGTGCTGCCACCGCCACCACTGCGCCGTTCGATCACGGTGGTGGTATGCGGCGCGTTGGTTTCGGTGGTCCGTTCCTCGATCATGATACGCTTTCCTCTGTTGTTACTGGCGGGCTAAACGTCGCGATCGGCGATATTGTTCCCGTTGTGTAACGTTCAGCTTCGGCGCTCAGAACGGCAGCTTGAACCCCGGCGGCAGCGGCATCCCCGCCGTGAGCTTCGACATTTCGGCCGACGAAGCGGCATCGGCGCGCGCGCGCGCGTCGTTGAGCGCGGCGGCGACGAGATCCTCGACGATGCCCTTCTCTGACGGCGCGAGCAGCGATTCATCGATATCGACGCTGATGATCCGGCCCTTGGCGCTCGCGCGGACCTTGACCAGGCCGCCGCCCGAGACGCCTTCGACCTCGATCGTATCGAGGCTCGCCTGCGCCTTTTCCAATTCGGCCTGGACGTTCTGCGCCATGGCCATGATGTCTTCTAGGTTTTTCATCCTACACTCCGATCGGGGGTTACGCCGAGCAGCCTTGCGCCGGGAAAGGCGGCAAGTGCAGCTGCGACGACGGGGGAATTGCGTACTTCTGCTTCCTTCGCGGCCTCGGCCGCTTCTTCGGCTTCGCGCATCGAAGCCTGACCGGCGGCGTCGCTGGTGGTAACGCGCCAACGGGCGCCAGTGATCCGCTTGAGTTCGTCGGCCAGGTCGCGCGCGAATTCCGAAGGGATCGGCCGCTGCGTGCCGAGCTCGATCTCGGGCGGTTCGATCCGGGTCGGGCGCGCATGGTTGCGCACCGCTTCGCCCAGCGCGTGGCGGCCATGCCGGGCGAGCAGGTCGCGGATCGCCTTGACCGTGTCGGGCAGCGCCGGCGCGGTGGAGGCTGGCGACGGTGCCGCCACGGGCTCCGCCGCAGCGGGTTGCGGCTGCTGGGGCGGGGCCTGGATCGCCGGCGTCTTGCCGTCGGAAAGCTGGCGCGCGAGGTCGCCGGGGTCGGGCAGTTGCGACGCATGGATCACGCGCAGCAGCGCCATCTCGCACGCTTCGATCGGCATCGCCGCGCGCGCGACCTCGTCATGCCCCTTGAGCAGCAGCTGCCACAGCCGGTGGAGGATCGGGAACGACAGCCGCGACGCCCAGTCGGCGAGCGCCTCGCGCTCCTCGACCGGCTGCGACGGATCGGGCTCGGTCCCCACCTTAGCGAGCGTCACGCCATGCACCGTCTCGAGCAGCGTCCGCAACACCGACAAGGGGTCGACGCCCAGATCATATTGCTTCCGCAGCGCCGCCAGCGATCCCGCCGAATCGCCGCCAAGCAACAGCGCGAACATCGCGCGCACTGCACCGCGATCCGACAGGCCCAGCATGTCGCGCACGACATCGGCGCGCACGCCCCCGCCCTCGAGCCCGGCATGCGCGATCGCCTGGTCGAGGATCGACAACCCGTCGCGCGCCGATCCTTCGGCGGCGCGCGCGATCAGCGCCAGCGCCTCGGGCTCGGCCTCGAATCCTTCGGCGGCGACGACATGCGCGAAATGCGCCGCCAGCTTGTCCGAACCGATCCGCCGCAGGTCGAAGCGCTGGCAGCGCGACAGCACGGTGATCGGCACCTTGTTCACCTCGGTGGTAGCGAACAGGAACTTCACATGCGCGGGCGGCTCCTCGAGCGTCTTCAACAGCGCGTTGAAGGCGTTTTTCGACAGCATATGGACTTCGTCGACGATATAGATCTTGTAGCGCGCCGACACCGCCGAATAGCGCGACGCCTCGATGATCTCGCGCACATCGTCGACGCCGGTATGGCTCGCGGCGTCCATCTCGATCACGTCGATATGCCGCCCCTCGGCGATCGCGGTGCACGGATCGCACACCCCGCACGGATCGATCGTCGGCCCGCCCTGCCCGTCGGGCCCGATGCAGTTGAGCGCCTTGGCGATCAGCCGCGCGGTCGACGTCTTGCCAACGCCGCGTACCCCGGTGAGCAGGAAGGCATGCGCCAGCCGGTCGCGGCGAATCGCGTTGCCCAGCGTCGTCACCATCGCGTCCTGGCCGATCAGTTCGGCAAAGGTCTGCGGCCGGTATTTGCGCGCCAGCACCCGGTACGCCTCGGGCTTGGGCGGCGGCGCTGGCTCGCCGAGATCGAAGGAAAGATCGGACATGCCGCGGGTTCTAGCCCAGCCGAACGCCAGTGTCGAAGGGATCGACGGCAATCGGCTTGCTACTGCGAGCCAAGGACGCGCCAGGGGTGGGGTGACGCCTGCGACTGGCGGTCGCCTCCTGCGCTCCCTAGCTGTCACTCAACGAACCGTTAGGAAACAAGCATATGGCAAAAACGGCATTGGTAGTGGGCGCGAGCGGGATCGTCGGCAGCGCGACCGCGGCGTTGCTGGTCGAAAAGGGCTGGACCGTCCACGGCCTGGCGCGCCGCCCCACTGAGCAGGCCGGCGTCCAGCCGGTGGCCGCCGATCTGCTCGATGCCGAGGGCACCGCCGCCGCGCTCGCCACGCTTCGTCCCGATGCGGTGTTCATCACCACCTGGCTGCGGCAGGACAGCGAGGCCGAAAATATTCGCGTCAATTCGCTGATGGTGCGCAACCTGCTCGACTCGCTGCGCCCCGCGGGCAGCGCGCGCCATGTCGCGCTGGTGACCGGCCTGAAACATTATCTGGGGCCATTCGAGGCCTATGGCAAAGGCGCGCTGCCGCAGACGCCGTTCCGCGAAGTGCAGGGACGGCTCGACATCGAGAATTTCTATTACGCGCAGGAGGACGAAGTGTTCGCCGCCGCGGCCCGCGACGGCTTCAGCTGGAGCGTCCATCGCCCGCATACGGTGATCGGCAAGGCGGTGGGCAATGCGATGAACATGGGCACCACGCTGGCGGTGTACGCCACCTTGTGCCGCGAGACCGGTCGCCCGTTCCGCTTCCCCGGATCGGCGGCGCAATGGGAAGGGCTCACCGACATGACCGATGCGCGGCAGCTCGCCGAGCATCTGCTGTGGGCGGCGACCACCCCGGCGGCGGAGAACGAGGCGTTCAACATCGTCAACGGCGACGTGTTTCGCTGGCAATGGATGTGGGGCCGGATCGCCGAATGGTTCGAGATCGAGCCGGCACCGTTCGACGGCAGCGTGCAGCCACTCGCCAAGCAGATGGCGGGCGATGAAGGCGTATGGCGTGCGCTCGCCGAGCGCGAGGGACTCGCCGAGCCGGCGCTCGACCGCCTCGCTTCACCCTGGCACACCGACGCCGATCTTGGCCGACCGATCGAAGTGGTGACCGACATGTCGAAGAGCCGCCGGCTGGGCTTCACCGGCTATCGCCCCACCGACGATTCGTTCTTCGCGTTGTTCGAGCAACTGCGCGCCGATCGGCTGATCTCCTGACCAGGCGAGCGCCAGCATGAGCAACGAGACGTTCGAGGCGCTGCTGCAGCGGCGCGGGGTGCTGATCGAACGGATCGTCTCGCACGGTCACGTCACCCCGCCCGACTGCCCCTACCGACAGCCGCACGACGAATGGGTGATGCTGCTGCGCGGTGCCGCCCGGCTGCTGGTGGAGGGCGAGCCCGAGCGATCGCTTTCGCCGGGCGAGCATATGCTGATCCCCGGCGGCGCCCGCCATTGGGTGACCTTCACCGCGCTCGACGAGCCCACGACGTGGTTGGCGGTGCATTTGTTGGATCAGGACGGGTGAATGCGGCCCGCGCTCCTCAAACGCCGAGTGACGCCTGACCGCCAACATCGATGGTGACATTCGCCCGCATTCGGACCGGGCCTTGGCGCAACGGGCAATCTAGGCAATGCTGAGAATAAGATGTTGCGCGACTGTCTCCGGCTTTACCCAATGCACGAAAAGGTTCGTTCCAATGGACAACCCGCTAGTCGCCAAATTGGAAAATGTTGCCGATCTCACCGAAGATCAGCGGAACGTGCTGCGGGGCCTGTGCGACCATGCGCGCGTCATGCCGCCCAATTACGATATTCTGCGTGAGGGCGATAAACCCAACCGGCTGCACCTGATCCTCGAGGGTTGGGCGATCCGTTATAATAACCTGGCCGACGGTTCGCGACAGATCACCGCGTTTCTGATCCCGGGCGACTTTTGCGACCTGCACACCATGGTGCTGCAGCAGATGGATCATAGCATCGCGACGCTCGGCCCGGCGAAGATCGCGTATATCCCGCTCCACAAGCTGCACGAGCTGATCCGTCAGCAACCCGAACTCGCGCAGGCGCTGTGGTGGGCGACATTGGTCGACGAGGGGGTGCTGCGCGCCTGGATCGTCAACCTCGGCCGCCGCGACGCGTTCAAGCGTACCGCGCATCTGATGTGCGAAATGTACGAGCGGATGAACAATGTCGGGCTGGTCGCGGGCGACCAGTTCCTGATGCCGCTGACGCAGGTTGAGATCGCCGACTCGCTCGGGCTGACGCCGGTCCACGTCAACCGGGTCATCCAGAAGCTGCGGCAGGACAAGCTGATCGTCTTCGAGCGCGAGCAACTGACGATCTGCGATATCGAGCGGCTCAAGCGGCTGTCGGACTTCAATCCGGCGTATCTCCATCCCGAGCATGTAAGGCTCGACTGATCGGCCGCGGCCTTTCCGTCCGCTAATGCAGCTTGAGCTTGGGGCGGACGATCTGGTTGACGTGGCCGATCAAGATCAGTCCGGTGCCGCGCCACCAGCCGTGGATCGCGATCAGGTGCATCCGGTAGAGCGAGGTATATACCGTCCGCGCGATCCAGCCCTGGACGAACATCCGCCCGCCGATGAGATTGCCCATCAGGCTCCCGACGGTCGAGAAGCGGCTGAGCGACACCAGCGAGCCATGGTCCTGATACACGAAATCGCGCAGCGGCTTGCCCTCCTGCGCGCGGACCAGATTGGTAAAGACCAGGCTCGCCATCTGGTGCGCCGATTGCGCGCGCGGCGGGATCGGGCGCTCGCGACCCGGCAGCAGGCACGAGGCGCAATCGCCCAGCGCATAGATTCGATCGTCGGCCTTGGATTGCAGCGTCGGGCGAACGACGATCTGGTTGCCGCGGGTGAGTTCGAGATCGCTCATCGTCTTGATCTCCTCGGCGCCCTTCACCCCCGCCGCCCAGACGATCAGGTCGGCGTCGATGCTGGTGCCGTCGCCGATCCGCACCCGCCGGTCCTCGAGCGCGGTAACCTGGGTGCTATCGAGCACGCGCACGCCCAGCCGTTCGAGTTCGAGCTTGGCGGTCGCCGCCAGCGCTTCGTCGAGCGCGGGCAGTATCCGCGGCCCCGCCTCGATCAGCGACACCTCGAGCTTGGTCTCGTCGAACACCTCGAGCCCGTAATGGCGCAGCGCCTTGGCGGCGTTGTAGAGTTCGGCGGCGAGTTCGACCCCGGTGGCGCCGCCGCCGACGATGCTGACCCGCACCCTCGCCTGCGCATCGCCGGTCTGGTGCGCGTGGTTGGTGCGCAGGCAAGCGTTGAGCAGCTTCTGGCGGAAGCGGTCGGCCTGCGGGCGATCCTCGAGGAACATCGCGTGTTCGCGTACCCCGGGCACGCCGAAGTCGTTCGAGATGCCGCCGATCGCCAGCACCAGATAGTCGTAGCGGATGCTGTGGCGGCCGATGATCTCGTCACCGCGTTCGTCGATCAGCGGCGCGGTGGTGATGGTGCGCGCGGCGCGATCGATGCTCTCGATGGTGCCGTTGAAGAAGCGATAGCCCCAGCGCACCGCATGCCCGCCATAGCCGACCTCGTCGAGATTGGCGTCGAGCGAGCCTGCCGCGACTTCGTGGAGCAACGGCTTCCAGATATGGGTGAGGTTACGGTCGATCAGGATGATGTCGTGGCGCTTGCGGCCATAGCGCGCGCCGAGCTTGCGGACGAGCTCGAGCCCCCCGGCGCCGCCGCCGACCACCACGATCTGGGTCTTTCGTTGCGTCACCCCACGCCCCCCCCGGCGCACGATCCCGGCGCGCCGACATCTTGCCAGCAAAAGCCAGCCGAACTCAAGCCAGCGATCACCGCCCGGCAATTAGCGCGGGCGGCGTCTCGTTCGCAGCGATGCGGTGCCGGCCTCTTCGGCGGACAGCTGCGTCCAGCGATCGTATCGCGCCTGGGTCAACGCACCCGAGGCGATCGCGGCGCGGACCGCGCAGCCGGGTTCGCTTCGATGCGAACAGTCCGAAAAGCGGCAATCCTGCGCCGCCAACGCGAAATCGTCGAAAATCTCGGCGATCCCCGTCGCCGCCTCAGCCAGTTGTAGTTCACGCATGCCCGGCAGGTCGAGCAGCCACCCGCCATGATCGAGCCGATGCATCGTCCGCACCGTGGTCGTGTGGCGACCGGTGCCGTCATGCGCGCGCACCGCCTGTGTCGCGATGCTGTCCGACGCGCGCAGCGTGTTGACCAGCGTCGATTTGCCGACCCCCGACGACCCCAGCAACGCGACGGTCTTGCCGCGGCCGCACCACGCCGCCAGCCGCGCGACGCTGGCGTGATCGCGGGCATCGACGGTCTCGACGCGCAGCCCCGGCTCGATCGCGCGCGCCGCCTCGGCGAATGCCTCGGGCGTGTCGGTCAGGTCGATCTTGGTGAGCACCACCACCGCGTTCACCCCGACCTCGCGCGCCAGCACCAGATAGCGTTCGAGGCGGGGGACGCTGAAATCCTGGTTGCACGACGCCACGATGAACACCGTGTCGACATTGGCGGCGATCATCTGTTCCTTGCGCGGGTCGCCCGGCGAGCGGCGCTTGAACAGGTTCAGCCGCGCCAGCACGCGGATCGGCTGGAGCGAGCGATTGTCGATCAACAGCCAGTCGCCCACGGTGGGGTGATCATCGGCCGCGCTGGCGCCGGCGATATAGGGGGTAACGAAGCGCTGCGACGCCACCCCCGCCACCGCGATCTGCCCGCGATGCA
This sequence comes from Sphingomonas sp. S1-29, assembly GCF_026167545.1. Taxonomy (NCBI): domain Bacteria; kingdom Pseudomonadati; phylum Pseudomonadota; class Alphaproteobacteria; order Sphingomonadales; family Sphingomonadaceae; genus Sphingomonas; species Sphingomonas sp. S1-29. The sequence continues at coordinate 358,545 of NZ_CP110678.1, read as the reverse complement.
CCGACATCACCCGGACGGGATGGCACTCCTCGGCCTCGTCGGCCGAAAGCTGATTGCTGAAATGCGCGTTCCAGCCGAGTTCTTCCAGCGTCATCGGTCTTCGATCATATCACGAATCCGCGTCACCAGCGCCTCGATCGCGAAGGGCTTGGTGATCATCTCCATGCCGGGGTCGAGGAAGCCGTTGGCGATCGTCGCATTCTCGGCATAGCCGGTCATGAACAGGATCTTGAGGTCGGGCCGATGCTCGCGCGCGGCGTCGGCAAGCTGGCGGCCGTTGAGCCCGGGCAGGCCGATGTCGGTGACCAGCAGGTCGAGCCGGATATCGGACTGCAGCAGCTTGAGCCCCGCCGGGCCATCGACCGCCTCGATCGCGCGATAGCCGAGCTCCTCGAGCACATCGACCACCAGATCGCGCACCGCGGTCTCGTCCTCGACCACCAGCACCACTTCGCCGTCTTCGGCGCGATGCGAGTCGGTGAGCTCGCGGTGGCTATCCTGCGGCTCCTCGGCCTCGCCCAGATAGCGCGGCAGATACAGCTTGATCGTCGTTCCCTGGCCGACCTCCGAATAGATCCGCGCATAGCCTTCGGACTGGCGGGTGAAGCCGTAGATCATCGACAGCCCCAGCCCGGTGCCCTGCCCGATCGGCTTGGTCGTGAAAAAGGGTTCGAACGCCTTGTCGATGATCTCCTTGGTCATTCCGGTGCCCGAATCGGTAACGCTGATGCAGACATATTGGCCGGGCGCGACCTCGCGATGCTGCGCAGCATAGGCGTTGTCGAGATGCGCGTTGCAGGTCTCGATCGTCAGCTCGCCGCCATCGGGCATCGCATCGCGCGCGTTGATCGCGAGATTGAGGATCGCGCTTTCGAGCTGGTTGGGATCGCACAACGTCTGCCACAGCCCGCCCGCGGTCACGATCTCGAGCCGGACGTTTTCGCCGATCGTCCGCCGGAGCAGCTCCTCCATGCCGCTCACCAGCCGATTGGCGTTGACCGGCTTGGGATCGAGCGGCTGGCGGCGCGAGAAGGCGAGCAGCCGGTGGGTGAGCGCCGCGGCGCGATTGGCCGCGGTCATCGCGGTGGTCGCATAGCGCTCGATCTTGTCGGTCTCGCCCTTGGCCATCCGGCGCTGCATCATGTCGAGCGAGCCGATCACCCCGGTGAGCAGGTTGTTGAAGTCGTGCGCGATCCCGCCGGTGAGCTGCCCAACGGCCTCCATCTTCTGCGCCTGGCGCAGCGCCTCTTGTGCCTCCTCAAGCTCGCGGGTGCGTTCGGCGACGCGGCGTTCGAGTTCGTCGTTCATCTCGACGAGCAGCGTTTCGGCGCGCTTCTGGTCGGTGATGTCGACCTGGATGCCGTCCCAGACGACCGAACCGTCGATCTGGTCGCGCGGCGCCGAGATGATCCGCGACCAGCGGACCATCCCGTCGGCGCGGCGGAACCGCACCTGGACGTCGAACGGCTTGCGTGCCGCCGTCGCCGCGGCCTCCGCCGCCAGCAAGGCCGGGCGGTCCTCGGGAAGGATCAAGCTATACGGTATAGTCGGATCGGCGAGCACCGCGTCGGCGGCGATGCCGGTCAGTTTTTCGTGGCTTTGCGAGACGTACAGAAACCGTCGCTCCGTGCCATCATTGGCCGTCGCCAGCTGATAGACCATTCCCGAGGGCAGGTTATCGGTCAAGGCACGCAGCCGCGCCTCGTTCTCGCGCAGCTGCCGTTCGGCCTCGGCGCGCTCGGTGTCGTCGCGCAGGGTCAGCACCGCGCCGAGCGTCTCGCCATTCTCGTCGCGCACCGGGCAGGCGCTGCCGACGGCGAGGACTTCGGAACCGTCGGGCCGCTGGATACGCCAGCGTGCCTCGGCCACGGTCTCGCCCTGCACCGCGCGAACCAATGGCAACTGCGCGGTGGGATAAGGTTCGCGATCGAGCGTGAGCAAATGATAGGCGCTGCTATAGGCGTCGGGGGCGACATCGAGCCGCCCGACACCGTGAATCCGGCTGGCGGCATCGTTGACGAAGGTGATATTGCCGTCGCGATCGGTGACGATCACCCCCTCGGCGAGCTGCCCCAGGATCGCGACCTGTTCGGCGGCGAGTTTCTGCGCGCGCGCGGTCGACGCCTGGAGCGCCGCCTCGGCCTCGCGCCGCTCGTCGATATCGATCACCGAGCCGACATAGCCGTGATATTCGCCATCGGCGCCGAAGCGCGCGGCGGCGGCGTCGATCGCCCAGCGATAGACGCCATCGGCGCGCCGGATGCGGAACTCGACGCGGTAATCCTCTTGCTTGGCATTGGCGGTTACGAACGCCTGTTCGGCGAGCGGCCGATCGTCGTCATGGATCGCGTCGAGCCAACCATAGCCCTCACCGGTGCCCGTCTTCTGGCCGGTGAACTCGTACCAGCGCCGATTGAGGTAGGTGCAAGCGCCGCTCGGATCGGTGACCCACATCATCACCGGTGCCTGATCGGCCATGTTGCGGAAGCGCGTTTCGCTTTCGGCCAGCGCGGCTTCGTCGTGCTTGCGATCCGAAATGTCGCGATAGAAGACCGCCAGCCCCTCGCCCACCGGGTAGGCGCGCATGTCGATCCAGGATTCGCGCCCGTCGGGCCAGACGTAGCGATGTTCGAGCTCGACCGGCTGGCCCGAAGTCACCGCCCGCCGGTATAGTTCGCCGAGTTCGGGCGCGGCGTCGGGGTGCGCCTCCCAATGCGTCTTGCCGAGCACCTGCTCGCGCGGCCGCGCTTCGAGGCGCCAGGCGGCCGCGTTCATCTCGACGATGCGGAAATCCTTGTCGAGCAGCGCAAAGGCATCGCCCATATTGTCGAGCACGTCGCGGGTGCGATCGCGCTCGTCGCGCAGCGCGCGTTCGGCGGCGACGCGTTCGGTGGTTTCGATCACGATCGCCAGTACGCCGGCCGGGCGGTCGAGCGCGTCGAGTACCGGCGAATAATCGAGGTTCATCCAGACCTGTTCGGCGACCCCGTCGCGGTACAGAGTCAGCTCCTGGTCCTTATAGGCGAGCGTCCCGCCGGCGAGCACGACCTTGATCACATTGTCGTTGAAGTCGGCGACCTCGGGCCACGCCTCGCGCACCGGGTTGCCGAGCTGCGCCGGATGCCGCCCGCCGGCGAACACCGAAAAGGCGTCGTTGTAGAGCATCACACCTTCGATGCCCCACATCATCACCATCGGCACCGGCGACCGCAGCACGAAGCCGAGCGTCGTCCGCAAGCTTTGCGGCCATTGCCCGATCGGGCCGAGCGACGTGCCCGACCAATCATGCGCGGCGATCAGCCCGCCGGTCTCGCCGCCGCCGAGGAGGAATTCGGGCGCCTGGAAGGATTGCCCATTCATATCGTTCACGCGCTATCGACCTCCAGCCTCGGGATTGCGCGATCAACGCTCGACAATCAACGATGGCGTCGAGGAAAGCGACGTCAACGCCCCGTCGATGCGCTGAGTCGGACGACGCCGGCGGCTCGGAAGGCTACAAAAGCTACACTACGTCCCCCGTAAAATGCCCCCTTCCCCGCGATCGCAACACGATGCCGGTGAGCGTGGGAGAGGCGTGGCCATCTGCCGGGAATAGCCAAGCCGATGCGTGTAGGACAGCGATGCGGCGGCGGGGAGCGCCGGCGCGGGAGCCGGGGCGCAAATGGGAACAACCCCCGTCGCGGAGGCGACGGGGGTTGTTCTGGAGTGTCAGCCTTTGGCGGGTGGCGATAGGTCAGCTATCGCCACCCGCCGAACGGCCCGTTTAAGGTTGGCGTCTGCCGATCTCGATTACATCCGCCACAGCGCGCCGAGCACGATCCGGCGGTCGTTGAGGAAGCTGAAGCGGTCATACAGCTGCCCGCTCTCGTCGATGTAGGAGCGCGCCTTGCTCTTCGTATCGAGGATGTTCGCGATCGACCCGCGGATCTGGAACTGGCCGATGTTGAACTTCAGCGACGCGTCGAGGAAGCCGGCAGCCGAGTTATAGATCGGGTTGCCGGTGACGTAATCGCGATAGGTGGTCAGATATTCCGAGCGCCAGTTATACGCCAGTCGCGCCTCGACCACCTTGTTCTGGTAGATCGCGACGGCGTTGGCGATGTGCTTCGACTGGCCGAGCAGATCGTCGACGCCAAAGCGGAACACCGTCGTCAAGTCATCGGGATTGCCATCGCCATCGGCATCGACGCCGTTGGCTGGAGGCGTGGTCGATGCGTCGATGTAGGTGTAGTTCGCCTGGACGCCGAAATTCTTCAATACGCCCGGCAGGAAGTCGAAGAACTGCTGATAGCCGATTTCGACGCCCTTGATCGTCGCCGTGGCCTGGTTAACCGGGCCGTTGTAGATGATATTCACCTGCTGCCCGTCGAGCGTCGTGCTGCCGAGCGGCAGATCGCCATTGGTGATGATGTTCGAGAGATCTTTGTAGAACCCCGAGACCGACAGATACCCGCCCGGAAAATACCATTCATAGGACGCGTCAAAGCTATCGGCAGTCGTCGGTTTCAGGAACGGGTTGCCGCGGCTGACGCGGATTTCGCCGACGCTGATGTTCTGCGCACCACGATCGATCCCGAAGAGCGGATCGGTTTCGGGGAGCGGGTCGAAACTCAGCCGGTTGGTGGTGACGACATATTCCTGCGACGAGCGCAGATCCTGGACGTTCGGACGGCTGAGGCCCTTGCTGTAGGCAAAGCGCAGCAGCATTTCGCGGTTCAGGTTCCACTTCAGGTTGAACGACGGCAGCCAGCGCTCATCACTTTGATTGATGCTGGTGGGGACTGCGGCCTGTGCGGCATAGGCTACTGCTTCAGGCGCAAAATCGGCGATGTCGTCGCGACTTTCCGCATCATCCGTCCGCGTACGCACGCCATTGGTGACCGGTAGCGTTTGGATATCGGCGACAAACGGGCGGAACGCCTGGAAACCGTTCGAAGTCAGCGTGGTCTTGACGTATCGGACGCCAAAATTGCCGTCGAGCGACATGCCGTTGTCGAATTCCTGCTTGAAATCGATGCGGGCATAGGCGTTCCAGGTCTTTTCATCGATGTCCGATGTATCTTCGGGCCGGAACGTCGCGCGACCGAACCGCGAGCCATCGGTTTCGCCGCGCGGAACCCAGCCATAGTTGTTTCCAAGTTGCGGCTCGCCAGCGATGTAGTTGCGGAAATTTTCATAGCTCGACAACAGGTTCTCGTTCACGAACACGAACTCGTTGTTCGAGCCGTTGACGACGCCGCCGCGGAAGAAATCGCCGAACGGAACCGCCTCGAAGCCTGCGGCAGGATCCTGCATCGTGCCCGCCACGGCGAACCCGCCACGGCCGTCCCATGCCGGTGCCATCGAGCCCCAGTTGAGCGCCATTTCGGAGTTTACCTGGCTGCGCTCCGAATAGCGCGCACCGAACTTCACGCTGTCGAACCAGCTGGCCAGTCCGTCGCCGCCCGAAACGTCGTAATCAAAGTCGGCCCGGAGTGCGTACAATTCGCCGGTGCCTTCCTGGAACTGATCGGCAACGAACTGCCAGGTCGAGCCATTGAGGTCGCCCGTGCTGGTCGCCTGCGGAATGCGAACGCCCTCGACAACACCAGGCGTCGACGGATCATCATTGTCGCCGGTAAAGCGGGTCTGATTGCCGTTGAAGCCGGTTGCCGGATTGACGAAGAACTGGATCTGCGGGTTGTCGAGATCGTGCTGGATCTGCCAATCCAGATAGGTGTTCATCCCGCCCCAGATTTGCCGCTGACGCGCACTCGCCTTGGTATATTGACCATCGAGGGTCACCTTAAGGCGATCGGAGGCATCCCATTTCAGGTTGAGGCTGTAATCTTCGGTGGTCGCTTCCTCGATCTTGCCGATTCCGAGCGAACCCACCGGCGAACCGATCGCGCCGGTATAGTCATCGATCCGGCTGGTGACGAAACCCGACTTCATCAGGCCACCGCCAATGGGAATGAGCGTTTCGCAGTCACCGGGATTGTTCGGGAAGCCGCCGGGGCCGCTGCACATCGCGGTGCCGGCCGAACCCCAGCCGGTGTCGAGAACGAGATCGCGGACGCCGGCGCGCGTGCCGGTGTCGTGCTCGGGGAACCATTCGAAGGTGCGCTCGATGCTGTCGATGGTATTTTCGGCGCGGATATATTTCGCGGTCAACTGCAGCCGGTCGTTCTTCCACTGACCCGCGAAATAATAGCTTTCGCGGTCACGATCGACGTCGTTGGTCCGCAGCTGGAAGCCGGGCGTGATGCCGACGATGTTCGAAGCATCGACGCCGTCGAATTCGCTGAGCTTGTTCGCGCCAGTGAGCAACGACTCGGGTACATTCCCGTTGGCATCGAGCACGCGTGGCATCGGCGCGTTTTGCTGCCAGCCGTTGATCCGTGAATCGAGCTTCGAGCGCGAATAGGAAGCGACGAAGCCGACATCGCCGATCGGGGTCGACCAGCGATTGCCGCCGGTGACGCTGATCTGCGGCGACCATTCCTTGCGGAGGTCCGAGTAGGTGACGTCGCCCGCCACCACCAGCAGCCCGCCGGGACGGTCGAAGGGTTCGAGCGTGCGCAGGTTGATCGTGCCGCCGATGCCGCCTTCGATCAGGTCGGCGCTCTGGTTCTTGTAGACGTCGACGCCGCCGATCAGTTCGGGCGGAATGCTCGAAAAGTCGAGCGAGCGGCCGCCATTGGCGCTGAACGCGTCGCGACCGTTGAACTCGGACCGGACGAAGCTCAAGCCGCGAACGAGGTTACCGCGCCCCTCGGGCGAAGGAAAGTCGGGGCTGGCGCCGCCGGTGGGGAAGCGCGAGATGGTGACGCCGGGAATGCGACCGAGCGCTTCGGCAACCGAAAGATCGGGAAGCGTCGCGATGTCCGAAGCCGACAGCGAATCGACGAAGGTTGATGCGTTGCGCTTGATCTCTTTGGCCGATTCGAGCGCGCCGCGAATACCGGTGACGATGATTTCGCGTTCTTCCTCAGCGGGCGCTTCGGTCTGCTGCTCGCCTTCGGGATCGGTGCCTGCCGTCTGTGCCGATGCTACCGAAGGATATAGCGCCAAGGTCAGCGCCGACGTTGCCAAGAGCAAGCGCTTGGCCGACCACGAAAGATTCGGAATCGCATTCTTCTTCACAGTGCACCCCCTCTTAATAAGACCGATCGTCCGGCCCCGATTTCCCCGCCCGTTCCGGATCGTTTTTAACGCCGCGCTTTGCACGCTGGCGCTCGCGATTTCTCGTCGGGCGACGACTCGGATAACTCAGACTTAACATCCAAGCAAGATGGACAACGCGGACCAATCGGTCCGATTGACATCACCCAAGCCGTCCGCTTTTGTCGACTGGATTTGGAGGCCTGCGTCAATGCGGGCGCTGCGGATAATAGGATCGCGTCAGCGCATAGCGGCCGTCGTCTCGAACGGCACAGCGCGGGTCCGGAGGAGATTTTATCGATGGCCGCCCCTGCGCCTGCACCGACCTGTGATCATGCGTGAACCTATGATTCGGCGCGTATGCATCGTCGGCGGTGGGACGGCGGGCTGGATGACCGCGGCGGCGTTGGCGAACAAGCTCAACGGGCTGTCGATCGCGGTCACGCTGATCGAATCGTCCGAAATCGGCACCGTCGGGGTCGGCGAAGCGACGCTTCCGCATATCCGTGCCTTCAACAAGACGCTCGGCATCGACGAGCGCGACCTGATGCGCGCGACCGAAGCCACCTTCAAGCTGGGCATCGAGTTTCGCGATTGGGGCAAGCTCGGCGACCGCTATATCCACCCGTTCGGCGATTACGGCCCCGCGGTGAACGGCGTGCCCTTCTACCATCACTGGTTGCGGCTCAAGAGCCTGGGCGACACCTCGCGGCTCGACGAATATTCGTTTCCGATCGTCGCCGCCGAGCAGAACCGGTTTCGCCATCCGGCCGCCGAGCATGACCGCATCGAATCGACCTTTGGCTATGCCTATCAGTTCGATGCGTCGCTCTATGCCGCGTTCCTGCGCCGCTATGCCGAGGCCAATGGCGTCACGCGCCTCGAAGGCAAGATCGTCGATACCGCGCTCGACGGCGAGAGCGGGCAGGTTCGCAGCGTGACGCTGGCCGACGGCCGCGAGGTCAGCGCCGACCTGTTCGTCGATTGTTCGGGGTTCCGCGGTCTGCTGATCGAAGGGGCGCTGGCGTCGGGCTATGACGATTGGAGCCACTGGCTGCCGTGCAACCGCGCGGTCGCCGTGCCGACCGCCAGCGCCGGGCCGCTTGGCCCCTACACGCGTGCGACCGCGCGCACCGCGGGGTGGCAGTGGCGAATCCCGCTGCAGCATCGCGTGGGGAACGGCCATGTCTATTGCAGCAGCTTCATCAGCGACGACGACGCGACCCGCCAGCTGGTCGAGAATCTCGACGCGCCGATGCAGGCCGACCCACGCCAGCTGCGCTTCACGACCGGGCGGCGGCGCGATTTCTGGAAGGCCAATGTCATCGCGATCGGGCTGGCGGGCGGGTTTCTCGAACCGCTCGAATCGACCTCGATCCATCTGATCCAGGACGGCATCACCGAATTGCTGGCGCTGTTCCCCGACCGCGGCTTCGATGCGTCCGACGTCATCGAATATAATCGCCGCATGAGCCTGCATTACGAGCGCGTGCGCGATTTCCTGCTGCTGCACTATGTCGCGACGCAGCGCGACGATAGCGAGATGTGGCGCCATTTTCGCGCGCTCACGCTGCCCGACAGCCTGCGCGAGAAAATCGATGCGTGGCAGACGCGCGCGTATGTCGTGCCCTATGAATTCGGGCTGTTCCTGCCGCCGAGCTGGGTGGCGGTGATGCTGGGGCAAAATCTGATGCCGACGGGTTATGATCCGCGCGCGCGCTCGATGGGCGACAACGCGTTGGCCGCGCGCGCAAGCGCGATCCGCCAAGAGGTGGCGGCGGCGGTACGCGGCACCCCCGACCACGCCGATTATATCCGTCGCTCGGCTGCGGCGGGTAGCCTGGCGCAGCGTGCGCCCGCGGCGTAGGATCAGCGATGCAACGCCCGTCCGCTTTCGCCGCACCGATCGGCCACATCCTCATCTGCGGCGGTGGCCTCGCCGCGCATATGACTGCCGCAGCGCTCGCCCGGCAACTGCCAGCGGCTACCCGGATCACCCTCGCCGCGACCTGCGACACCGCCAGTAGCGACCTGTTCTACGGGACGGTGTCGGCGCCCCTGGCCTATGCCTTCAACCTCGCCGCGGGGGTCGACGAACCGGCATTGGTGCAGCGCAGCGACACCGGCTTTTCGTGGGGCACACGCTATACGCAATGGGGCGGCGATCGCGCGTGGACCCAATGCTTCGCGCTGCCCTTTCCGATCCTCGATGGCGTGCAGTTCCACCAATATCTGGCGTCGAGCGGGGCGGGTGCGATCGAGCCCTTCCTGGTTTCGGCGCGCGCGGCGCAGCGGGGGGCGTTCGCGCATCCGCCGCGTGGCCCGGGCGAGACCGGACAGCACCCGCTCGCGCGTGCCGACTACGCCTATCAGTTCGATCCTGCGGCCTATTCACGGCTGTTCGCCGAGGGGATTCCCGCCGATCGGGTCGAACGGATCACGGGCGAGCTAGCTGATGAGTTGACCGACGCTGCCGGGATCAGCGGCGTTCGGCTGCGCGACGGGCGCGTGCTGGCCGCCGACCTTTATATCGACTGCACCGGCACCGATGCTTCGCTGCTCTCGCGCCTGGTTCCCGAGATCGACGGCACGCGCCGCATCGGCATCGCGGCGAGCGACGCCGCGCCTGCGCAGCCCGACGCGCCGCTGCGCACCGTCACTGCTGCGCCCTATGGCTGGGTGAGCGACACCCCGCTGCGCGGGCGGGTAAGGCGCACCAGCGTCTATGACCTCGCGCAGGCCGGCGAAGCAATGGGAGCGCATGGCGGCGGGCCTGAAGTCACCGGCGAAGCGACGTTGGGCGCAAGGCGCGAGGCGTGGAGCGGCAATTGCGTCGGCATCGGTCACGCCGCAGCGGTAGTCGAACCGCTTACCCCTGCACCGCTGATGCTGCTCGAGCGCGATATCGAGCGGTTGCTGGCACTGTTGCCCAACGCCGGCAGCATGACGGTCGAACGCGCCGAATATAACCGCCGCTTCGGCGAGGATCACAGCCACGCCGCGCTGTTCACCCGCGCGCTGTTCGAAGCCGATGGTTTGCCCGACACCCCCTATTGGCGGGCGGCGCGGGCCGAACCGGTGCCGCCCAAGCTGCAGCACAAGATCGGCATGTTCGAAAGCCGCGGCGTGCTGGTCGCCTATGACCTCGAACCCTTTCACCCCGAGGACTGGACGATCCTGCATCTGGGCATGGGCCGCCGGCCGGCGCGGCACGACCGACTGGCCGACCGCGCCGACCCCGCGCGCGTTTCGCAGTTCCTCGCCAAGACCAAGCACGACATCGAACAGGTCGTCGCGAAGATGCCCGCCAGCGGCACCTATCGCGCGCAGCTCGAACAGTATCTGGAGCGTACCCAAAGATGACCCAGCAACCGCTTTTGCGGCGGATCGTGATCGTCGGCGGCGGATCGGCGGGGTGGATGACCGCGGCTGCGCTATCGAGCCTGCTCGATCCCAAGGAAGTGACGATCACATTGGTCGAATCCGACGCGATCGGCACCGTCGGCGTGGGCGAGGCGACGATCCCCGACATCCTCGCCTTCAACCGCATGCTCGGGGTCAACGAAGCCGAATTCATGGCGGCGACGCAGGCGACGTTCAAGCTGGGGATCGAGTTCGTCGATTGGGGGCGGCGCGGCGACAGCTATATCCATCCCTTCGGCCAGCATGGCGTCGACATGCAGGGGATCGATTTCCACCAATATTGGCTGCGCAGCCGCGCCGATGGCGATGGGCACCCGATCGAGGCGTATAGCCAGTGCGCGGTGGCGGCGAAGGCGGGCCGCTTCGCGCTGCCCGATCCGAACCCACGATCGGTGCTGTCGCACGTCCGCTACGCCTATCATTTCGACGCGACGCTCTATGCCAGGTTCTTGCGCCGCTATGCCGAGGCGCGCGGCGTCCGGCGGGTCGAGGGGATTGTTCGCGACGTTCGGCTTCGCGCCGAGGACGGGTTCGTCGAAGCGATCGACCTGGGCGACGACCGCGTTATCGAGGGTGACTTCTTCTTCGACTGCACCGGCTTCCGCGCGCTGCTGGCGGGCGAGACGCTGGGGGTCGGCTTCGTCGACTGGAGCCACTGGCTGCCGTGCGATCGCGCGCTGGCGGTGCCGAGCGAGCATGTGGGGCCGCCCGCGCCCTATACGCGATCGACTGCGAAGACGGCGGGGTGGCAGTGGCGGATCCCGACGCAGCGGCGCGTGGGCAACGGTCATATCTATTCGAGCGCATTCCTGTCCGATGACGTCGCGACCGCCACGTTGCTTGCGGGGGTCGAGGGAACGCCGCTCGCCGATCCGCGCCAGATTCGCTTTCGCGCCGGATGCCGCGAAGCGTTCTGGACGCGCAACTGCATCGCGATCGGGCTGGCCGCAGGGTTCCTCGAGCCGCTCGAATCGACCTCAATCTATCTGATCCAGGAGGGCATCAGCCGCTTCATCTCGCTGTTCCCGCGCGCGGCGATCCCCGATATCCTCCGCACCGAATATAACCGCCACATGCGCACCGAATTCGAACAGGTGCGCGACTTCATCATCCTGCATTATTGCGCGACCGAGCGCGACGACAGCGACTTCTGGAACTATTGCCGCACCATGCCCGTCCCCGACACGCTGACGCACAAGATCGAGCTGTTCCGCGAGACCGGGCGGGTCTTTCGCTACAACGAGGAATTGTTCGCGCGGCCGAGCTGGGTCGCGGTGATGCTGGGGCAGCGGATCATGCCCGAATCGTGCGACCCGATCGTCGCCACCCTCCCCGCCGCCGACATCGCGCGCAGCCTGGGCTCGATGCGCAGCGCAATGGCCGCGGCGGCCGAGCAGATGCCGACGCACGAGCGCTTCATCGCCGGCTATTGCCCCGCCGCAGCCTGACGGCGGGGCGCCGCACCACCCCGCCGGCCGGCCGCGCTAGCCGGCGGTGATCAGATCACGCCGGCCTTCATCTGCTTGACCGCATGATCGGCCGCCCGCGCGGTCATCGCCATGAAGGTGAGCGACGGGTTGACGCACGATACCGACGCCATCATCGCGCCGTCGGTCACGAACAAATTGGGCGCGTCGTGCGCCTGGTTCCATTCGTTGAGCACCGACGTGCCGGGATCGCGGCCCATCCGCGCGCCGCCCATTTCGTGGATGGCTTCGCCGGGCACATGCTTGCCGCGGTAGCTGTTGACGTTCTTCAGCCCCGCCTGGCGCAGCATGATCATGCCCTGCTCCTGCGCGTCGTCCATCATCTTGATCTCGTTGTCGCGGAAGGTGACGTCGAAGCGCAGCAACGGGGTGCCGAAGCGATCGGTCTTGCCGAAGTTCAGCATGACGCGATTGTCGTCATAAGGCAGGCATTCGCCGAACGCGCCCATGTTGAAGCGCCATGGGCCATATTCGCGCATGCCGTGCTTCATATCCGCCCCGAAGCCCTCGGGAGGCGAGGCCTGGCGTCCCGCGCCGCCCTGATAGCCATAGCCGCGCTTGAAGGGCAGGTCCTCCTGCTCGAGGTTGCGGAAGCGCGGGACATAGACGCCGCCGGGGCGCCGGCCATATTCGACATAATCGGTCATTCCGGGGATTTCGCCCGAGACGTTCACGCGGAAGATATGGTCCATCACCGCGCTGCCGAGCGCGCCGTTCGAGTGGAAATAGCTCCGCTCGCTGTCGCCGGCACGCGAGTTGAGCAGCACGTGGAGCGAGCTCATCGCCGAGGCGCACAGGAACACCATCCGCGCGTCAACGATCTCGATCTTGCCGGTATTGGCGTCGGCCAGCCGGACGCCGGTCACGCGCTTGCGCGCCGGGTCATATTCGATGTTGGTCGCCCAGGCGTCGGCGCGCACCGTCAGCCGCCCGGTCGCCCGCGCGGCGGGGAGCGTGACCGCCTGGGTCGAGAAATAGGCACCGAAGCTGCAGCCGCGATGGCATTGCGCGCGGTTCTGGCACTTTGCGCGGCCCTGGTCGGGCTTGTCCTCGGTGATGTTGCTCAGCCGGGTGTTGATCAGCTTGCGCCCGGGGAATTCGCCCTCGAGCCGACCTTTGAGCCATTTCTCGGCGATGTTCATCGGTACCGGCGGCATGAATTCGCTGTCGGGCAGATAGGGGAGGTTCTCGCGCCCGCCCGACACGCCGATATATTTCTCGACATAGCTGTACCAGGGCGCGACGTCGTCATAGCGGATCGGCCAATCGGTACCGATGCCCTCAAGCTTGTTGGCCTCGAAATCATTCGGGCCCCAGCGGAAGCTCCAGCGGCCCCAGGTCAGCGACTTGCCGCCGACCACCGACGGACGGACCCAGTTGAACTTGTTGGGCGCGTCGTAATCATAGGGGTTGAGGCGGTCGTTGATGAAGAAGGGCCGCGTGCTCGGCGAGACCCAGCCGTTGAGCGCGAAATATTCGCTCTTGGCGATCGCCGCGGGCATCCGGTCGCGCGCCGGGATCTCGAAGGCCGATTTGCCCTCGTACGGATAATCCTCGCCATGTTCGACCATCCGGCCGCGATCGACGAGCAGGACGCGAAGCCCTTTCTCGGTGAGTTCCTTTGCGGCCCAGCCGCCGCTCACGCCTGAGCCGATGACGATTGCGTCGAAGCGATCTGTTGCTGCCATGTTCATTGTCCGCCGGATCGAAGGGTCGGGAAAGGGTGGTTGCGTGCGCGGGCCGAAGCCGCTGGATCGCCTAGGACGAGAAGATCTTTTTGACCTTCGCATACGGGTAGGCGCCGTCATATTCGCCGGGGACGGGCAGATAATGCCGCTCCTGCTTGATGCCGACCTCCGACGTATAATAGCCGGTAATGACGAGCTGGCGGAACGCTTCGAAGAAGTCCGCCGGGCCCGACAGGCCGCCGTTCATCGCCAGCGTCAGCAACGCATCCTGCTGCGCCGGCGTGGCCTGGGCGGCGGGCTTGCGATAATCGGCCATGCTGCGTGCATCGATCGCGGCGAGGCCGCCGAGGATCAGCGCACGGTCGTCATCGATCGCCCAGTCGCCGAGCATATGCTCGATATAGTCGGGCACCCCCGCGGTGATCGCGCCGGGGGTATCGGTGGTCGGCAACACGCGCTCGCTGAGCGCGGTGACCAGCGCGCGCTGCGCCGGCGTGAAGACCGGCGTTGCGGTGCCGGTGTTGATCACCGGTACGGGCTGGTTGGCCAAGGCGCGCGCGAGGGGCGCGAACAAGGTCGCGCCGAACATGCCGACCACGCCGGCAAGCGCCGTTCTGCGATCGATCAGCATGCGGCACCCTGTCGCATTCCAAAGGTGCCCGGAAACGGGTGCGCCGCCGCCAGCGCATGCGCGGGGGAGAGATGGGCAGGTGACCGCGACAATAAATTACGCCGCACGACCGTTGCGTGCCGATGACCTCCGGTCATTCGCCTCTCCGTATTATTTCGTTATCTGGTCCGAGTTATTCACACGCTGGCGCGACAGTCAATGCTGACGCGGCGAGGATTTCGACATGAATCGAACCTCGGCATGCGGCGCTCAGGGGGGGGCGGAGCCTTCGCGAGCTTTTCCTTGGGAGGATCAGCCGCGGCTCAGCATCCCGAAAGTAGCGAGTGGATCAACGCCGGCCAGCGCTGCGGCGCCGTCCCTATTTCGCTGGCGGCGCTCCGCAGCAGCGGGAGCCGCGTTTGGACCAGATCCTGTTGCAAGATCCGCGTTGTCGAGGTCGAACAGTTGATCGACAACGATACGGCGCCGGGCATCGAAGACCGGAACCGCGACCGAGACGAGGCCATAATCGAGCTCGTCGAGCGCGGTGCCATAGCAGTCGCTGCGCGTCCGATCCAACCGTGCCTCGAGCGCCTTGCGCGTCGTGACGGTATGTTCGGTGAAGCGCGGCAGCGTCGCGTGCCGCTAATAGGCTGCGAGAACGGGCTCGGGCTGGAAGGCGAGCAGCACCTTGCCCAGCGACGTCGCGTGCCGCGGGTAGCGGGTCCCCGTGTTCGCCCGCAGCCGGATGGGCCGCGTGGTCGAGACGTGCGCGACATAGAGGATATCGGTCTTCGACAGGACTGCCATCGAAGGCTGTCGCCGGTCTCGTCGCGCACGCGCTACAGCGAGGGCAGCACGATCCGCTCGAGGTTCATCCACGAGAGATAGCTGTTGGCGAAGGTCAGCACTTCGGCGCGCTCAACCACGCTACCGCCAACATCCCGGTTGGGCAGGTGCGCATGCATAGGTGCTGGGGGAATTACCGCGGCCGCACCATTGCGACGTACCCTTCGACGACATCATCGATCTGGTCTGGCGCGCGCGACTGCAGGCAATTCAGTTCGAGGCCGCCAATCCGCGCCACGCGCACGAATTCGCGATGTTCGAGCGCGGCAGCCTGCCCGAGGGCAAGGTGCTGATCCCCGGCGTGGTCGAATGCCAGTCCAATCATATCGAGCACCCCGCACTGATCGCGCAGGCCATCGGCCGCTATGCCGATCTGGTCGGACGCGACAATGTCATGCCAGCGGTCGATTGTGGCTTCTCGGTCCATGTCAGCTCGAGCGGGGTCGACCGCCACATTGTCCGGGCTAAGCTCGCGGTGCTTGCCGAAGGCGCGCGGCTGGCGAGCGCTAGATATTGCTAGCGGCCTGTCCAGGGACGGCGGTCGAGCATTTTTCGATTGCGCCGAAAAAAGCGCCAAAAAAGTCCGCTGCAGGATGTGCTGGGCGGATGGAGGGGGGTGTTTGGTTGCGGTAAGCCGCATACTACAAGCCCGACATTCGCTGTCGGTTAGGGTGTAGCTAAGGCCGTCCCGAACCGTATCGGCGGATACAATAGTGCGAATTCTTCGAAAGAGCCCGTACCAGGCGTCTTAAACCCCTAGCCGCGCTGGTTATCATCAGATGCATTCGGTTTGACGCAGCCCCGCTGGTGCTTTGCTTTGAGAGGGCCCCGCGAAACCTCCACGGGGCCCTTACCTCGTCATTGCGCCAGTGCGACTACGGCGATCGCCTTTGCCGGCAAGTCGAACGCCAACCGTCCGCCCACCACCTTTGCTTGATAAGCAATCGGAGCGATGGTGTCTGGAGCATCAAAGCTGTTGTGCGTATCGATCGCGGGGCCCGTCAGCATCCGCCCAGTCGCTGTTCCGGTCAGGTTGGTCATGATGCGTGCGGGCCGATTGGGGTCTACGTTGACCAGCGCCATGTAGAGCCGCCCATCGGCGCCGCGCGCCACTGAAGCATCGATCGCCGGCATCCGATGGGTGCCGTTAACGTAATCGGGGGTCCCGACGCTTGCGGCGAGCGGCGTTGCGCCCTGGAACGGCTGATACATATCGAACACGTGATAGGTGGGGGTCAGCACCATCCGCTTGCCATCAGTCAAAATCATCGCCTGCAGAACGTTCACCATCTGCGCGATCGCGGCAAGCTTCACGCGCTCGGTATGGCGGTGAAAAATGTTGAGGGTGACCGCCGCAACGTGAGCGTCGCGCAAGGTATTCTGCTGGTACAGGAAGCCCGGAGTCGAGCCCGCTTCCTGGTCGTACCAAGTACCCCATTCGTCGACATACAGCGCCACCTTCTTGGCCGGGTCATATTTGTCCATGATCTGGCTGTGGCGCGTGATCAATTCGTCCATATAGCGGGCATTGGTCAGCACCGATGCCCAAGCGGGTTCGGCGAAGCCCGTTGCGGGTCCTTTCTTCTCCCAGCTTTCGGTGAAGCTGTAGTGGTGCAAGCTGATCGCGTTCATCGTATCGCGCGCTTCGCGCATCAGCACTTCGGTGAAATTATAGTCGGCGACGTTCGCGCCGGTCGCCACCTTGACGATCGGCGGGGTGCCTGCGGGTACCTTTACGAAGGTCTGGTATCGGCGGTGCAGATGAGCTGAATATTCGGGTTTCATGTTCCCGCCGCAGCCCCAGCTTTCGTTGCCGACCCCGAAATAATTCACCCGCCAAGGCTTGTCGCGGCCATTCTTGCGCCGCTCCTGCGCCAGCGTCGAATCGCCGTCGGCGGTCATATATTCGATCCAGCGCGCCATCTCGATCGGCGGCATCGACCCCATATTGCCCGCGATATAGGTGTCGGCGCCGAGCAGCTCGGAATAGTTCATGAACTCATGAGTACCAAAGGCATTGTCCTCGAGCACGCCACCCCAATGCGTGTTGACGCGGCTTGGACGCTTCGATCGTGCTCCGATTCCGTCGCGCCAATCATATTCGTCGGCAAAGCAACCGCCCGGCCAGCGCACTACCGGAACCTTGATACGCTTGAGCGCGTCTAGCACATCGGTGCGGTAGCCGTCGCGATTGGGAATAGGGGAGTTCGGCCCGACCCAGATGCCCTCGTAGATGCCACGGCCCAGATGCTCGGCGAACTGCCCATACACCGCAGGTTCGATCCGCGGCCCGGAGGCACCGGTGTCCACCGTCACCGTCGCTTCGATCGGCGCCGGCTCGGTTTGTGCAAAGACCGGGCTGACTCCCACCGTCGCGACAAGCGCCACCGTAGCCGATTTCCAAAACTGCATCTGTCGCTCTCCTAAAGCTTCAACGGTATTCCGCCTCTCGTGGCGTGATGGTTTGCCACCACACACGAAGCTGCCGGCTTTGGCGTTCGCACCCTCGCCCCGCCCGTATGGTGTCGGCTGACGCGACCGACCGGACAGCCGTTGCGCATGCAGGCGAAATGGCAGCGCCGCCATATTTTTTATATACTCAGACATAACAGGCAATGGCACCGGGTCAATGCCCGGAATGGGCCTTGTCCCGCCTGATGGTGACCGCTTTCCGATCAAGCGGATATCCCCACGCACGGGTGCAGCGAGATCCTCACCGCTTAATCAGACGCGAAGGATACTTGCCGGCAAAAATGCATGGCGCCCTTAAAAAAGCCTTGCACGTTCAAATCACCCGACCTAAAAATCTTATTGTCTGAGTTTTAAAGGCGGCCCCTTCGGGGACAAACGACCGCCTATCGACCGGGAGGATATCGGATGAAGGGTTTCAAGCTCGCTATTGCGTGCACCACCGCATTAAGCGCGATTTCACTCTATGCGCCGTCGGCGGTCGCGCAGTCGGTTGACCCGGTCGAACCTGCGCAGGCTCCCGATCAGGAAATTGCCGCAGGACCCGAAGAAGACATCGTCGTTACCGGCATCCGCGCAAGCCTGCGCGAAGCACTGGATATTCGTCGCGAATCGATCCAGATCGTCGATTCGATCGTCGCCGAGGACGTCGGCAAGCTGCCCGACAACAACGTCATCGAAGCACTGCAGCGCGTTACCGGGATCCAGGTGACCAATCGCGGCGCGGGTGAGGCGGGCGCGATATCGATCCGCGGCCTGCCTGACGCGCTGACGACGCAAAACGGCCGCAATATCTTCACCGCTTCGGGTCGCGCCTTCGCGCTGCAAGACATCCCGGCGAACCTGGTCAAACGGATCGACGTCTACAAGACGCGCTCGGCCGACCAGATCGAGACCGGGATCGCCGGGCAGATCGACGTCTTCACGCGTCGACCATTCGACTTCGACGGATTCGCACTTTCGGGCGTGGCACGCGGGATCTACAACGAACAAGCCGACACCTATAACCCCAATGTCAGTGCCCTGATCAGCAATCGCTGGGAAACCGGGATCGGTGACATCGGCATCCTGATCAACGGCAGCTACGCCCGGACCGATTTCCGCGACATGAGCGTGACCTCGGGCGCATTCGTCCCCTTCGTCACTGAAAACGCGCCGCCGGGCTTCACCCCGCTGCAACGCGTGTTCCCCGAAACCGGCGCCTGGCAGCCCGGGCTCGAGCGCGGCTTGCCGACCGAGGCGGGATCGACCTTCCCGCTGAACGGGCAGCAGGTCCCCTATTATCTGGCGCGCGACGCGGTATTCAGCCCCGATCTGACCGGCCAGCGCGAGCGCCCCGCGGTCAACATGGCGTTGCAATGGGCACCCGACAATCGATCGACCTATACCTTCGAAGCGTCGTGGACCGGGTTCAAGCAGACGACGTTCAACAGCCTGATGTTCAGCTTCGCCGACTGGTGGGGCAATCTCGGCCCCGATCCGGCATCGACGCTCGAACTATACGACGGCACCAATATCGTTAAGTCGCGCCGGGTGGGCGATGTGTTCGGTTTCAATTCGGGCGACTACACGCGCAGTAACACCGATAGCTACGTCTTCGCGCTCAACGGCGACTGGAAGGTCGGCGACAACGGCAAGATCACTGCCGACCTGTCGTACCAGACCAGCGAGTTCAATACCCAGTTCCTGGCGATGCGGATCGACCGCGTCGCGTCGCAGATCGATGTCGATTTCAATGCCGGCGGCGGCATCCCGTCGTACAATTTCAGCGATAACGCGCTGTTGCTCGATGCCGCGCAATGGAATGTCGGGGAATTCTACGACAACGCTAACCGCTCACAGGGACAGGCATTAACGCTGCATCTCGACGGCGAGCAAAGCTTTACCGACGGGTTCCTGCGCCGGATCAAGGCGGGCATCCGGATCGACGATCGCAAGGCGGTCGATTCGGTTCGCACCCAGGACGCGCCGGGGCTGGGCCAACGGTTCAGCGCGCTCGATCCGGGATTGCAGTTCACCAACAGCGATTTCTTCCAAGGCCGCGCCAGCGTGCCGACATCCTGGCTGGTGCCCAACGGCCAATATATCTTCGAGAATACCGACGCGATCCGGCAATTATATCGCTCGACGGTCGATCCGGGCATCCAGCTGAGCGACCAGCTGTCGCTGACCGACGTGTTCGACATCAACGAAGCCACGATGACCGCCTATGCGCTCGCAGATTTCGAGGTCGACGTCTTCGGTCGTCCGCTGCAGCTGCAGGCGGGCATCCGCTATGTCGATGTCGATACCGATCTGGCATTCACCGATCGCCTGACGGGCAATACCACCGAGGCGTCGCAGGTCACCCAGCGCTTCCTCCCAAGCTTCACCGCGCGCTTTGGTATCACCGACGATTTGCGGCTTCGCTTCAACTATGGCGAGACGCTGCGGCGTCCGGGCTTCGCCGACCTCAATCCCTTCTTCAATCTTACTGGAGATCTGACCGGGATCGGGCGCGGATCGGGCAGTGCGGGCAATCCCAATCTGCAGCCGACCTCCTCGCGCAACTATGATTTGGCGCTCGAATGGTATTTCGCCCGCGACAGCGCGATCTACACCACGCTATTCCGGCGCGAAATCGACGGGCTGGTCGTCCCGCTGACGTCGTTGATCGATATACCGAATTCAGGCCAGAACACCGATCGCTTCGCCATCACGCGCCCCGAGAACGCATCGAACGGCGTGTTGAAGGGGCTCGAACTTGGTCTTGTCCTGTTTCCCGACCTGCCGGGAATCCTTGATGGCTTCGGCATGCAGGGCAGCCTCACGCTGCTCGATTCAACGCAAAACATCCCGCTTTCGGACGAAGCCGGCAACATCGTCGGCCAGACCGAGAGCGCGTTCTTCGGCGTGTCGGATATCTCGTACAACGTGACGCTCGCCTATGATCGCGGACCGGTCGGTGGCCGACTTTCCTATGTCTGGCGCGACAACTTCCTAGCCAGCAACGAAGCGCGGCTGTTCGCCAACCCGATCGGCGTGTGGCGCGTCCCCGAAAAGAGCCTCGATTTCCAGCTCACGCTGGCGCTCAACGACCGGCTAGGCGTGACATTCGACGCGGTTAACCTGACCAATGCGGTGCAGCAGAATTATTACCGCTTTGAAGATGTCGGGAACCCCGACCAGTTCAATCTGGGCACTACGTTGCTCAGCCGAACCTTTGCGCTTGGCGTCCGCTATTCGCTCGATTGACCTCCACCGGGCGCGGTGCGGCTGCCCCGCCGCGCCCCTTTTTCATACGTTCGATGAGTTGGAGTGAGTCATGAGAAGCACGCTTTACACAACATCACTGCTTGCGGTGATGCTGGCCGGTTGTGGCGAAACCGCTAGCGATACGCCGCCACCCAGTGGCAATCCGACGAGCAGCGCGCCGGCGCCGGCGCCGGTGCCCACCCCAACGCCTACGCCTACCCCCACGCCAACACCACCCGCGACCGGCTCGATCGCGCTATCGGGCGCAACGGCACCGGTGCACGACCCAGCGATCCTGCGCGACGGCGACCGTTATCTGCTGTTTTCGACCGGCTCGCTCACCGACCCCGAAGGCATGTTGGCGATGCGGACCTCGCCCGACATGCTGGCATGGACGTTGCGCGGCCCCGCCTACACCGCGCTGCCGGCATGGGCCGAAGCAGCGGTGCCCGGCACCCGCGGGATGTGGGCGCCCGACATCGTGAAGCGCGGCGGCGAATATCGGCTCTATTATTCGATCTCGACATTCGGTCGCAACGATTCAGCGATCGGCATGGCCACCGCGACGTCGGTCGACGTCGCCGACCCCGATGCTGGCTGGAGCGATCAGGGCCCGGTGGTCGAATCGAATATCGGTGACAATTTCAACGCGATCGACCCGGCGGTATTCACCGACGCCGATGGGCGCGAATGGATGGCGTTCGGCAGCTTCTGGTCGGGGCTGAAGATGATCGAGCTCGATCCCGCGACGGGCAGGCGCAAGGCAGGCGACACCGAGATACGCAGCATCGCCAGCCGCCCCAGCCCCACTGCGATCGAAGCGCCGTATGTCATTCGCCGCGATGGCTTCTATTATCTGTTCGCGTCGTTCGACAGCTGCTGCCAAGGTGCCGACAGCACCTATAGCACCGTCGTGGGTCGATCGACGTCGCCTACCGGCCCCTATGTCGATCGCGAGGGCCGGCAGATGATGCAAGGCGGCGGCACGGTGATCCTCAAATCGGGTCAGGGCGAAGCGGGCCAGTTCGTTGGACGCGGCCATGTGGCGATCCTGCAGGAGCCCGGCCGCGACTATATCGTCTACCACGCCTATGACGTGCGACGGAACGGCTTGCCTACGTTGCAGATGCAGCCGCTGGTCTGGTCGGCCGATGGCTGGCCGACTGCCGGGTGATCCAGCTAACACGCGATGGCCGATGGGCTTTCAAAAGGAACGAACCGATGACCCTCGTATCGCGCCGCCTGTTCATGGCAGGGGCAACCATCGCCGGCACCGCGCCGCTATTGGGCTGCGCGCCGCTCGCCGGGCGTGCCGGCGCAAATGCCGCCGCCGCGGGCGGCATCGTCAACCCGGTGGTGCGCAACCGCGCCGATGCGCAGGTGTTTCTACACACCGACGGCTGGTACTACATGACCGGATCGGTGCCCGAATATGATCGGTTGGTGCTGCGGCGGTCGCGCACGCTCGCGGGGCTGACGACGGCGCGCGAGGAGGTTTTGTGGCGTCATGAAAAGTCAGGCCCCTTGTCGGGCTTCCTCTGGGCGCCCGAGCTGCATCAGATCGACGGTCGCTGGCTGATGTACTTTGCGGCGGGTCCCAGCGGCGGCGGCGAAGATGTGTTCCGCATTCGCACCTATGTCGTCGCGTGCAACGGCGCCGATCCGATGACGGGCAAATGGGCGTTGCTGGGGCAACTCGAAACCCCATGGGACAGCTTCAACCTCGATGCGACCAGCTTCGTCCATCGCGGCACCCGCTATCTTGCTTGGGCGCAGCGCGAGCCGGGGATCGAGACCAATTCGAACCTGTATCTCGCGCCCCTCGCCACGCCGCTTACGCTGGCCGCCAAGCCGGCGAGACTGACGATCCCCGAGCTTCCGTGGGAAATCCGCGGGTTCAAGGTCGCCGAAGCCCCTGCGCTGCTCGCCAGGAACGGCCGGCTGTTCATGACCTATTCGGCAAGCGCTACCGACGCACGCTATTGCCTGGGGATGCTAACCGCGCGCGACGACGCCGATATCATGGACCCACGGGCGTGGACCAAGTCGCCGGTGCCGGTAATGCAGACCTCGCCAACCAACAACATCTACGGACCGGGGCACAACAGCTTCACGATAGACGAGCAAGGCCGCGACATGCTGGTGTTCCACGCACGCGATTACGAGAAAATCACCGGCGATCCGCTGTTCGACCCCAATCGCCATACGCGCATCCAGCCGGTGCGCTATGACAGCGCCGGGGTGCCGCTATTCGATCCCCCGGTCGGCAATGGGCCACTGACATGACCCTGCCTGGCGAGAGCGGTGCGGCACGCAAGGGCGATATCGGCAAAAATCTGGCCTGCCACTCTAATAGGGCACGTCTACACGGAATAAGCGCGGAACGCTTCTGCATCCATCGCGCCCAGGGAAACCGAGATCGCGCGCCTATGCGGGTCACTCGAGACTTAGGGCTAGAAAGCAAGGAACAGCAAGCGCATGACCGGCGAGGCGGAGAAAACTGTTGCACCCAGGTCGTCGGAACGTCGCGTGCGCGGGGCGGTCGCGCACGAACTTGGGCGTGCGATCTTGGCTGGCGATTATCGTCCGGGAGAGTTGCTGCTAGGCGAGGTGGTTTTTGCGGAAAAACTAGGAGTGTCGAGGGGCGTATACCGCGAGGCGGTGCAGGTCCTGATCGGTAAGGGCTTGGTAGAGAGCCGGAGGAAGCTGGGGACACGCGTCCTTCCTCGTAACCGTTGGAACATGCTTGATCCCGACGTCCTTGCTTGGGGCTTGGCCAACAACCCCGATCTGCGGTTGCTCCGGAGCCTGTTTGAGATTCGAGCCGTAATCGAACCAGCGGCAGCAGCCTTGGCGACCGAACGACATAATGCGGCGGACATCGAACGGCTTCGCAAATCGCTCGACAAGATGGGGCGGCATAGTGTCTTTAACGAAGACGGCCGGGCCGCGGATCGAGATTTTCACGCTGCCATACTTACGGCGTCACGGAATGACGCACTAGTAACACTTAGCGCAGGCATTACCGCGGCGGTCGGCTGGACATCCGATCTAGTCAGCCGTGGCAAGGCTACGCCACGCGATCCTATGCCTGACCACATGGCCGTCTATAGCGCGATTGGTAATCGCGACCCGAGCGCTGCGTTTCAAGCCATGAAAGATCTCGTCGACTTCGCGCTTGCTGACACCCGCGAGACGCTGGACGGATTGTAGCGGCGGTCATACGGCAAGTGCCGGCAACGGCATCGAAGGGCTAAGGCGCGGGATATTGCCACCCGGGAACCACTTGCAATAACGGGTTGGATTAGCCGTGCGACCATTTTGCGATCAACCGCATACCCTTGCCCCCCAGCTCAGTCGACTTGGGGCCGCCCGTTAATGGGTTTAGTAACGGCGCGCGCCTCGTAGCCAAAGCCGTTGAACCTTGAGCCCATTAGCCGCCTCGCTGTCACCTCGGCCGGCGAGGGAGCGAGTTTTCCAAACGCCAGAATTTTGAACCTCTTCCCGGTGGCGAGGCCCCACCTGCGCCTCGAGCATGGCTATCCGGAATGCCGCGACAATCCCATCCTTTCCGTTCGGGGCCATGCCTCCTGCTTTCCAACGAACCCGAGCTGCCTTCGCTGTAACGCCCAGTCGAGCGGAAGATCGCATTCCATGAGACTTCGCCGATCGAGGGCGGCGGGTTGCGTACCATCGATGATGGCTGCGACGATGTCGGGTGCGAGGTAATTGAACCTGATAAGCCGGAAAAATGATGCGGGCTTACGCTTCAGTGAGTACGCTAGGTCAGCGATACTACGGTGACGATTGTTAAAGGTCAGCGTTTGAGCCGCTCATGCGTCTTCGAGAAGCGCCAACAGCTTCGCGCACGGGGTCGGTACGCCGGCGTGCGGCATCAACGGCAGCCAGTCCTTTCTGCGCTCTCGCGCCATGGCAACCGCCACCTCTTCGACATGTACTTGCCCGGGCCGGCTGAGCTCGACATCCGAGGCGCTAAACAATCCGACGCCATCCGAAGCAATGAGTTCGGCGAGAGCACCCACGCGCAGCGTGATGAACACCCGATCGCTAGCCACTTCAACCCGCTGCAGCACGCCCTTCAGGGCGCCTGACAGCTGAACGATCGTTAGACGATCGAACCGCAGTGCGGCGGCGGCGGCCTCGTCACTAAGTTCGTCGATTTGGAGCCCGTGGTAACCGGCCCGGATCAGCAGCGGCCGCAGGATGGTGCGATCGGACATCTGACGCTTCAACACTTGCAGGACAAGTTGCTCGATCGCCTCGGCGCGGATGCGCATCGGCCGGATCCGCTGCCGGGTTGCCCAGGCGGTAAAGGCGGACGAATAATATCGCCCGTTCGCCGGCCCGCCATAGACGTCGCGGGCCACCATCCGGCGCCCAAAGCCATCGACCAGAATCCCGGTTAGCAGATTGCGCGGCTGGCGGGGTTTGAACTGCTCGCGCTCCTTTAACACCGCTTGTGCCTCCCAGAGCGCCGGCTCGACAATGGGTTCGTGGACGCCAGGTTGCCCTCTCCGCGATAGGTCAGATCGCCTATGTAAACCGGGTTCCGAAGCACATGGTGGAGCGAGGTCAGGCTGATGGGTCACCCTTCCTTAGCCCCGATTTTGAACGCCAGGCTTTGCGCTTGCGGGTGTCGGCGATGAGACGTTTGTACGTCGCGGAAACGCGCTTGGTTTCGACATAGGTCTCGAAGATGCATCGCACTGCCAAGGCCTCCATATTGTTGACCACCAGCCGGCCCTTCTTGAGGTGGTAGCCGATCGGCATCGCCGCCGGTCCACAGACCCCGCTGCTTCATGACCATCTTTTTGTCGCGCATGCGGTCGCTGGCGATCTCGCGCGCGAACTGCGCGAACGTGAGCAGGATGTTGCGGATCAGCCGGCCCATGCTGTCGCTGGTGTCGAAAGTCTGGGTGATCGACACGAAGGCGACCCCGTAGCGGTCGAAGAAGTCGATGAGCCGTACGAAATCGAGCAGGGTTCGCGTGATCCGATCGAGTTTGTACACGACAACGATATCGGCCAGGCGCTGCTCGATATCGGCCAGCAACTCCTGCAGGGCGGGCCGAACGAGGTTGGCCCCGGACCGCCCGGAATCGTCGTAGGGCTTGCCCAATTCTGCCCAGTGCTTATGCTGTTGGCTGGCGATATAGCAAAAGCAGATCGCGCGCTGGCTTTCGAGCGAGGTTACTTCCTGACCAAAAGGAGGGTCGAAGCTTTTGCGCGTGTAGATCGCGCAGCGTCTTCCGGTAACAAGAGTCGGTGTTTGCATCGTGCATCTCCGATGAAAGCTGCACGACGACAATGATATGATCGCGGGAGGACGATAGCGGCGTTCCAATGGCAAGATTGCCGTCGCAAACGGCAGATTCCGTGGATCCCGAGCCAGGTGGCACCCCTTGGCTTTGCGCAGTGCCAAGATGGCCGCCCGAAAACGATGTGCAGACAAAGACTTACGGGACCACCGGGCCATAGCTTTATCTTGCCTTACGCCCCCTCCCCTTCCCGACCGCCATCCTCGCCAGCTCACGCCCCCTTCCGCCGCCCTGTTAGCAACCCGACCCAAGGCAAAAAGAGATCGGGAGCCGATGCTGTCCGCACCGCCTCCCGATTTCGAATATGCGCGATCAACGCGCCGATGCCATCGCCGCATGCGCGGCCTTTCGACTGCGAACGTGCCGACATCCGAGCATGCCGTGCGCACTGCCCTCGCCATCGACGATCATCGTCGCTGTGAACCAGCGACCGTCCCGGCATCCACAAATCGCCACGCGATCGAACCAGACCTCATCGCCATCGCCGCTTTCATAGGCACCCAGCCAGCGCTCCTCGCTGCGGGCGTCCCAGCGAAATTCTGCCTCTTCGGCCTCGAGAAACCGCCGCGCCAAAGCCCCGCCCGCACCCCGTCCGAACTCGATATCTAGCCCTGCGACCAACGTCGTCATCACGCGATCCGACGCTCCACCGATCTGCTGATTCATGGTCATGGGAACCTCCTTCGTGCCTGTCTTCCTCATCGAAGACAGGCCCTCGACGGCGGCTGGCGGCGCGCCTGTCAGGGCTGCCGCCGCGCCAACGGCGGCACCGCGAAGCGGCGGCGGAGGAACCGATTTGCGCAGCAAATTGGAGGGGCCGCCGGCCTTGCACAGGCGCGCCGCCAGCCGCCATGCTCGGACGACCCGAGACGAGCCCCTCCCCGCTCTCGATCACGCGGAACGCCCGCCCAGCACATGCGAAAAGACCGGCCCCAACGCCCGGTCGGGCGCCGGAGCCGGCCCGTCCGCCTCAGTCGGCGGGGTTCCAGATGACCGCGAACCGGTCCTCGGCCTCACCCGCGGCGCGCCCGAGATTGGCGTAGAGACGCCGCGGCCCGAACTCGGGCGCCGCCAGGCTCAGCGAGACATAGTCGCGGCCCGAGCTTTCCGACCGGCGCGTCCATCCCGCCCCGATCTCGACCCCATCCGAGATCACGCGATAGTGCGGCTGGGTATCGCCCGAGCGGTTCGCGTTGACGACGATCGCGATGTCGGCGCGGATGCTGAGCGTCTTCAGCTGGCCCTTGAAAGATCCGTCGTCGTGGCGAGTCACATATCCGATGGCAGCCATGATCTTCACTCCTTGCATGCGACCCGGGACCATCCCGGTCGACGGCGCCGACCAGATGACCGGGCAAGGATCGACGCGAACCGTCAGGCCGAAGCGACAGCGCAGGACCGGAGCGACCGCGCTGTTTTGCCGCGCGAGGAATGGCCGTCAGGCCAGGGGAAAACAGTGCGGGCGCGATGGCTTCGCGGGGGCCGCACGGTCATAGGTCATGGCGGATCGAGACCGCGATGGTCCAGGTCGGCAGCGCCGGAATAAACGCTGGCTGCCGCGCGGGGGATGCAGGTCGGCGATCAGTCGGGGGACAGACGCCGCTCGCACACCGCCCGGACCAATGTCTCGAGCG
Organism: Sphingomonas sp. S1-29; assembly: GCF_026167545.1. Taxonomy (NCBI): domain Bacteria; kingdom Pseudomonadati; phylum Pseudomonadota; class Alphaproteobacteria; order Sphingomonadales; family Sphingomonadaceae; genus Sphingomonas; species Sphingomonas sp. S1-29. Next base: position 330,669 of record NZ_CP110678.1, on the reverse strand, counting down.
CCGCGACATGCGCGGCGATCCGGCCGATCTCGTCGTCGGTCAGGCGGTATTCGGGCGAGTAGCGGGCGTTGACATAAGCGAGCCGGAGCAGCTCGAAACAGCGCCGCGAGAATTTGTCCTCGCGCGGCCAAGCCGCGATCAGATCGGGCGCGATCTCCTCGCAATGCGAGCGCAGGAAGTTGAGCCGGTGCGACTTCGGGCTGTACAACGTCAGGGCCAGCAGGACGCAGTGGTAGAAGCGCTCGGTCGCCTGATGAACGTTGAACGCCGCCAACTTCACGCTGCCTTGCGAGCGGTGAAATTCGGCGCCGGCGGCGAACTCACACGCGGTCGGAAACCACTCGCCGAAATAGCGCTGGGCCTCCGCTTGCGCCTCGGCGGGCGGCAGGTTGCGCGGCTGCGCGAACGCATGCCCCTCGGCTTCGTACCACGCGATCCCCTGCCGCACGATGTCGCCGAAGAAGGGACGGCCATGCTCGAGCTGCTGGTTCACGTCCTTGAGCGTGTGGACGATGAAATTGACCGGCGCCGAGAGCGCGTTCGTGATCGTCACGTCGCGCATCAGCCGGTCTTCGGCGCCGTTCCAATAGTCGACGACATCGGTCAGCTTCTCGTCGCGCGACCTTGCCGAACCCGTTCGACTTGTTCGTCCCGGTCTCGAACTCCTCGAACAATACGTGCACGACATGCGCCAGCTCGCGCTGCTTGGATGCCGGAAGATGGTCGAGATCGGTTCTCACCATGCCAGAATCGCTGCAAACCGCCCTAATGCCAAGCGCATAATCGTCCTGCCTTCGCGCGCCCGCGCCCGGCGCCCTCAGTCGCCGGGCGCGGGCGCGCGCCGATTTTTGCAGGTATCGGCGCGCGCGGCTCCCCGCGCGCCGGGCTGGTCAGGCGGCGCGCCGTTCGGTGTCAGCGACCTCGCTATCACCCAACATCTGCCTCGCCGGGATCGGGTGGCGCGCTCGCCCGATCGCCATCGATCGGGGCCGGGTCGGCGGCACCTGCACCGTCCAGATCGGCCCGCGCCGCCACGACCCTTGCATAGGCACGGACGGTGCCGACGCCGCAACGCAAGGTGTACGCACCCGGCGGGAACGCCATCCAACGCGGGACCCAGTGCTCGACCTTCACCCTGCCGCCCGCGCCCGCCAGATGGTCGGCGATGATGCGCTTGAGCGTCTTGCCCGTTTCCCCGGCATTGGCGTTGGCGATCACCTTGCCCGCGACGTTGGCGACCATGACGCCGAACACCTCCTTGTCGCGGACGAGGTCGAGGAACGCGGCATCCACCGCCCACCACCGCGCCATGTCGACGCCAAGCGTCAGCCCGACCGCCTCGACCGCAGCGCTGCCCGCCTGCAACGTCTCGCCCATGACGATGGCGATGACGTCGAGCAACGCCGCGTCGGGCAGGTCGAGCAGGCGCAGGAACAACGCCACCAATGCGGTGTCGTTGCCATTGCCGCCGGTGACGGTGGCACGCTCGGGGTCCATGTCGAGCAGCCCAAGGACCGCACGGCGACGCTCGTCGAACATCGTCTCGCCAAGCGAGGTCTCGACGCTCTCGCGGGTGGCGTCGTCGCGCGCCGCCTGCGGTTCGCACCGCACCGTCCAGAGCGGCGAACCGATGATCGCGTGCGCGACCATGAGCCGCAAGGCGACGGGCGCGTGCCCGGTCAGCGCGGCCCGGACGGCGGCATGGCGATGCAGATCGACATAGGTCTGGCATGCCGAGGTAATCTCGGCGCGCACCGCTTTAGCGTCTGGCCCGGTTCGGGCTCGGGCGGCACGCTCGGCCTCGCGGCGAGCGATATAACCCTCGTGGACGATCACCTCGCCGCTGTGGCGGACATCGATATAGACTCGCCCGCCCTTGCGCTTGGCGGTCTTCTCATATTCCCAGGACTCGAAGGGCTCGGCGAGCGGAACGATGGCAACGCTTGCCCAGCCCTCGGCGAGATGGGCCTCGCGCCGCGCCGTGATCGCGGCATCCTGCGCCGCCCAGAACGCCTTCGCATCGGCAAAATAGCGATCCTCGCCGAACAGGTCGGTGACGGTCGCAAGCCCGCTCGCCGCCACATCGAACAGCGCATGCGCGACCGGGATCGGTTGGCCGCCGAACAGCCATGCCTTGAGGGCGTGACCGGTCGGCGCACGCCGGTCGGGGTCGTCGACGCGTGCCAGCCAGTCCTGCTGCTGGCGCTTGCTGGCAAGCGTCAGGTGGCGGATCGTGGCGCGGTCGATCTCTTCGCGGCCATACATCGCACGGATACGCGGCAGCAGATTGCCGAGCGCCAGCACGCGGCGCACCGTCGCTTCGGGAAGGCCGAAGGTCGCGCCGATGTCGTCCACCGACCGTCGCTCCTTCACCAGCCGGGTGAACGCCGCCCATTGCGTCACCTCGTCGGCATCGCGCCGCGCGACATTCTCGATCAGTGCGCCCGCGCGTCGTCCACGCGCGTCAGGCGCGGGGAAGCTCGGGGGCGTCGGGAATGCCCGAAGCACTGGGGATGTCGGCGGCGTGGTACCGCGCCAGCAGCCAGTCGGCGGCCTTGCTGGCGGCGCTGGCCGCGCGAAAGATCGCACGACCGTCGTCGCGCAGGACGTCCAGCCACGACGCCAGATAGTCGGCGTGGCGAACGGTCGGCACGATGCCGAGCGACACGCACAGGAAGGCCGATCCCATCTCGGCGACCAGCTCCTCGCGTGCGGCAGGCAGGTCGTCGCACTGAGCGACGTTGAACACCGTGAAGCGCTTGGGGAAGAGCACCGCCTTTGCATCGCCACCGGCTTGCGCGGCGCGCGCCTTCTCGTCCCCGGGCACGAAGCGATCGGCATAGACGACCGTCGTGCCGCGCTCGCCCTTGCGGACGCTGCCGCCCGCCGACAGCGCCTGCTTGAAGGTCAGCCAGCCCTGCGACGGGTAGCCATGCTCGATCACCGCGCCCCACAGGATCAGGACGTTGATCCCCGAATAGGAGCGCGCGCTGAGCGCATTGCGCGGCAAGCCCGGCGCGGCACCCCCTGCCCGGCCCCATGGCTGGACCCAGGGCACCCGCCCCAGGATCAGCGCGATGCAGCCCAGACGCGAATCCTATCCAGACGTCTCCAGTGCCCACAGCACCCCGGTATGGACCTGCGCTAAGCGCGGAGGCCGATTAACCCATTGTTATCCGTTCGGGATTTAACCTCGGCGCAGGAGAAGGAAACTGCGTCTCGGTCGGACATTGTTAGCGTATACCCGGCAAACCGAGCTGATGCTGGCGGCGATCGCCGCGGTGTTGCTGACGGTGCTTTGCGTTTTTGCCGACGCCTTCGCGCGGGTCGTGGCTTTCGGCGCTGCCCATGAAACATGGCAGATCGACGAGGCGATTGTGCTTTTGCTGTTCTCGGGGATGGCGGCTGGGGCCCTGTTGCTCCGGCGCTCGCAGGCGCGTTGCCGCGAAATGGCGGCTTGCATCGTTGCCGGACAGGCGAGCGCGGCGCTGGCGCACGACGCCGCGACCGAAGGGCTGGCCGAACGCGAGCGGCTCGCACAGGCGGTTCACGCCAACGAGCAGCGGCTGGCGAGCATCCTGGCGACCGCGCATCAATCGATCGTCACGATCGACCGGCATGGCATCGTCACCGAATGGAACCGGCACGCCGAACTGACCTTCGGATGGTCGGCGCAGGAAGTGATCGGGCGGGTGCTGTCCGAGGTCATCGTGCCGCACGACGCGCGCGCCGCGCACGATGCAGGGCTCGCTCGCTTCATGGCCAGCAAGGCGGCGCGGATGATCGGCCGTCAAGTCGAAGTGCAGGCGCTTCGCCGCAACGGCACGCTTTTCCCGATCGAGATCGCGCTCAGCGCGACCAATGTCGGCGAGAACTGGCAGTTCACCGCGCTGATTCAGGACATATCCGAGCGGCGTGCGCAGACCGCGTTGTTCGAAAATGCTTTCGATCACGCGCCGATCGGCATGGCGCTGGTCGGGCTCGACGGGCGCTTCCTGAAGCTGAACACCGCCTTTTGCGATTTGATCGGCTATGCGCCCGCCGAAGCCGAGCAGCTCGATTTCCAGGCGATCACCCATCCCGATGATCGCGCGCGCGGCGCCGAGGCGATGGCCGCCTTGCTCGCCGGCGAGATCACCCGCTTCCAGATGGAGAAGCGCTACGTCCGCAAGAGCGGGCGTATCGTCTGGGTGCGGCTGTCGGTGTCGGCGGTGCTGGGCGAAGACGGCGCCCCCAGGCATTTCATCTCGCAGTGCCAGGATCTGTCGGGCGAACGCGAGTCCGAGGACCGGTATCGGCTGCTCGCCGACAGCGCCAACGACATGGTCGGGCTGTATTCGATCGCCGGGCACTGCATCTATATGTCGCCGTCGAGCCAGCGGATATTGGGCTATCAGCCGCACGAGCTGGTGGGGCAGCATGTGCTCGCCTTCGTGCCGCCCGAGGAGCGTTTCGCGCTGCTCGAAGCGGTCGAGCGGCTGAAGGGCGCGCCCGACGACACCAGCGTCACGCATCTCACCCAGTTGCGGCACAGCGACGGCCATCTGGTGCATATCGAATTCGTCGGTCGTCTGGTGGCGAGCGACGACGACGAGTGGCGTATCGTCGCCGCGTGCCGCGACGTCACGACGCGGATCGAGGCGCAGAACGCGCTCGAGGAACGCTCGCACGAGCTCGTTCGCGCCAACGAAGCCGCCGAGCGCCTCGCTGCGATCGCGCGGCAGGCGCAGGCGCTGTTCGAGGGAATCTTCGACAATGCGTCGGATCTGAATTTCGTCCACGACGTCGTCGACGGCGCGTTTCCCGTCAATTTCATGAACGCCGCCGCCGAAGCTGCGGTCGCGACCTCGGTTGCCGATGCCCGGGGCAAGGACCTGGGCGAACTATTTCCCCAGGCACTGGCAGCCGCCACGCGGCTGGAAATGGAGGCAGTGGTCGCCACCGGCCAGGTTCGCCACATGATCGAGCAGGATCGAAGCACCGGGGACGACACGACGTTCGATGTCCGACTGGTGCCGCTGCGCGACGATGCCGGGCGCGTGGTGCGCATCTTCGTCAGCAAGCGCGACATCAGCGAACTCAAGCGCGCCGAGGAGGCCGCGGTGCAGGCCAATGACCTGATGCGCTCGGCCGAGAAGATCGCGCATATGGGTTATGTCGTGACCGACTTCGTGGCGCAGACCATGTCCTGGTCGGCCGAGGTATGGGCGATCCTCGACATCGATCCCGCCGGCACCGCCGCGTCGATCGATATGTTGATGGCGCGCTGCCACCCCGACGATCGCGCACGCGTCATGGCGACGTTGGAGGCTGCAGTCACCGGCGAGCTCGAAGAATATGACAATGACTATCGCCTGCTGCTGCCGAGCGGCGAAATCCGCTATGTGATGACCCGCGGCACGATCCGCCGCGAGGGCGGCGTGCCGGTGAGCGTGTTCAGCGTGCTGGTGGATATCTCCGAACTCAAGCGCGCCGAGGAAAAGGCGCGCGAGAGCGATCAGCGCTATCGCCTGATGGCCGAGAACGCGACCGACGTGATCGTCACCAGCGATCTGGAGGGGCGGACCACCTTCGTTTCGCCCGCGTCGGCGCTGGTGACCGGGCATGTAAGCGAGGACCGGATTGGTTGCCGCGCCGACGATATCGTCCATCCCGACGATATCGACGATCTGCGCGCGACCTTCCATGCGCTGAAGGACGGTGCGGTCGGTAAGCATGTGCGCTGGCGGGCATGGCACAAGACCGGGCATCGCTGGGTCTGGCTCGAATCGAGTCCTGCGCTGATGCGCGATCCGGCGACGCAGGCGGTGACCGGCTATCTCGACGTGATACGCGATGTCACCGCGCAGAAGGCGCAGGAGGACGCGCTGGCGGCGGCGCAGCTCGAAGCCGAATATGCGATGCATTCGAAGGAGCGGTTCCTGGCGAACATGAGCCACGAGCTCCGCACGCCGCTCAACAGTATCATCGGCTTTTCGCGCCTGTTGAACGAGCGAAACCGGCTCGACCCCGAAGACCAGCGCCGGGTCAGGCTGGTCCACAATGCCGGCCTCGCGCTTCACGCGGTGGTCGACAATGTGCTCGATTTCTCCAAGCTGCAGGCCGACAAGCTGGCGCTGCATTGCGGCCCGTTCGACGTGCGGGGTTTCTTCACCAGCACCGTCGCCTTGCTCGAGCCGCAAGCCGCCACACGCGACGTCCGGCTGCTGGTCGATATCGCCCCCGATGTGCCCAAGCGGCTGGTGGGCGATGTCGGGCGGCTGCGCCAGGTCATGCTGAACCTGCTCTCCAACGCGGTGAAGTTCACGCAGGAAGGTTCGGTCGAAACGAAGGTCGTGCTGATCTGCGAGGAGAATTGCGAAGCGCGGCTGCGGATCGAAGTCGTCGATACCGGCGGCGGCATTCCCGCCGATCGCATCTCCACGCTCTTCAACCGCTTTGCCCAGGCGAGCGCTTCGACCGCGGTGCAATATGGCGGAACCGGGCTGGGCCTTGCGATCTCGCGGCAATTACTGACGCTGATGGGGGGCGAGATCGGCGTGGTCAGCGAGCTGGGGGCCGGATCGACCTTCTGGGTCGAACTCGCGCTGCCGGTCACCAACGATATCGAATGCGCCGAATATGAAACGCTGACCCCCGGCGTCCTGTCGCTTCCGGGCAAGCGCATCCTGGTGGTCGACGACGTCGACCTCAACCGCGAGCTGATGCTGGCGATGCTGTCGAAATATGGCTGTGCGGTGGAATTGGCCGAGGACGGTGCGCAGGCGCTCGCCGCGCTCGATCGGACCCCCTTCGACCTCATCCTGATGGACTGCCAGATGCCGGTGATGGACGGGTTTGCCGCCACCCGCGCGATCCGCGCGCGCAGCGGATCGGCGGCGACGATGCCGATCGTGGCGCTGACCGCCAGCGCGCAGCCCGAACATCGCGCGCGCTGCCGCGAGGCGGGGATGGACGAGCATCTGACCAAGCCGCTCGATCCCGGCGCGCTCGAATCGGTGCTCAGCCGCTATCTGATCGGCGCCGACATCCCGACCATCTCGGTCGCACTGCCGCTGCCCGCGGCGGGCTTGCCCGAACCCGGATGCGAGCCGCCGATTGCGGTGATCGTCCGCCCGGTCGACCCCACCGAGCCGGAAAAACCACCGCACAAATCGGCGCCGCCGCCCAAGCTTCAGGAACGCTACGCCGCGCGCAAGGTCCAGACGCTGGCCGCGCTTGACGCGATGATCCGCGCGGGGCGCTTTACCGATCAGGAGATCGGCGAGGTTGCCGCAATGGCGCACAACTTGGCGGGGACCGCGGGGATGTTCGGCGAGGCCGATTTGGGCGATGCGGCCGCCGCGCTCGACGCCGGGCTCGAGCAATGGCGCCCCGACGAGCGGATCGCGCAGATCCGCGAATCGGCGGCGACGATACGACGGATAGCGCTTCGTCATGCGTAGCGCGCTGCCGTGGTTGCGGGTCGCAGGGGTGGCCGTGCTGTTTCTGGCGCTTGCGCTGGCGGGGGTCGCACTGACGCGCGGGACCGGCCCGGTCGCTGCGCTGTGGTTGCCCAACGCCTTTTTGGTCGTCGCCTTGTTCAGCACCGACCTGCGCCGCGGCGCGACGCTGGCCGCCTGCTTCGTCGCCAGCCTGGCTGCCAATCTGCTGTCGGGCTATGCCTGGCCGCTGGCGACCGCGCTGGCGGGATGCAACATCGTCGAGGTCGTGGCGATCGTCTGGGGTATGCGGCGCCTGGCGCCGGGCGCCGATCTCACCGAGCTCAAACCCCTGCTCATCTTCACCGTCCTGGCGGGGGCGGTCGTCCCCGCCGGGGTCGCATCGCTGGCGTCGGCGGCGTTCCAGTTCGGCGGTGAAGCGGCAGGCGGCGCGGTTTGGCTGACATACGCCAAGGCGCACGCGCTGGGGCAGATGGTGATCGTGCCGATCCTGTTGATTTTGACACGGGCGCGGATCGCGCCGGTGCGCCGGACGCCCCGGAGCGTCGGTGAGGCACTTGCCATCCTGGGGGCGGTGATCCTGGTATGCTTTGGCGTGTTCACCCAGGACCAGCTCCCGTTGCTGTTCCTGGTGACCCCGTTCGTGTTGTTGGCAACCTTCCGGCTTGGCGCCAAGGGCGCGGCCGGTGCGGTGATTGTCGTCGCGATCGCCAGCGGGCTCGCGACGTTTCTCGACACCGGACCGATCGCGCTGGTCGACGGGGTGGGCGCGAGGCTTACGGTCCTTCAGCTGTTTGTCGCCGCGAGTTTCATGTCGGCGTTGCCGGTGGCGGCGGCTTTGGGCGAGCGCGAGAGGCTGGCCGCGGCGCTGGGGGATAGCGAGGCGCAGCTGGCGTCGATCACCGACAATATGCGCGAAGTGGTGTTCCGCGCCGATCGTCAGGGCCGCTGGTCGTTCCTGAATCCCGCCTGGGAGGAGCTCACCGGCTACACTGTCGCCGAAAGCATCGGCCGCCCGGTGATCGAGCTGGTGCCCGAACCCGACGCGCAGAAGATCCGCGAACGCTGGATCGACCTGCTCAGCGGGGTGCGGAGCGAACTCGAGATCCGGACCCAGTTGCGGCGCGCCAATGGCGAGCTGCGCTGGGTCGAGGCGACGATCCGCCGCCAGGGCGATCAAAAGGATGGCCGCCGCGACAGCATCGGCAGCATTCGCGACATCACCGACCGGCACGAGCAGGCGATGGCGCTGGCGGCGCGTGAACGCGAGCTGCGGCTGGTGACCACCCATTCGGCCGACATGATCGTGCGCACCGGCGTCGACCGCGTTCGCCGCTATGTTTCGCCGCGCAGCCTGTCGTTGCTGGGATATCATCCCGAAGAGATCACCAACCAGGCGCCGTTCCATGGCATTCACCCCGACGACGTCGCCGATGTCGAGGCGCGCTGCCTGGAAGCGATCGAAGCGAGCGGCCCGGCGCATTCGGTCTATCGCCAGCGCCACCGCGACGGCCATTATGTGTGGGTCGAGGCGAATTACAGCGTCGTGCGCGACGAGGCGACCGGCGAGGCGCTTGAGTTCATCGCCAGCGTCCGCGATTTCGGCGCGCGCGCGCAGCTCGAAGAAGAACTGCACGGCGCGCGCATTCGCGCCGAGGATGCCGCGCGGCTGAAGGCAGCGTTCCTGGCGAATATGAGCCATGAGATCCGCACGCCGATGAACGGGGTGATCGGCTTCACCGAATTGCTGCTCGCCAGCGATCTCGATGCCGAACAGCGGCGCTATGCCAGCCTGATCCGCGATTCGGGCCGCACGATGATGGCGCTGCTCAACGACATCCTCGACCTGTCCAAGATCGATGCCGACCAGATCGAGATCGCCGACGAGCCGTTCGATCTGCTGCATACCATCAGCAGCAGCGTGCGCATGCTCACCACCGATGCCGAGGCGAAGCACCTGTCGATCGAGCTGGCGCTCGATGGCGATCTGCCCAAATATGTGATGGGCGACAGCCACCGCATCCGCCAGATCCTGCTGAACCTGCTGTCCAACGCGATCAAGTTCACCGATTCCGGCCTTATCCGCGTCGGCGGCGGCCGCGACGGAGACATGCTCGAGATACTGGTCGACGATAGCGGCAGCGGCATTCCGATCGATCGCCAGGCGTTGATCTTCGATCAGTTCGTCCAGGGCGATGCGTCGATCGCGCGGCGCTATGGCGGCACCGGGCTCGGCCTGGCGATCAGCCAGCGGCTGGCGCGATTAATGGGTGGCGATCTTTGCCTCGTGCGATCCGATGCCGCGGGAACCCGGATGCAGCTGAGCCTGCCGATGCGCATTGCCGATCCGGCCGCGGTGCCGCCGCCCAAGATATCGATGATGCGACCCGCCAAGCCGAGTTCGGGCGCGCGGATATTGGTGGCCGAGGATGCCGAGATCAACCAGTTGCTGATCGAGGCGTTGCTGACGCGCCATGGCCATGCGGTTCGCATCGTCGCCGATGGCGCGCAGGCGATCGCGGCCTTCGGGACCGACCCCCAGGCCTACGACCTGATCCTGATGGACATGCAGATGCCCGTGGTCGACGGGGTCGAGGCGACGCGGCGCATCCGCGCGATGGGCGATACGGGCGCGACGGTGCCGATCGTCGCGTTCACCGCCAACGCCTTTGCCTCGGATGCCGAGCTGTGCCGGGCGGCGGGCATGAACGCGCATCTGTCCAAGCCGATCGACGTCGATGCGGTCATCGCGACGATCGCGCGGCTGCTCGGCGATCGCGCCCCCGCAGCTGCCCCGCCGCCGCCATCGCCCATGGTCGAGGACCCCGCGGTGACCGCGCTGCGTGGGCGCTACGAAGCCGCCAAGCGCGGCTATTCGGCCGAATTGCTGACTCTCGAGGGCACGCTGCGCAGCGCTGATGACCACCACCAGCGCGAAGCGCGCGCCACTATCGCCGGCATCTGTCACAAGCTGTCGGGATCGGCGGGGATGTTCGGCGAAGCCGATCTGGGCGCGGTCGCGCGAACGCTCGAGGAAGCGGCAATGGCCGACGGCGACGCTGCCCCGCTTGCCGATCATACCCGCCGCCTGGCCGAGGCGCTGGTCCATGCCGCGTGACATCGGCGCATTCACCCAGCCGCCGCCACGCGCGGTATCTAATTCGGCCCCAAATATGAGCGATTCCCCATGTCCTTAATCCTGATTGCCGATGACGACGAACTTCTGGCCGCGCTGGTGCAATACAAGCTGGAAGCCGCAGGCCACCGCGTCATTGTCGCCGAAAACGGCGCGGTCGCGCTCACCGCGGTCGAGCAGGATCGGCCCGACCTGGTGGTGCTCGATGCGATGATGCCGGTGTTGACCGGTTTCGAGGTGCTTGCCCGGCTCAAGGGCGATCCCACCACCACCGCCTTGCCCGTCATCATGCTCACCGCGCGGCGAAGCCAGGACGATGTCGTTGCCGCGCTCCGCGGCGGCGCGGCCGATTATCTCACCAAGCCGTTCATTCCCGAAGAGCTGCTCGTGCGGGTTGAAACCGCGCTCGCGCAATCGCGCATGGGCAATTTGTCCAGCAAGCGCGGCTGATGCTGGTCGCACTCGCGCTGGCATTGGGATCGGCCGCGCCGCAAGCGACCGTCCAGCTGGGCAGCGCAGGCCAGGCAGGCCGAATCGATTGTTCGGTCGATCGCTATGGCTGCGCGTCGATCGCCTATCGGGCCGGCGACCTGGAGGCTGCGAAGGCTGCGATCGACGCGCTGCTGGTCGATCGCCCCGACGATGCCGACGCGCTGCTGTTGTCGGGTAGCATCGCGCTTCGCCAGGATGATCTGGTCCGCGCCCGGGTGGCGCTCGATCGCGCGGCTAGCGTCGCCCCCGATTATGCCGATGTCTTCGCCGCGCGGGCGCGGCTGGCGCTGCGCGAAGGGAAGCTCGATGCGGCACGGCAGGAGATCGCGCGGCTGCGCGCGTTGGCGCCCGATCATCCCGACGCGGCAGCGCTGACGGGCGGTCTCGCAGGTGCGAGCGCCGAGCAGGACGTGGGCAGTTCGGCGATCTGGACCGCCGCGCTCGATCATTCGATCAGCCGGCTTTCGCCGCGCGCCGCCGATAGCTGGTCGGCGACACAAGGCACGCTCGTGCGCCGCAAGGGCCCGGCAAGCGTCGCCCTCGAGGTCGAGCATGCTCGCCGGTTCGGCACCAGCGATCTGCGCTTTCAGCTGCGCAGCGATCATCGGGTTGGTCGTGGATCGGTCTATGGCGCGGTGGTCGCGACCGCCAAGCCCGATTTTCGCGAGACCTGGGGGCTGCGCGCGGGTGGGTTCTACCCCGTTTCGGCGCGCATCGACGTCTATGTCGACGGGCGGTTCTCGAACTATGGCCGGGTGAACAGCGGATCGGTGACGATGGCGGTTCGGGGCTGGAGCGCCAGGCGCGACACCGCGCTGCGGCTGGGGCTGATCAACTTCGTCGATGAAGCCGGCACCTATCGCGCGGGATGGGCGGCGGACCTTTCGCACCTCGTTTCGTCGCGGATCAGCGTGCAAACGGGCTATGCGCGATATCCCGAGACCGAAGCCGGCGTGACGCGGCGGATCGATTCGGCGTTTGCCGGGGGTACGTACCGCGTCAGCGACACGCTGAGCTTGCGTGTCGGGATCGACCGCGAGACCCGGCAACGCTCGTTCCGCCGCGATAGCGCGACGATCGGTTTGTCGGTCGGGTTTTAGCCGCTTCATGTCGCTTGCCTTCATTCTCTCCGGGATCGCGGCGGCAGGATCGCTGTTGCTGCTCGCGGCGCTGATCGGCGTGGTCATCCGCCGTACCGCGCAGGAAAAGCGCGCGCGGCTCGACGCGGTGCGCGGGAGCGCGTTTCGCAAGGCGGTACTGCCGCTGCTGCACCGCGTCGACGATGGGGCTGTCGCGTCGCTGGAAGCATGGCGCGGCGACCCTGTCGCGCTCGAGGTGGCGGGGCATCTATTGCAGATCCTGCGCGGCGCCGAGCGCGAACGATTGCTCGACCTGGTTGATGCGCTCGATCTGCTGCAGCTCGACCGCCAGCTGCGGCGGCTCAAATCATCGGGGCCCGCGCGCCGGATCGCGATCGTCCGCATGCTCGGCAGCTTCCCGGTGCCGCGCGTCGAACAGGCGCTGGCGGCTTGCCTCCACGCCGACCCCGCGCCGCCGGTCCGGCTCGAAGCCGGGCTCGCGCTGGTCAGGCTCGGCACCCTGCGTTCGGTGGACGACGCGATCGTCGCGCTCGATGACGGTGCCTATCGTGCGCCGGCCCACCGGATCATCTTTCGCGCGCTGGCAGCGCAGCATCCGGGCGAGATGATCGCCGCGTGGGGCAAACATGGCAGCGGCCCGGCGCGCTTCGCGATTGCCGATGCGTTGGGGGAGGTGTTCGAGCCCGATGGCTTTGCCGCGCTGCGATCGGCGATCCAGGATGCCGATCCGCAGATGCGGTGCGAGGGGCTGCGTTCGGCACGCAGGCTCGGCCACCCCTCGATGGCGCCCGAGGTTCTGGCGGCGCTGGGCGATCCCGAATGGATCGTCCGAGTGCAGGCGGCGTCGACCGCGGGAACAATGCGACTGGAACAAGCGCGGCCGCTGCTCGAGGCGCTGCTGACCGACGAGCAATGGTGGGTGCGGTATCGCGCGAGCCAGGCACTCACCGCGCTGGGCGGCACGCGCGCGGCAGCGACGGCTGCGGCATGAACGCCGCGACGATCGACTGGATCGAGCGGGCCGGCGGGCTGGGAGTCGGCGCGCTATTGCTGCTGACCGTCGTCATTACCGTCGTTGTGGGCTTGCAGAACGCGATCTATCTGCTCCAGCTGGCAACCAGTTCGTTCAGCTTGTGGCGCAAACCCGCGCCGACGCGGACGACGCTCGACCTGTGGACGCGGCAGGTCGATTATTCCTATCCGGTCACGATCCTGGCACCCGCCTATAATGAAGAGCTGACGATTGCCGACAGCGTGCGCTCGCTGCTCGCGCTCAACTATCCTGATTTCCGCCTGTTCGTGGTCAATGACGGCTCGAAGGACGCCACGATGGCAGTGCTCCACCGCGAGTTCGCGCTCGAGCCGACGACGATCGACACCGATGTCGTGCTGCACATGACCCGGACGATCGCGATGTTCCAGTCGCGCTCGAACCCGCGGCTTTTCGTGATCGACAAGGAGAATGGCCGCAAGGCAGACGCGATCAATTGCGGGCTGAGCTATGCGCAGACGCCGCTGGTGTGCGTGATCGACGCCGATTCGATGATCGAACCCGATGGCCTGCTGCGCGCGGCCGAGCCCTTCATGACCGACGACGGCGCGCTGATCGCGGTCGGGGGTGCGATCCGCATCGCCAATGGGTGCCAGGTCGAGAGCGGGCAGGTGCTGACCGTCGGGGTGCCGCGCCGATGGATTCCCCGCTTCCAGACGATCGAATATCTTCGCGCCTTTCTGATCTCGCGCATCGCGGCGTCGAACTGGGCGACGCTGACGCTGATTTCGGGGGCGTTCGGGGTGTTCCGTCGCTCGACCCTGGTCGAGATCGGCGGCTATCGCCATGACACGGTCGGCGAGGATCTGGAGGTCATTACCCGCCTGCACCGCCACTGCCGCGAGCAGAAGCGGCGCTATCGCATCACCTTCGTGCCCGAGATCGTGTGCTGGACCGAGGCGCCGGCGACGATCGCGGGGCTGCGCAATCAGCGTGCGCGCTGGCAACAGGGCGCGCTTGAGACGATTACCCGGCACCGCCACATGATCGGGCGGCCAAGCTATGGCCGGATCGGCATGGTCGCGCTGCCGATGATGATCCTGGAGGACGTCATCTGCCCGCCGCTCGAAGTGCTAGGATATGTGCTGATCCCTACGTTGTTCGCGCTCGGCTTGCTCGCGCCCGAAGTCGCGCTCAGTTTCCTGGCGCTCAGCGTGTTGTTCGGTATTATTCTCAGCCTGGGCGCGCTGATCCATGAGGAATTGCAGGTGCGGCGGACCCCGAGCGCCAAGGGGCTGGCGATATTGGCGCTGACAGCGATCGTCGAGAATCTGGGCTATCGCCAGATGAACAGCGCCTTCCGGCTGGTCGGCATGTGGCGCCATCTGCGCCGTCGCACCGGCTGGGCCGCGGTGCCGCGTGCCGGCTTCCAGGGAAGGTGATCGGTTGTTGAAGCTTGGTTGGGCGGCTCTGGCCCGCGACCCAGTCTACCCGGGGCGGCGATGAAGAAGATAGGGGCGCTGTTGCTCCTCGCCGCGCTTGGCGTCGGCGCCTGGCTGTGGTCGCTGGAGCCCTGGCCGACCGACAGCTACCGGTTCGATGGCGTCGAAGGGCCCGATCGCCCCTCCGTGGTTGCGCCCCCGGTTCCGCTTCGGCTCGACGCGGTGGGTGGCGGTACCAACCGTCTGGCGGTGTTGGTCACCGATCCCGACGCCGACTGGATGGGGTTGGTGCGCGGGTTCAAGGCGCATGGCGTGCCCGCGATCTTCACCGCCAGCCCCAGCAAGGCGCTACGCCACCAGGTCGTGATCGCCTATCCCAGTATCTCGGGCAAGGTCTTACCCAAGGCGGCGATCCAGGCGCTCGCGCAGCATATCCGCGGCGGCGGGACGTTATTGACCACCGATCTTGCTGGCGGTGGGTTAGAGGAGTTGTTCGGTATCGAAGGCCAGACCCCAGGCAGGCAGCACAGTCTGATCCGCTGGGCCGGGTCGGCTGCCGGCGAGGACGCGATCACCCGGTTCAGCAGCGACCGTGCCGAGGTTCGCATCGGTAGCCTGACGATCGCGCCGACGACCGCCGAGGTGGTCGGCCGGTTCGAAGACGGCGCGCCGGCCGCGGTCTGCCGGCGGGTGGGTGGACGCGCGTGCATCCTGGGGGTCGATCCCGGGTCGATCGCGCAGCGCGCGATGAACGGCCGCGCCGAGCTGTTCTCGCCCGGCTTCGTCAACACCTATCAGCCGAGCATGGACGTGCTGTTTCGCTGGCTGCGCGACCTGTATGTCGCCGGGGAGGACGACCCCTATCTGATCGGCACCGCGCCCGCCGGCTATGAGGGCAGCCTGATCCTGACGCATGACGTCGATTCGGCGCGGTCGGTCGCGAACGCGGCGGTCTATGCCGAGGCTATCCGGCGCGCAGGCGCATCGGCGACCTTCTTCATCCAGACCAAATATGTGCGCGACTGGAACGACGAAATCTTCTTCGACGACGCCAATCTGCCGGCGCTGAAGCGCGTCGCGCAGGGGATGGAAATCGGCAGCCACAGCGTATCGCATGCGCGTGCGTTCAAGGCATTCCCGCTCGGTTCGGGCGACGAGCGCTACCCGCGCTACCAGCCGTTCGTGCAAAGCCGTAACACGGTGCGCGGCGGCAGCGTCTTTGGCGAATTGCGCGTGTCGAAATTTCTGCTCGATCGGCTGCTGGGTGGCGAGGTGCGTTCGTTCCGGCCGGGATATCTCGCCTATCCCGAGACGCTGCCCGAAGCATTGGCGGCAACGGGCTATCGCTATTCATCGACGCTTACCGCGAACAATGCCCAGACCCACCTGCCCTTCCAGCTGAGCCTGGGCCGATCGGGCCGCGGGTTGCTGCCGGTATGGGAGTTTCCGGTCACGATCGAGGACGAAAAGCAGCCGCGGCTGGGCGATCGGCTCGAGGCGGCGGTATCGGTGATCGATCGGATCGCGCGCCATGGCGGGGTCGCGGTGGTGCTGATCCACCCCGACATCACCGGGCACAAGCTGGCGTTCGAACGGCAGCTGATCGCGCGGATGCGCAGGCGGCTATGGATCGTCCCGATGGGGACCTTCGGCGATTGGTGGCGTGCGCGCGACCTCGCTGAAATAGACTATGACGGGCAGTCGCTCCAGGTGGCCGCTCCCGCGACGCTGAACGGCCTGCAGATTCTCTTCCCCAAGCGCTCGCCGGCGAGCGTGACGCTCGATCAGATCAAGGGGCGGCAGACGGTGCCGCTGGCGCTCGCGACCAGTCGAGCCCGTGCAGCGCAAAGCCGCTAAAGGCGGGCCACGCCGAGAAGGTCGGCGCGGTCGCCGTTGCCATCGCCAGCATCGGCGCTTCGCTACCAAGAAAGCTCTGCGCACTGCCGCGGATCGTCGTTCGCTGGTGGAACCGGTACATCCGCGCGCCGGGAACGACCCCCGCGCTCGCCAATTGCAGCACGCGCGGCGTCGGGCCGGGCATCACCGCAAGCGTCCCGGCGGCGGCGGGAATGAAGACTTCCTCGACCTCGTCGGGCAGCGGACCCGCCTCCAGCGACAGCCTGATCGACTTGCCGTGCCGCGACCCCCAGGCAAGCAACGGTTCGGCGATCTGCGACAGCACCGCCGCGTCGGTCCGGTAGGACATGACGGTCATCACGCGCACGGCAGGGGCGACGCGGTTCAGGAACGCCGCGCCATCGGCCGAGCCCGCGACCCAGAACGGCAGTACCAGGTCGACCGGCTCGCCCGCGGCGGCGGCGAGCTGCACGATGGCGCTCGCCCATCCGTCATAGCTTTCCTGCCCCTTGCCCCAGCCGGGGAGGATATAGGGTTCGACGTCATATTGGATCCCGGCCAGTCGTTCGGCCGGGCGCGCGCGGCGTTGATAGGCCGCGAAGGCTTCGGCGCGCGCGCGAGCCTGCTGCAGCCCTTCGGGCTGGACCATGCGTGGATCCCCCTCGACCGCTTCGACCTCGACCCCCGCGGCACGCGCGAGGGTGACAAAGCGGCCAAGCGCCCGAGCGTCGCGAACCACGCCCCTTGCGATATCGAGACTGACGAACAGCCGCCCGATTCCGCGCGATCGCGCCGCGGCAACCAATGCCGCCGGGTCGTTGCGCCAGAGATCGGCCTCCCACGCCCAAGCCGACAGGGCGTTTCGCACAGCGGGGGTGGCGCTCGGCACGATCTCGAGCCTGTTCAGTTCAAGCGTGCCGCCCTCCGTCGGTCCGAACACCGCCAGCTGTATCGGTTGGTCGGCCACGGGTTGGGGCAGGCGTAGCCGGTCGTTGCCGGTCGCAAGGAGCGCCGGGGAGGTCGCATCGGCCCCGCGCGCAGTAATCTCGGCGCGAAAGCGGCGATCACCGCTGGTCGAGAATTGCGCGCCGATCGCGCCGCCGACCGGCACCCGCCCCCCCAGCATCCAGGTCGCCCCGCTAATCGAGGTGCCCGGCCGACAGTCGAGACGATGATTGCCCTTAGCGGTGGCGCCAACCTCGCACCGTCCATCGCTGCCGAAGCTGACCGGCTGCGCGGTAGCTAACAGGTCGGAAAAGAGCGGTAGTGGTCCCCAGGAAACCGGACCTTCCTTGTGCGGTCGGCGCAACGCGACCGAAGGCGGCCCCCCAGCCGGCTGCAAGAGGACAAGCATCTCGTCCTCGCCCGGCCGCCGGGGCAGCGTGCCGGTCCAAACGACAGGGGCCGGATCGGCGGGAGTGGTTTGCTCTGCCGGCGATGTGGCTGCCTGCGAAAAGGCGGCGGCGAGCATCATGGGCAGAAGCTGCGACATACTGCACGCTATTGCACATCGCGTACGCTGCGCAACCGCGATGCACGTCGGTGCTTCCGCTCCGCAGGGCGGGACATCGCTTGCCATATCGGCTTGCGCAGCATCCAGCGCGCCGGGAAATCCTCGCCGACCACGCGATGATCCCTCAGCAAAACTTTGCGCTGACGGTGGGCAAGAATGGGTCTGACATCGCTCTGGTTATCGACGCGGTGGACCTGCTGCACAGCGGACGTTTCGCTGGCTGCCGCCTCGTGTCGTCGGACAGCGACTTTACCCGCCTCGCGGCGCGCGTTCGTGAGCAGGGTTTCGACGTGTTTGTCTTCGGTGCGGCTAAGACCCCCAAGAGCTTCCGAAAGGCCTGCAAGCGCTTCGTCTTGACTGGGAACCTGCTTCCCCAGCCTCAGTCACCAGCGATAAGGCGGCAGGCGGCTCCGCTGCGACGCCTACTCCTGCACCACGGAAGCCTATGCAAGCGACGGCTATGGTCCGACGCGCGATCGCGCAACTGGAGGAGGACGAAGGCTGGGTCACCTCGGACGGCTAGGCGGCGTGGACAAATTTGAGCCAGTATCTGGCGGCGGCGATGTGGACCATGCTGAGGAAGCTTTCGGCGAGTTGGTCATATCGGGTTGCGATGGCGCGGTTGGTTTTCAGGCGACCGAAGAAGCGCTCGATGTGGTTTCGCTCCCTGTAGAGCCCCCGATCAAGTTCGATCTTGATACGGCGGTTCGAACGGCCCGGGATGACCGCCTGGATGTTGCGGCCTGCAAGGTCAGCGCGGATGGCGTCGGCGTCATACCCTTTGTCGGCTAGCAGCGCCTTGGGCACCTGCTCGGGCAGGGCGGTCAGCGTATCATAGGCCTTGCAGTCGGCCGCTTCGCCAACCGTCAGGTGGAAGGCGAGCGGTCGCCCTCGGGCATCTGCCAGACAGTGAAGCTTACTGGTAAACCCGCCCCGCGAGCGGCCAAGAGCGCGTCGATGAGCCCCCCTTTTCCGCCCGCTGCCGAGACGTGAGCGCGAACAGTGGTGCTGTCGATGCTATAGTGGCCGCTGTCGGCCATCATCTCCGCCAGCGTGACCGATACGGCCTCCCACACCCCGGCCTCGCTCCAGCGCCGAAACCGCCGGTAAATCGTGTTCCAGTTGCCATATTTGGGCGGCACATCGCGCCAAGGCGTGCCGCACCGTAGCCGCCAGAGGATGCCGTTAATGATCGAACGGTTCTCTTCGGGCGGCCGCCCAGGCCCCCGGTTTGCCGCATCGATCGGCAGCAAACCCTTCAAAACACGCCACTCAGCTTCGCTCAGATCACCCCGGCTCAACCCCGCCTCCAAAAGGAAGCCTTGAATCAACCACCAAGACTCGCGTCGAACAATTTGTCCACGCCGCCTAGACGCGGAGCTTCGCCGGCTTAGGTTCGATAAAGCCGATAGCCGGTGGGTAGGGCCGATAGCGGCTTTAATGGGCGTTCTTGCGCTCTCTTTGGTGATCATTGGCTATTGCCGTCCCACGGCCTTGAGCTGCCAAGGTTTTCACTCGATCTTCTTTCGCGCTACCGCAAACAGGAAGCGAGCGCGTGACTGGAATACCAGACCGCATCTTGCGACTTCCCAAGGTGCTGACCCGTACACGGCTCAGCCGTTCCACGCTCTATCGCAAGCTCGACAACGGCACCTTTCCGAAGCGTGTACACATCTCAATGCGCTGCATCGGCTGGCACGACTCGACGATCGTAACCTGGCTGCGGAACCGGGCGATCTATCATGTCGACGATCAACGGTGACAAGGCATCGATCGCCCGCTGACAAGAAGCAACAAATTGGGACCCCTCCCCCGTCATCCGATGTACCTATAGCCCGCGTCGCTCGATTACTCGGTCGACAAATCGGGCTTGATCTTCACCAGGCCTCTAGAGACAATCAAAAGGAAGGGTAAACAGACTGCCGCGTCGTCGAATGCAGCAACCGTGTTTGGAGACGAGCCATGACCCGAGCTGCGCTATACGCCCGCTATTCCTCCGATCTGCAGAGCGCGTCGTCGATCGACGACCAATTCAGGATTTGCGGCGAACAGGCAGCGCGCGAAGGCTGAACGCCGCGATCTAGGGCGCGAGCATCACGCTGCGCCCAGGCATCCAACAGCTGATCCAGGACGCGCAGGCTGGCCGTTTCACCATCATCCTTGCTGAAGCGCTAGACCGGGTCAGCCGCGACCAGGCCGACGTCGCCACGCTCTACAAGCGCCTTCAGTTCGCCGGCGTCACACTGGTGACGCTTGCAGAAGGCGAAATCAGCGAACTCCATGTCGGCCTGAAGGGGACGATGAACGCGCTGTTTCTAAAGGATCTCGCGAAGAAGACGCATCGTGGCATGCGCGGCCGGGTCGAAAAGGGCAAAGCCGGCGGCGGTCTCTGCTACGGATATGACGTCGTGAAGCGGTTCGACAGCGACGGCGAGCCTATTCGCGGCGAGCGGAGTATCAACCTGGTGCAAGCCGAAATCATCCGCCGGGTCTTCCGCGAATTCGCAAACGGCGTGAGCCCCCAAACCATCGCCCGACGCCTCAACGCCGAAGGCATTCTGGATCATCACCGCAGTTCCCGAGCTGCGCATTGTCGATGACGCTCTCTGGGAAGCAGCAAAGGCCAGACAGGCGCGCCTGTCTATCGAGTACGCCGGTCCCATCGAAGCAACGCGAAAAGCGATAGGACTACGTGGCACGGTACGACCTGAATCGCTACTGTCCGGCCTTGTTCATTGCGGCACCTGTGGCGGCCCTTACTCGCTGCGTGGCCAAGGGCGTTTCGCCTGCTCGACGCACAATGACACAGGAGCCCGCGACAACAGCCGCACGATCACCCGCATCAGCCTCGAGCAGCGCGTTCTTGCGGGGCTACAGGACCGCTTGATGGCTCCCGACATGGTCACCGAAGCGATCCGCGGCTTCGTCGAGGAGACGAACCGCCTCAACCATACGCAGCGCGCAACCCGGTCAGCAGCCAATGCCAAGCTAACCAGGATTAAAAAGGGCAAGAGCGACATCGTCGATGCGATCGAGAACGGGCGATACAGTGAAACGCTGATGGACCGCCTGCTCGGTCTCGAGGCCGAGGAGAAGATTCTGAAAGCAGCTATGCAGCTGTTCCCGGCCGACACCCCTGACATTCACCCGAATATTGCCGGCATCTACGCAAAGAAGGTTGAGCGGTTGGCCGAAGCGCTCAACCGTCCGGCAGATCGCGACGAGGCCGCTGATGCTATCCGAGGTCTCTTCGATCGCGTGACGCTGACGCCCGGCTCCAAACGTGGCGAAGTCGAGGTCGCATTGCGCGGCGAGTTCGCGCCATCCTGGAGTGGCTAGGCGTTCGGGACAAGACGGAGCCCCACAAACGACGACAGCCCCGGAGCTTGCGCTACGGGGCTGGGAGTGTCGTCGACGTTGGTTGCGGGGACAGGATTTGAACCTGTGACCTTCAGGTTATGAGCCTGACGAGCTACCGGGCTGCTCCACCCCGCGCCAAAGACGTTTAGCCGCCCGGCGGCCCTTTGCGGGGACCGGCGGGCGGCATGACATATGAATGGGTTTTTCTCAAAGACAACACCGGCTGCAATGCCTGGCGACGACCTACTCTTCCATCGCTTAGACGATAGTACCATCGGCGCAGTCTGGTTTCACGTTCGAGTTCGAGATGGGATCGAGTGGGTCACAGACGCTATAGCCACCAAGCAATGAAGCCGGTGTAGTCTTTGGGTTTTCAAATCAATGCCCGTGCAAGGTCTTAGATATCATCCACGATCCAAGACAGCAGCGCTGTCATTGATGGTGGGACTCTTCAAGCGCGAATAGGACAATTAGGACTGGTTAGCTCCATGGATTACTCCACTTCCACATCCAGCCTATCAAGGTCGTGGTCTTCGACCGTCCTGTGAAATCTTATCTCGAGGGAGGCTTCCCGCTTAGATGCTTTCAGCGGTTATCCCGTCCATACATAGCTACCCTGCTGCGCTCCTGGCGGAACGACAGGTACACCAGAGGTATGTTCAACCCGGTCCTCTCGTACTAGGGTCAACTCCTCTCAAATTTCGACGCCCACGGCAGATAGGGACCAAACTGTCTCGCGACGTTCTGAACCCAGCTCACGTACCACTTTAATTGGCGAACAGCCAAACCCTTGGGACCTGCTCCAGCCCCAGGATGTGATGAGCCGACATCGAGGTGCCAAACGATTCCGTCGATATGAGCTCTTGGGAATCATCAGCCTGTTATCCCCGGCGTACCTTTTATCCGTTGAGCGATGGCCCTTCCACGAGGGACCACCGGATCACTATGACCGACTTTCGTCTCTGCTCGACTTGTCAGTCTCGCAGTCAGGCTGGCTTATGCCATTGCACTCTAACAGACGGTTTCCAACCGTCTTGAGCCAACCTTCGCACGCCTCCGTTACTCTTTAGGAGGCGACCGCCCCAGTCAAACTACCCACCACAGAGGGTCCCTGAACCGGATAACGGTTCTAGGTTAGACATCAGAAAACAACAGGGTGGTATTTCACCTATGGCTCCACGTCAGCTGGCGCCGACGCTTCAAAGCCTCCCACCTATGCTACACAGTTCTTTCCTAATGCCACTCTGAAGTTGCAGTAAAGGTGCACGGGGTCTTTCCGTCTAACCGCGGGTACTCCGCATCTTCACGGAGAATTCAATTTCGCTGAGCATGTCCTGGAGACAGTGGGGAAGTCGTTACGCCATTCGTGCAGGTCGGAACTTACCCGACAAGGAATTTCGCTACCTTAGGACCGTTATAGTTACGGCCGCCGTTTACCTGGGCTTCATTTCAGAGCTTGCACTCCTCCACTTAACCTTCAGGCACCGGGCAGGCGTCAGGCCCTATACGTCGTCTTGAAGCCGACTTAGCAGAGCCCTGTGTTTTTGCTAAACAGTCGCTACCCCCTGGCCTGTGCCCCCCATAAGAGCTTGCGCTTATATAGGGCCTCCTTCTTCCGAAGGTACGGAGGCAATTTGCCGAGTTCCTTCAGGACACTTCTCTCAAGCGCCTTGGTATACTCTACCTGACCACCTGTGTCGGTTTCGGGTACGGTCTATACGGTGGGGCTATTTCCTGGGACCTCTTCGAAGCACGTCCAATCCAATAAGGACGTACAACACACGAGATCCGTCACACACCACCAGGTCACGGAATATTAACCGTGTTCCCATCGAC